>JBLHKW010000020.1:0-42725 GCA_047618565.1 Planctomycetota bacterium
CCCGGAGGCGACCCTTACGGGTCGTCGAGGATGCCAACGCGCGAGAAGTGCCGCCAGAAGCCGAATCGACGGCGAAGCCGGCCGGTCGTCGCGTTTGGGCCGCGTCTTCATGAATTATTCGGGCTAGGTTCCGACGTCCGGGCCCAGCCGACGGGCCAGCGGCAGGGCCAGAAACAGGCCGACGAGCACGAACAGCGCCGCGCAGCTGCCGAGCGCCACGGGGTAACCGGGCCCATCGATCAGGACTCCAAGCAACGGACCGACCAGGGCGTATCCGAGGCGCACGCCGAGGCTCGACATCGAGTTTGCGGTCGCGCGCAGGTCGGCCGGAACGCGCGCGTTGAGCTCGTCCTTCAGCACGACCTGCGTCAGGCCGCGACCAAGCTGGAACAGAATTCCGAGCGCCAGACCCAGGCCGACGGCGGACTCGACACCCGGGTCCCCCGCAGTCCACGCCAGTCCCAGGAAGCCCACGACCGGCAAAGTCGCGATACACGCGATCGTGGCGCGCACGCCGACTGCAACTTCGAAGCGATGCGCGACCCGTCCGGCCAGTGCGACCGTCAGGTTGTAGCTGGCCCATAGGTAGCCGAAGAAGCTCAGATCGACCTGCATGTGCGCCCAGTAACCCTGGAAGACCCAGACAGCGAGCAACGTGGAGAGCCCGTAGGCGATCAGGTTCAGGAGCACCCAGCGCACGAGCGCCGACCGTACGAACAGCTCGCGCCAGATGTAGCCCAGGTTCTGCAGATGGCCGTGGCGGTCCAGGCGCGGACGCGGAATGTCGACCAGGAAGAGCGCGACGAAGAACGGTAGCCAGCCGACGATCGCGTTCCACACGGCGACCTGGCGCAGGGAGATGACCGCGATCCAGCCTCCCACGAGAGCCGCACTGGTCTCCCCCACCTGCATCCAGAACAAGCGCTGCCCGAGCGCACGCCGGCCTTGTGAATGCTCTCCAAGCTCCTCAAGCGACTCGTACATCAGGGCCACGTCGGTGCCCGAGTACAGGCACACCGCCAGCGCCGCCAGCAACTCGAAGACAACGACCCCACCGAAGCCCTGAACCGACGCGAGCACGGTAAACGCCAGGCCGTGCAGCGCACCGGCCAGGACGAGGCAACGCTTGCGACCGATCACATCCGACAGGTAGCCCGTCGGCACCTCGAGCAAGACGATGGCCATGCCGAAGATCGCCTGGACCTGGAACACCTGCCCCGGCGTGAGGCCGACCGAGCCGAAAAACGGCACGATCACGGGCATGATCAACATGAACATCCACGTGAAGTTCATCGCGCGGATGCACTTCACGTTGATCCGCAATCTGCGTGGGTCCAGTGCTTCTGCGCTCATCTGCAGCGCGTCGAGAGCGCGTCGACGAATCGCTCGAGAGCCGCAGGCGATTGCGACAGGAACAGCGACGGCTCGAGCAGTTCGAGTTCACTCACGACCCACTGCCCGCCGTGCTGAACGATGTCCACGCGCGCGTAGAGCAGGTCGGAGAGCTGGATGCTGATGTCCTGGCAGGCGCTGGCGAGCACCACTCGCCCCAGGTCCGCAGTCGCACCATCGACCGGCAACGCAGCGGACACGGATTCATCGTCGTCCAGAAACCGTGGCTGTTTGATGACAGCGTGGGTGAAGTCGCCGTCGATCCACACCAGGCTCTTCTCCCCGGTCGTCTGAACTGACGGCACAAAGCACTGGACGAGCATGTCACGCAGCTCGAGGTGCTCGATCAAGAACGCCTGGGCCGCCTCGAACTCGGCTTCTCGGAAGCATGCGGTCGCGAAGGAACCGGCAGAGATGGCGGGCTTGATCACCACATCGCTCCAGCCTTCGCGCGCGATCAGCTCTGTCAGGGGCGCGGCCCCGCCACGCTCGAGGAAGAGAGTCGGGACGATCGGAACCCCGCGCGCCGCGAGCGCGCCCAGATAGCGCTTGTGGAGATTCCAGAGCACCACGGATTGACGGTTGTACAGTGCCGACGAGTGGGTGGCCTGGGCGACCCAGCGCTTGAAGGCATCCGGGTGCTCGAAGTAGTTCCAGCAGGAGCGCAGGACGCAGATCGAGAAACGCGACGTGCGCTCGGCATCAGGGCCATCCCAGGCCAGGGTCTCGACGCTCAGACCCGCGTTCCGCAGCGCGGCGAGCGTCGGAGCCTCGTCAGGATCGGGCTCGGGCAGGTCCTTGCAGGTCACCCAGGCCACGTCGATCAGATCGTGCGCATCACCCATGGCGAGATGGTGACGGCTGCGGTCGGCTCTGTCGAGTCGCGTGCGGGAGGAACCCGCGCTTCGGTCTCAATCCACGCTGGGTTGCGTGGCGGCGTCCGGAGCCTTGAGCCCGGCACGTGTCGAATCCTCGGCCTGGAGATCCGGATCCGGGTCGAAGAGCTTGGCCAGACAGGGGCGGCTCTTGCCGCGGGTAGCAATCGCGGCCGGCCCGGCGATTTCCTTCGCCGAAACCTGCTTGAGCTCCGCGCGCAACGCCTTCAGCTCCTGCTGCAGTGCACGGATCTTGTGCCAGCGCTCCGTCGCCATCCGATCGCGCTGCCCGAACTTCCCGCGCAGCCTGCGCAGGCGATCCTCTGCACGCTCACGACCCGCCTCGACCTTGCGCTGGCCGGCTGCGGCCTTCGTCTGTTCCGCATGGTGCTGTTCGACCGTGTGGGCCAGCTCGACGTGCTGCTCCGCAAGCTGTGACTCGAGCGCGAGG
Organism: Planctomycetota bacterium; assembly: GCA_047618565.1. Lineage (GTDB taxonomy): Bacteria > Planctomycetota > UBA1135 > UBA1135 > JBLHKW01. The sequence goes on from JBLHKW010000020.1 coordinate 2,719, forward strand.
CGCGCCTTCTCCGTTTCCGCGAGCTGATCACCCAGGGAACGCAGTCCGGCCAGGTTGCTCCGCAGCTCCCGTATGGTGGCATCACGAATCGCCAGGGCCGAGTCCTCGGCGCTGACCGGCGTCGCACCGAGGTCGGCCATCAAGTCACCGAAATCGTCAAAACCGCCCGACTCGGAGGGTTCGACCACGGGTTCGGCCTGCTCGACCTCGCCTACAGGCCCGGATCCAGCCACAGTCTCTTCAGAGATGCTCTGCGGTTCGGCGCTGCCTGAATCAGGATCCAGAGGCGCCATGCGACGCTCAAGCCCGAAAATGCGATGAAGGAGTCCCATGTGTGATCAAGGCCCTCGGGGCCTTGGGATGCATCGACCCTCGCCGGCGCTGCACGAAAGGCCATCGCTGGTATTCCGCTCGACGCGGGAATTCTCCCACATACGGTCCGGCTCACCATGGACGCAGGATGTCGATTCCTATCCGCCAGACGCGGGAAAGGCCGGACTCCCGGGGCGCAGAGGCTCCCTGACCCAACACCGGTAGCTCACGGCGACGTTCCAGGCCGACCTTGACGAAGTCCTTGCGCAGGTCCGGGTGCGCCTCGAAGAGCACCTCCATGCAGTGCTTGTCGACGCGCAGCACCAGCGCGCCGTCTTCCCCGGCCACCACGTCGACGGTGCGCGCCCCCGTGGCGAGCAAGCCCATCTCGCCGAAGTAGCGACCTGGATCGATCCGGGGCCGCTTGCCGTCGGGCAGCACCGCCTCACACCACCCCTCTTGCACGAGGTACAGGGCATCACCTATCTCGCCCGCGCGGATGACCTGCTCCATCGGCTCGTACCGACGGCGGAACGCGTTGCGCGAGAGGAAATCCAGATCCTTGCGCGGCAAGCGCCCGAACAGTCCGTGCGCCCCCACGAACTCCAGGCGCGATTCGACGCCCGACTCGATCGCGCGCTCCTCGGCCTCGAGTTGCTCGCGCTCCTTCATGTGCACCGTTCGAATCGGGAACGGAATCTCCACACCGTAGAAGCGGAATGCGTACCAGATGTGGGTCAGGATGCGTTCCTCGATCGGCCGGTGCCGAGCGAAGTCACGGATCCAGAATTTCATCTCGTAGGTGATCGAGAAGTCCTCGTAGGCGATGGTGCGCACGGAGGGCTCGGGCGAGGAGAGCACGAGCGGCTGCCGGATCAGGATGGAACGCAGGATCTCCTTCACCCGTACGGGCGGATCGTTATAGGACGCCCCGACGCACAACAGGCGCGCATGCGGCACCTTGGGCCGGTTGTAGTTCTGCACCTTCTCCATCCCCAGCAGGCGGTTCGGAATGGTGATCGAGACATCGGCCAGGGTACGAATCTTGGTCGCACGCCAGGTCTTCTCGTACACGATGCCCGTGTCGCCTCCATGGCTGATCCAATCGCCGCGTCGCGCGGTGCCCTCCACCTCAAGCGACATGCCGGTGAAGAGGTTCTCGAGGGTCTCCTTCAACACGAAGCCAATGCCAACGACCGCGACCGAGGTGCCCAGCAGGATCGTCCCGACGTCGATCTTCAGGGCGATCAGGCAACCGACGAGGACGATCGGCCACTTCACCAGCGCCTTGTGGATCGACAACCAGCCCGTCTCGTGACGGCGGGCGTACAGCGCCGAACCGAGCTCGACGAGCAACGTCGTCACGATGAACAGGGCTGCGATGATCACGCCAGCGCCGAGCAGGTTGACCGTCACGTCGGGTGCGCCCTCGCGCGCGATCGGCAACACCCACCACCGGGCGGCATCCTGATTCAGGTCGGAGCGGGCCAGCATGGCCAGCAGGTCCCCGTCGTGCACGAACCAGCCGACGAGCGAGAGCGGCAGGAGCAGGAGCGCGAGCGCCGCCGGGATCTGCCCGAGCTGGCCCGGCAAGCTGTGCGAGCGCTTGAGCAGGATCGCGCAGAGGTAGACCGTGAGCAGGACCGCGCCCGCATTGGCAACGCCGGTTCCTACCGCCAAGAAAACTGTGATCTGGTCCATCGTCGCTCCCACGCAGCGGGGCTGCCGGGGACGGGAAGTAGACCAAGAGCGCCCGCGGGCCGCAACGGAAGCCGGGACCGGGCCTCTCGCGAGGCAGAACCGGCACAGGCCGTGGAGCCCGCCAAGGCTCCTTCGAGAATGACCTCAACGCTTACGTGCATCGGATTGCACCACGGGGCGATACACGCCATCTTCTGGACCTCAGCGCCCCGAGTCCCGGCCGCAACGCGGCGCATCGACAGGGAATAATCCTCTTGTTACACGGGTCCACCGTCCCAGTTCGCCGCCGGATCCGTAGCGACGCCTGATGATCCTCTTCCTCGCTGGCCTGGGCGGCCTCTGCTTGGCCTTCGCCAACGGATCCAACGACAACTTCAAGGGAGTCGCCACCCTGCTCGGCAGCCGGACGGCCGGCTATCGTCGGGCCCTCGCCTGGGGCACCCTGACCACTGCGGCCGGCTCGGTGGCAGCGATCTTCTTCGCCCGCGGACTGATGGAGACCTTCCGCGGCGGCGGTATCGTCCCTCCGGATACCGCGCTCGATCCGACCTTCGCTGCGGCCGTCGCCTGCTCGGCAGCCGCCACGGTCCTGAGCGCGAGTCGGATCGGCATGCCCGTATCGACGACCCACGCCCTGATCGGCAGCCTGGTCGGCACGGGCCTGATGGCCGCGGGCTCCGTCTCATGGAACACCCTGACCCACAAGCTGCTGCTCCCCCTGTGCATCAGCCCACTGGTCGCTTTCGCCGCCGCAGGGCTCGCCTACAAGGTCCTGCACTCCATGCGCATCCGCATGGGAGTCGAGCGTGGCAGTCGGTCGCGAGGCGAGCACGTTTCCGATGAGGCTTATCGAGGTCGCGTACTCGGCGTGCAGGCGGAACCTGGAATCGCGCTCCTGCACTACATCTCCGCCGGCAGCGTCGGCTTCGCCCGCGGGCTGAACGACACGCCCAAGATGGCAGCCTTGCTGCTCGTCGCCCCGGTGTTCGAGCCCAGTGCGGCCCTGCTGGCAGTTGGCGCCGTGATCGCGGGCGGCGCGTGGTTCGGAGCCCGGCGCGTGGCCGAGACCCTCGCGCATCGCATCACGAGCATGAACGCGGGCCAGGGCCTGACCGCCAATGCGGTGACGGCCACCGTAGTGATCGCCTCCTCGCGCCTCGGCCTGCCGGCCTCGACGACCCACGTCTCGTGCGGCGCTCTGATCGGAATCGGGGCCGCGGGTCACGGCGCCGTGTGGGGCACGATCCGCAAGATCGTCCTGGCCTGGCTCGTGACCATGCCGATCGCGGGCATCGGCGGCGCCCTGGCCTACATCGCCCTCACCGCCATCGCCTGAGGCCCGCTCCCCCTGGCATGCCACCCCTTCTTCGTCGCCGCCCAGTACGAATCCGGTGACGACGCGGCCGAGAAGCTGTGCGTCGGGTTGATGCAGAAGGTGCTACCCGATCGTCTAACGGGTCGCCAGGAGGGTCACCCCTTCAAAGGAAAGGGGCCACGAGTCGCGCCAAGCTGTGCGCGAATCGCACGGGCAAGCTCTGAGTCTCATCCTCGCCCCGCTCCACCACCCGCGCTTCGAGCAGGTCTGCCTCGAACCGGGTGGCCAGCTCGCGGGCGCATTCGCCGTCATACAGGACGGCCACCACCTCGAAATTAAGATGGAAGCTACGGTTGTCGAGGTTGGCCGATCCCAGGATCGCCACGCCTTCGTCCGCCACAAGGGTCTTCGAGTGGAGCATGCGCGGCAGGTACTCGTAGAGCTTCACACCACACCCCAGCAGCTCGTCGTAATAGGTACGCGAGGCCAGCCGCACGATGCGGTAGTTGCCCTGGGACGGGACGAGCACGCGCACGTCGACGCCGCGTAAGGCTGCCGACTGCAGTGCCGCCACCAGAGCAGCGTCGGGCAGAAAGTACGGTGAGCTCACGTAGAGCCGCTCGCGCGCACCGTGCACGGCCTCGAGGAAGAGCTTGTGGATCGGCGCGTACTCGGTGTCCGGGCCGGAGGCGGCGATCTGCACCAGCCGCTGGCCCGGTTCGTCGTCGAGGCACAGGTAGTCGGCCTCGCGCGGCCCGGAACCATTCGCGAAGTGCCAGTTCTCGAGAAACACGAGCTGCAACAGGCTGGCCGGCATGCCGACGATGCGCACGTGCGTGTCCCGCTGCGCGAGGGCGCCCACGAACTCGGAGCTGTGGTAGTCCGCGATGTTCATCCCGCCCGTGAAGGCCGTCACACCGTCGATGATGACGATCTTGCGGTGGGTTCTGAAATTGGCGCGCTGGGATCGCACACGGCTCCAGCGCGGTTGATTGAAGCACACCACACGGCCGCCCGCCTGGCGTAGTGGCTGCGCAAACTTGCTGTCGAAGCCCGCGGACCCGACACCGTCGATGAGCAGCCGCACCTCCAGCCCCGCGCGCGCCTTCTCGACCAGCAGGTCCCGCAAGCGTGTGCCGATTCGATCCGGCCGCCAGATGTAGAACTCCAGGTGGATGTGGCGCCGCGCGGTGCGGATGGCCGTCACCAGTGAGGCATAGAAGTCTCGCCCCTCATGGAAGATCTCGACCTCCCGTGCGCGCGCCCCGGCCGCCATATTCAGCCCTGAGCTGATGCGCACGAGGCGCGCGGCCTCTTCGGGCAGGGCCGCCATGACCTCGCGCGTCGCCCTCTCCATCATGCTGGAGAGCTCCCCGCCCATCGCCGCCCGGGCGCGGGCCAGGACGCGCCGCCTGCGGTTCCACTTGCGAGGACCGAGCACCAGGTAGATCGGGATCCCGACGTAGGGCAGGAACGTGAGCAGGAAGATCCATCCGACGGTCGCCACCAGGGTACGACGCTCGAGCACGATCCAGACCGAGAGGCCCAGAACCCAGACCACCAGGAAAATCGTGAGCGTGGTTTCGTACATACGGCGCCGACCGTGGTTTAGAGAAATGCAGTCCGCGAGAGGACCAGTGTATTGCCGATCAGCGCCATGATGATGCATCCTGACCCGCCCACCGTGAAGATCCTGACCTACAACCTTCACAAGGGGCGCTCCGCCCTGCGCCGTGACGTGCTCGCGGAGATTGCGGATGCCCTGGCTGAACGCGCGCCAGACCTGCTGACCTGCCAGGAGGTCTTCCATGGCACGCGTGATACGCGCCATCAGTGCGAGGTCCTGGCCGAGGCCCTGGACCACGCCCATGTCTTCGGGCCCAATGCCTTCTACCGCAAGGGCTGCCACGGGAACGCGACATTTGCTCGCCTGCCGGTCGCCGAGCACGTCAATATCGACGTGACCCAGTCGACCCTCGAGAAGCGCGGTATCCTGCATGCAACCCTGCAAGACGGGCCTGGCACCATCGAGACCATGAACGTGCACTTCAGCCTGACGCGCCGACAGCGCGCCCGGCAGTGGCGCCGCCTGCTCGAGACCCTGCCCGAGGACCTCGCCGTGCCAACCATCGTGTGCGGCGACTTCAACGACTGGTCCGGGTCCCTCGACCGCGTCGCCCGGCGCAGCGGCACGTTCCACAACGCACTCTGGAACCTGCCCACGCCCGCGCGCCAGAGCTACCCGGCCCAGCGCCCCCTGCTGGCCCTCGACCGCATCTACCTGCGCGGTTTCCGGGTGGTCTCGGCGGAGGTCCTGCGTGGTCAGCCCTGGTCGCGCCTCTCCGACCACCTGCCGATCGAGGTCGTCGTGGAGCGCACTCCTTGATCGCAAGCGCCGCGTTCGGCATCAGCAAACAGACGCTCGGCTGGTTGGCTGCCACCTCGCTCGTCACCCTGGTGGCCTCGATCCTCATCCTGCCGTTCGTGGTCCTGCGCCTGCCCGCGAACCACTTCCTGCGTGAGACGCCGCCGCCCGCGGCCAGCCGGGCGCAGGCCCTGCGACGCATGGCCGGAAATGCCTGCGGGGCGCTGCTGGTCCTGACCGGACTCGCCATGCTTGCCCTTCCCGGGCAAGGGCTACTCACGATCCTGGTCGGATTGAGCTGGATGACGTTCCCCAGAAAGGTCGCCCTCGAGCGCTGGATCGTCACGCGAGCGCATCTCCTGCGACCCATGAACTGGATCCGCAAGGAGGGACACCGACCGCCGCTGCTGGCTCCCACCGCGGCCACCAAAGGCGTAGACTCTCAAGCGGGGCAAGAGCCCTTACACCCCCAGCCGGAATCACGCCCCGCCCGACGGCAAAGCACCGCGGGCAGAGATCACCCCATGCAAAGCGAACAACTGCGCGAGTCCCTGAGACAACTGCGCGCCACCATCGAGGCCTCGGATCTGAGCCAGGGCCCGGCACGCGAGAAGCTGAACCAACTGATCAGCGATATCGAGCACAAGCTTGAGGATCCGGATGACGCGGAGCGTCACGCCAGCCTGGTGGAGAACGTGAAGGACTCGATCCAGCATCTCGAGCTGGAACACCCGCGCGCGACCACGATCCTGAACCAGATCATGGCGGCGCTCGGCGGCGTCGGTATCTGAGCTCAAACGGCGCAGGCTGACGCGCACGCGTCAGGAGTCGTCCAGCCAGCGCTGCAGCAGCCCCTTCGAGACCTCGATGAAGTCGCGCTCGGAGAGGATGCCCACGAGCTGAGCCCCATCAACGATCGGGAGGCAGCCAACCTTACGCGACTGCATGAGCTCGATCCCCTCCAGGCATGTGGTTTCGGCCGTTGCGGTCACCGGATCGACTTTCATCACCTCGTGCACTGCGAGCCCGCGCACCTCACGGCCCGCGTGCTCGACCAAGCAGCGCAGCAACGTCCGATGGGACAGCAGCCCGACCAGGCATCCGCGATCATCTTCCACGGGAACGTGACGCAGGTGGCGCCAGTCCATCACGGTCGCCGCCAGATCGATCAGGTCGTCCGGGTGCACCGTGAAGACGTCACGGGTCATGAGCTGCCCCAGCGTCCTGAAGCCATCTCGCTCCGGCTCACCCTGCGTCGCAGGAAGGCTCGCCAGGGGCCACGTGTGCACTGGCCTACCACTCTCTGACCCGGCCAGCAAGCCCGCCGTCAGGCTACGGCTCTTCGAATCCCCGTGGGCATGAGCGTCCATGGCAGCCAGGGAGTCAAGCGCCCACTGCGCGCCCGTTCGACCGCTCGCGACACGGTCCTGAATGACGCCGAGGTAGCGATCAATATCACCTCCGTCGATACCGCGACTCGCCAGACCGGCCCGTGCGATGGGCAGCAACTGCTCCAGGATCAGCTCGTCGGCCGCGTGCTCCGTGCCGCCGAACCAGCGCAACCGCGCGTGCAGGCCATAACGTGCTGCGCTCAAGAAGTTCGCCTTGACGTCGTCAAACTCGATTCGCTCGCGCACGTCGGCACCGCAGTCGTCGAGACCTGACATCAGCCCGAAAAAGAATGCGGCGTTCGCACACTGGTCGACAGGAGTCGGCCCGGCCGGCAGCGCGCGGTTCTCGATGCGCAGGTGCGGACGACCGTCGATCACCCCGTAACAGGGTCGGTTCCAGCGGTAGATCGTTCCGTTGTGCATGCACAGGGCCCGCAGGCGCGGGATCTCGCCGCGCTTGAGCACGGCCAGGGAGGACTCGGACTGCTCCGCCGCGATGATCGGCCGGAAGCGCGCGATGTCCTCGCGGAAGAGTTCCAGGCGCGAATCGGAGACCCAATCATCCCCGAACCGTACGCGTCGGCGCACGCAGCGATCGGTCATGGCCTGGGTGCGAGTGTCGAGCGACTGCTCCATCAACGCGACCCGGGTCTCGTGCCAGAGGCGGTGTTGCAGCATCACGGGCGAGTTGACCGCCGCCGCCAGAACCGGCGCCGTGATGGCCTGCGCCAGGTTGTACAGGCGCGCAAACTCCGGCGCTGCAACCTGGAAATGGATCTGAAAGCTGGTGTTACAGGCCTCGAGCATGACGTTGTGATGGGTCACCTGAAGCTGGTCCAGACCCTTGATCAACGTCTTGAAGCTCCCGCCCGCGAGGGCCGACATGCGCTCCGACAGACGTTGATAGCGCGGAATCGGCGTCATGTACTCGACGCCCAAATGCGCGCGCTCGAGCGTCGGCAATATGCCGCACAGGAGAATGCGCGTGCGCTCCTTGGATCCCGCCCGGCGCACGAGGTCTAGCCCGATCTATTCATGACCACGCGGACGAAATACCACGAACGGCCGGCTTCGCCGTCCTTTCGGGCTTTGGCGGCACTTTGCGAACATTGGCGTCCTCGGCGACCAAAAAAGGTCGCCTGCGGGGCCAATGCCCGCAAAGCGCCACCAAAGCCCGAATCGAGGCGTTTCGCCTCGCGGCTCATGAATAGATCGGGCTAGCAGTTCGTCCATCTCGCGCTCCATGCGCGATAGGCCGTCGCTGCCGAACACGCGCGGCTCGAGGTTCGCCTCGAGGTTGAAGATGCCGAGCTCGGTCGTGATGCGACCATCCTCAACCCGATCAAGGATCTTCATGGCGGTGGTCGCAGGACGAAGAGATTCATCGATCAGCACCATTTCCTGCTCAGCGCCGATCCTACGCACATCTGCTTCGATCAGACCGTCGCTCAGGATGCACTCGAGCGCCTGGACGTCGTCGAGCAACGCCCTGACGAAACCGCGCATCTGCTCGCCGTCACCGCCCACCTGTATCCGATGTTCGCCCATGGAGTATCCACCACCGAGTGTCGAAAATAGCCGAGAGGCGCATCCCTGGCCAGAGGCGCGAGACGTAGACGAGGCAGGACTACTGCGTAGGCCCGGCCGCGTGTCAATCGGTGCCGACGCCCTTCGCGCCGAGCGCCACATCCAGGAAATGCTCGAGCACATCCGTCGAGGTGAGAATCCCCACCAGAGCCTCGCCATCGAGCGCCGGCAATCGGCTTGTGCGCTGCAGTTCCCCCCACGCCTACGCACATGTGGGACCTACATATCTTCGCCAACGGGCGGATAGTACTCATGTAGACAACCCAGGCCAGAGAACAGGACGGAGACCATCCCCACATGAAGCCCATGCACATTCTCCTCACGACGGACCTTTCCGACGAAGCGCTGCGCGCATTCCAGCCCGCAAGCCAGCTGGCAAGTCAGCTGGGCGCGCGCGTGACGCTCCTGCACGTCATGCGCGACGCGGCCGTCCCCCTACGCGCAAGTCCGGCGGAAGCAGCCATCTGCCTGCCGGACCTGGCGACCGAGCGCAAGCACGCCGAGAAGCTCCTGGTCAAGCAGGCTCTGTCCCTGCCGACCGACCTCGACGTGACCACCCAGGTCGTCGCTGGCGGTGACGTGGCCGAAACGGTCACCACGTACGCAGAGGAGCAACACGCCGACCTCGTCGTGCTCTCCACCCATGGGCATTCGGGCGTCCAGCGCCTGGTCATGGGTAGCGTGGCCGAGGCCGTGGTGCGAAATGCGCAGGTCCCGGTGCTGAGCATCCCGCCCGCGGACGAGGACGGCGCAAAGCCCGCCGCAATCCAGAAACAGATCCTGCTGACCGCCGACCTTTCCGACGATGGGTTCCGCTCCTACGAGCCCGTGCTGGCCCTCGCCACGAAGCTGGGTTCGACGCTTACCGCGTTACACGTGGTGCCCGAGACCCGGGCTACGCCCCACGGCGCGCCGTTTGCACCGAGGGTGCCCGAGGCCGATCTGCCTCGCCAGATGGCGGAAGCGCATGCCGCGCTCCAGGACCGCTGCACACCCCTGGGTGACGACCGCTCGGTCCGGGCCGAGGTGATCAGTAGCGAGAAGCCAGCCAGGGCAATCGTGGACTTCGCCCGGGATGACGGCACGAGCATCATCGCCATCACCACCCACGCGCGAAAGGGCCTTCGCCGTCTCGCCCTCGGCAGCGTCGCGGCGGCCGTACTGCGCCAGAGCTCCATCCCCGTGCTGAGCATTCACCGCTCCTGAGAACCGGACCACTAATGATGAACACCAAGCTCTACCTCATCGAAGACCAGGCCCTGATCAGGGCTGGGTTCAAGAACCTCCTGAACCAGCGCGAAGCCCTCGAGGTCATCGGCGACAGTGGCGACGCGCGCGCGTCCATCTCCGAGATCGCGGAGCTTCGGCCCGATGTGGTGCTGCTCGACATCACGATGCCGGGTCTCTCGGGCATCGACGCCATCAAGCAAATCCGGAGGGTCAGCCCGAGGTCCAGGATCATCATGCTCACCCACCACGAGAGCCAGAACTTCGTGACTCAGGCCCTGCGCGAGGGCGCCGATGGGTACGTCTCGAAGGACTCCAGCGAGGAGGAGCTCAGCCTGGCCATCGACTCTGTCCTGCGTGGAACAACCTTCGTCTCTCCGCGCGCCGCGGGCGGACTCTTCGCCCGCGTTGGCGGGACGGCTGAGCAGCCGCTCACCGCCCCGACCCCGATCGATTCCCTCACCCATCGTGAACGAGAGACGTTCCAGTTGCTGGCGGTCGGGATGTGCAACAAGGAGGTTGCGCGCCACCTCGGCGTGAGCCTGGGAACCGCAAAGAAGCACCGTGAGAACCTGCAACGCAAACTCGATTGCCATTCAGCGGCGGAACTCGCTCGGCTGGCGATCCGGGAGGGCCTGCTCTGCGCGTGAACAGGCGCTCACTTGGAGACACTGGCAGCGTCTGGCATCATGCCAGGCATGCGCGTCGCAATAGCCCAGACATCTCCGGTATGGATGGATTCCCGAGCCACCACGGAGAAGGTCTGCAACTGGATCCAGCAGGCGTCCAGGGCGGGCGCCGAACTGGTCGCCTTCGGTGAGAGCTTCCTGCCTGGCTACCCGTTCTGGGTAGACCACGGCGGAGCTTCGCGTTTCGTCGACGAGGACCAACGGGCGGCGTACGCCCGCTACCTGGAAGCCGGCATAGAATCCGGGGGGCCGGAACTGACGTGTATCGCCAGCGCCGCCCGTGAATGCGGCATCCACGTCTACGTGGGCATCGCCGAGCGCGGCGTCGGGAATGCGTCGGGTACGCTGTTCTGTACCCTGGTGGCGATCGATCCGGAACACGGCGTGGTCAACATGCACCGCAAGCTCTCACCGACATTCGGGGAGCGCCTGGTCTGGGGCCGCGGCGACGGGCACGGACTGCGAGTGCAGGCACTCGGGAATGGCTGGAGCGTCGGTGGTCTCAACTGCTGGGAGAACTGGATGCCGCAGGCACGTCACGCGATCTACGCTGGTGGCGCCAACCTGCACATCGCACTGTGGCCCGGTTCCGTGCGCAACACGTGCGACATCACGCGCTTCATCGCCCTCGAAGGACGCTGCTATGTGATCTCGGCCAGCACGCTGCTCGGACCTGCTGACATTCCCGAGAGCTTCCCATTGCACGGCGAGTGCGCTCCCGAGTTCGACGGCGGCTCCGCCATCGCAGGCCCCGACGGAGCGTGGGTCATCGAACCTGTCGCCGGCACGGAAGGGTTGATCGTCGCGGAACTGGATCTGGAGCGGGTGCGCAGGGCCCGCCAGCAGATGGACGCGACCGGGCATTACAGCCGGCCCGACGTATTCGAGGTCCACGTCCACCGCCGCAGGCTGGATGCGGTGGTCTTCGACGACGACTGACGTGACCCCCAGGAACGAGCACGTGGCGCCACGCAATCAGGCCACCCAGGCCGTTCCCAGGCCGTCCCCAGGAGTGTGCAAAAGACACACGCGCGATCGCCAGGGACGCTATCCGCGCGCGTACGTTTGTCCTTTTTTTGTTTCGTCAGATGGCCTCGCACAGGCCAATAATGGCCAGCATGTGAGCAGCTGACTAGCACCGCACAAGCACATCCGTCTCATCGGAAGACCCCTAGCAGCCCGTTGAAAAAGTCCCGTAGCGAGACGGAGCCATCTTCGTCGCAGCAAGGAGTGCGAAGTCGAGACGGCGGAGGCGGCCCTGTAGGGCCGCTGAGCACGGCTCGACGAGCACGACGCAGCGGCGGCGGAGAGGGCGAAGTCGAGTAGGGAGTTTTTAGGGCGGGCTGCTAGCAGCCCGTGGTGAATGTCACGACCCGCTCACCCGACACCGCCCACCCGGGTGGTGTCTCACTTTGGGAGCCGAACGCCCCGGGCCCCGATCCATGCGTACGACCCCAGGCGAAGCCCCACTGTCGGGCTAGTGACTGCTACGATAAACGTGGTCACGCTGGGATCCCGAAGCTGGTCACGGGCAGCGGAACGCGACCTGAATCCGAACGCAGCCCGAGCCATGATGCATCTGAAAGCAAGGACTCCCTCACCCGTCGCCACCCGCGGACGCAGCATCTTGCGCATCGTCGGGTTGCTTGGACTGCTCGGCTGCCTCGGCGTCGGCCTGGTGGCGCGCTGGTACTACGGGCGGCGTGCGCACCTGACATCGGAGTGGCGTCCCTTGCTCGGCGAGTACGGCACCGACGTGTCCCTCGCGGGCGGCACGCAGGCCGGCTCGTTGCCGCTGGCGCAGTTGCCCGAGGATGCAATCCTGCTGCGCCTCGATGGCAGTGCACCCGGCGACTACTTTGGCTGGTCCGTGGCCGGCCTCGGCGATGTGAACGGCGATGGCGTACCCGATGTCGCCGTGGGCGCCCACCAGCTGATCAACGCTGGCGAGCGCCCCAATTTCGACGCTCCGGCGGGCTACGTGCGCGCCTTCTCGGGCGCTGACGGGAGCGTGCTCTACACCCTGGAGTCCACGGGCAGCCTGAACGTCGACAGCTCCGACGACATGTTCGGGATATCGGTGGCCGCCCTGGATGACATCGATGGAGACGGTTGCTCCGACATCGCTGTCGGGTCGTTTCTGTACGATCACGAGGACGCGGACGAGTCGGAGATCGACGAGAACACCGGCGCCGTCTTCATCTTCTCCGGCGCCACCGGCAAGCAGATCAAGCTGATGGGCGGCGAGCGCTGGGGCGACCGCTTCGGCTTCTCTCTCGACTCGATCGCGGACATGGACGGCGATGGGCTGAAGGACCTGCTGATCGGCGTCGAGAAGGCCGAGACCGCCAGCGGGGTCAAGAACGCGGGGCGTGTCGAGGTGTACTCGAGCGCCACCTTCGAGCGCCTGGCCATCTCGAACGGGCCCGGATGGGAAGCACGCATGGGGCACAGCGCGATCGCCGTGGGTGACGTGGATGGCGACGGCGTCTGCGACTACGCCAGCGGTGCCTACATGTTCGGTGCGCGCGAGGACCAGGGTGCTCAGCGCGGCGCCGTGGGCATCATGTCGGGCAGCACGGGCGCGATCCTGCGCGGCTGGGAGGGTGCCGAACTGACCGACAACCTGGGCAAGGCCATGGCCAACCTGGGCGACATCGACGGCGACGGCATCGATGACATCGCCCTGGGTGCGACCCAGAGTGGGCTCGAGGGCGAACACACGGGGCAGTATTTCGGGCCAGGCTATGTGCGCATCCACTCCTCAGGGGACGGCCACCTGCTGGGCGTTCTGCTGGGCGAGACACTCGGTGACCAGTTCGGGTGGACACTCGCGAACATCGGCGATCGCAACGCCGACGGGGTCGACGACCTGCTCGTCGGCGCGCCGGCCTCGATGACCTTCCTGGACAAGAAACTCGACCGGCGCGGGCGCATCTACCTGTTCTCCGGAGCGGACCACAGCCTGCTCAAGGCCTTCGAGGGGCTCGAACTGAACGACCAGTTCGGTGCGGCGGCAAGCTCCATCGGCGATGTGGACGGGGACGGCCTGTCCGAGGTCCTGGTCGGCGCCCCACAGAACGTGTCCGGGCAGACCCAGGCTGGGTACGCGCTGATCCTCTCGGGTCGCATCTTCGCGCCCGAGTGAGCACGCGGCGCGCGCACGCGTGCTCAGCGCATGCGCTCGAGTCTGGCACGCGTGTCGTCGAGCGCCCGGCCCGGGGTTCGGCAGAGCTCCACGAACCTCTCGTAGCTCTGGATCGCAAGCTCGAGCTCGCCCGCGCGCTCCATCAGGCGGCCCAGGAGGCGATGCGGGAGGGCGTACTCGGGTTGCACCTCGATGCAGCGGGCGAAGGCCGCGGCCGCTTCCTCGGGCCGTTCGAGCCTGCGCAGGGCGGCGCCCTTTTGCATGAGGCAATCGATGCGCTCCGGATCGATATCCAGTGCTCGCTCCAACTGCGCGAGGCCTTCGGTGAAGCCGACTCGACTTCGTTCTGTCTCGCCCGCGGCAAGCTGCGCCTCGGCGGTCTGCATCGTGATCGCGGCCAGGGTGGACCAGGCCAGGAGCACGCGCGGATTCTCGGCCAGGATCAGCTCCGCATCGCGGCGCGCCTGTTCGTGCTCCCCGACGACGAAGGTCATCCACAGTCCCAGCACGCGCCCCGCGTACTCGATCCGATCCTTCGGGTCGACAAGCTCGCCCTGTTCGCCCTCCTCGGGGGCGGACGCGTAGCCGAGTGCTTCGAGGGCGCGCGCGTCCTCGGCACTGAGCTCGAGCTCGCCCCCATCGGTGGGCCGTCCTTCGGCGAGCGAGGCGCGCAAGCGCTCGAGCCGGCGTAGAAGCCCCGCCGCACGCTGCGCATCGCCGTCCAGAAGGTTCGCGGTCTCCTCCGGATCCGCGTCCAGGTCGTAGAGCTCGGAGCGTGGGGCGGCGATGAACTTGCTAGCGCCCGTACGCATTCCGCGCAGGGCGCTCCAGCCGAAATTACGCAGGGCGAACTCGCTCTCGAAGTAGAGCTCCCGTTGCGCCTCGCGTGCCGCCTCATCGAAGATATCGACGCCGTGCAGGTCGGGCACGGGCACGCCGAGCAGCTCCAGCACGCTCGGCATCACATCCACCAGACTGACCGGACTCGCCAGGCGCGCGCCGGCCGTCAGGCTCGGATGGCGCCAGATCAACGGAACGTGCAAGGTGCCCTGATAGGCCAGGACCGCATGGGTCACCTCGCCGTGTTCGCCGCAGCCCTCACCGTGGTCGGAAGTGACCAGAATCAGCGTGTCGTCCAGCTGGTCGTGCGCCGCAAGGTGCTGCCGCAAACGCGCCACCTGACTGTCGGCGTATGCGATCTCGGCCAGGTAGGGATCCTCGGCAAAACGCTCCTGAAACCCTGCCGGCGCAGCGTATGGCTTGTGCGGATCGAAGAGGTGCACCCAGGCGAAGAAGCGCTGCCCACCCACACCTTCGAGCCAGTCGAGGGCGCGGTCGACCACCTGCTCGCCGCGCAGCTCCGGACCGTGACCAGCACCGCCGCCCGCTGCCGTGGCCACGTCCGCGTACTCGTCGAACCCCTGATACAGTCCATGGCGCCGGGCCAGGACCTGGGCTGCGACGAACGCGCCCGTGACGAACCCCTGACCGGAAAGGACCTCGGCCAGGGTGCGACAGCCCGCAGGCAGGTAGAAGGTCCCGTTGTCGTGCACGCCGTGAAACGGCGGATACATCCCGGTCAGCA
Organism: Planctomycetota bacterium; assembly: GCA_047618565.1. Taxonomy (GTDB): domain Bacteria; phylum Planctomycetota; class UBA1135; order UBA1135; genus JBLHKW01. The sequence goes on from JBLHKW010000020.1 coordinate 18,039, forward strand.
GGGAGCTGTGCGCGGGCAGCGTGATGGGGACCGGCGTCAGGGCCTGCTCGAAGACCACGCCCTCCTTTGCAAGCTGGTCCAGACAGGGCGTCACACCGGCACGCATGCCGTAGGCGCCAAGATGGTCGGCGCGCGTGGTGTCCAGGGTGACGAGCAGGACGTTGCGCGGCCCTGGCGCGCTGTCCGCGGGGCTACACGCCAGCAGCGTCAGACCGAGCGCGAGGGATCGCGACCTGCTGATCATTCGACCCGGGCCGATCACGCGCCAAACTGACGCAGGTGGTGATCGAGGTGCTTCCACATCAACCGGTCCCACTCATCCGCCTGCAGGCGCCCGAAGAAGGGGTGTGGTGCACGGGTGAGACCCTCCTCGCCGCCTTCGGACAGACGCCTCACCAAGGAGACCAGGGCTCGCTTCTGATCGGCGAACTCTTGTGGATCGACGACCAGGAATTCGGGCGCGGTCGGCATGTTGGGGCGGAACGGCGCAGGACCATTGACCAGATAGCGTTTTGCCAGGCCACCGAGCAGGAAGCCGACCAGCGCGCGCTTCAGGGTGAGGTCGCCGAGCGCCACCTGAATCGGCCGGCAGCAATGGGCGCACATCTGCGCCCCGTCCATCTTGCCCCAGCGGGCGGGCATCTCCGCGGACAGGCTCTCGATCCGGCGCAGGGCATCGTCGCTGCTATCTCGATCGAACATGGACCCCATTGAACACAGGCTAGCGTCCCGCCCGCGAGAACGCGAGCCAGCACAAGGGCCAGAGAGCTCCGCTTCCAATACGCGCCTCGGGCCCTGGGAGAGCACTCGACTCGCGCCCCAGAGGCGCCTGATCAAGATCTCCCGTCCGACTTGAACGCCGCTCAAGGTCCCGGCCAAACCAGCAGACGAAGCTAGCAGCCCGTTGAAAAAGTCCCGTAGCGAGACGAAGCCATCTTCGTCGCAGCAAGGAGTGCGAAGTCGAGACGGCGGAGGCGGCCCTGTAGGGCCGCTGAGCACGGCTCGACGAGCACGACGCAGCGGCGGCGGAGAGGGCGAAGTCGAGTAGGGAGTTTTTAGGGCGGGCTGCTAGAAACCATTGCCCCTCGGCTCACCCGCAGGACACCGCCAGGCCAATGATCCATGACCCCAGCCACCGTCTCCCGATCACTGCAGTCGACACGACCAGCTCGTCCGAGTGCCTGTAAGCCGTCCAGCGAGCGTTTCCACGCATCGGGGGTCCTGGGCGGCAATCGCATGATCGTCACCTTATTGAAGGATAACAGCGGCGATCACGACCGCAAATGGGAAGGGATCGAGCCCGTGCTACAGCGGGGGGGGGCCAGCAAAGGTATTTCGCGGCCTCACTTGAATGATCACTCAAGTCACCGCCCATGCCTCCTAGCACCCGCCAGGCCCTGATCGAGACCGCGGCGCGCCTGTTCCACGAACAGGGCTTCGCGGCCACCGGAGTGGCCACCATCCTGCGCGAGTCGGGTCTGAAGTCGGGCTCGCTCTACCACTGCTTCGAGAACAAGGAAGCCCTGCTCGTGGGTGTGCTCGACTGGTACGAACAGCACCTCTGGCCGGTCGTCCTGGGCCCGATCGAGGCAGCCGAGTCGGACCCGATCGAGCGCATATTCGCCTTGCTCGCCTGGTACCGCGCCGGCGTCGAACAGTGTGGCTGCCGGATGGGTTGCCCGATCGGCAACCTGGCTCTCGAGGTCAGCGACACGCATCCCGAGGTGCGCCCATCCATCGACGTGAACTTCCGAAACTGGGCAGCCGGCATCGAGAAATGGCTACGGGAGGCCTCGAACAGGCTGCCGGACGACTGCGACATGGGCGCCCTGTCGCGCATCATCCTCACGGTAATGGAAGGCGGGCTCATGCAAGTGCGCGCCCACGATGACCTGACACCCTTCGACGGTTCCGTGAATGTACTACGGGACTACATGGATCGCCTGTTACTCAAGCCTCCCACAACGGCGCCCCCGAAAGGTTCGACACGATGAACGGATTCCTGATCGCATCACTGGCCCTTGGAGCCCCGACGACCTCCCTCCCCACGACCAGCGATGTCCTGCAGGGTGAGATGGCCGCACTCGCACCGCTACTGGGCACATGGGAGGTAAACGCGACCTGGGCGAGCGGTCAGAGCATCTGGTCGCGCGCCGTCTACGAGATCGGCATCGCGGGCCGCACCATCGAGGGGCGCGTCTTCGTGAGCGATGGTGGTGGTGAAGCTTATCAGCGTTACTCGAGTGTGTTCGCCTTCGATGCGGAGCGTCAGCAGTTCGTCGCCCACACCTTCGAGAAGGACGGCAGCTACAGCGCACAGGACTTCGAATTCGAGGGCAACGTGCTGAGGATGGAGTGGACCGAGAACGGCGCGCTGATACGAGATGAGAGCGACCTGTTGGCGGCGGGCCTGATGGAATGGTCCGTGGGCGTGAAGGCTCCCGGCGCGATCGAGTTCCAGCCCCTGATCGATGCAACCTGGAACAGGCCGGCTCCGGGCGTGAGATCGATCGATGTATCCCGATTCGACGGCTCCGGGCCGCAGGTGCGTTCCTTCGTGAAACAGACCACGATCGACGCCCCGCTCGAGTCCGTGTTCGCGGCCTGGTCGGACGGCGAGGCCTTCGCACGCTCCTACGATCTGAAGCGCAGCGAGCTGCGCACGAACATCGAACTGGCCATCGGAGGCCCCTACGAGTGGCTATGGGACGAAAAGGAGGGCAGCAACGGCTGTCAGGTGCTGAGCTACATCCCGAAGCGCATGATCAGCATCTCCTGGAATGCTCCGCCCGCCAGCCCGAGAGCCGCGCCAGACACACCTGGGTGGTGGTCGACTTCACCGAAACCGCAGAGGGCACGCGGGTGACGCTCACCCACCTCGGGTTCGGTAGCGAATCCCACTGGGACGAGACGCTTGAGTACTTCTCGAAGGCGTGACCGCACGTGCTGAGTCAGTTCAAGACCCTGCTCGAAGACTCCGCGGGCTGATTCCGCCTCAGATGGGACGGTAGAAGCTGACGCAGTCGCGGTCTTCCATGGGCTCGAAACAATCCGAGCGCGACACCTCGGCGGTACCAAGCATCAGGTAGCCGTCGGGCCGCATGCAGCCACGGATCCGCTTCAGGATACGCAGCTTGGTCGGCTCGTCGAAGTAGATCAGCACGTTGCGGATCATGACGAGGTCGGGCGGCGGCATGACCGGAAAGGTACGCGTCAGGTTGAGCTGCTTGTACTCGACCATGTTCTGGATCGAAGGGCGCAGCTTCCAGTGGTTCTTGGCCTCCTCGAAGTAGCGCGAGCGCAACTCCTCCGGAAGTCCGCGTGAGACTTCATGCTTGCTGTACAGGCCACCACGGCAGCGGCTGAGCATCTTCTCGCAGATGTCCGTCGCCAGAATCTTCATATCCCACGCCAGTAGCTCCGGGAAGTGTTCCTTGAGCATAATGGACAGACTGATCGGCTCCTGCCCACTCGACGAGGCTGCGCACCAGATCGTCAGGGACTTGTTCGCACGGTTGCGATCGATGAGCCTCGGAAGGACCCGATCCTTGAGCACCTCAAAAGGCGAGCCGTCACGGAAGAAGGACGTCTCGTTGGTGGTCATGGCGTCGATGACCTTGTCCGCAATGTTGCTCGCGCCGTTCTTGAGAAGCTCGACCAGCTCGCGCAGAGACTCCACACCTTCGGATCGAAGCACTGGAGCCATGCGGCTCTCTACCAGATATTCCTTACCAGGATCGAGGACAATGCCCGCTTCGTGGTGGACAAATTTCCGGATCGCATCGAACTCGCCAGCCGTGAGGTTCATGAGTACTGCCGCATTCTTGCTCTTCCTTCGAGACCTCTGAGGACGTGCGCAGTCCCCGCAACTGCGCACGGCATGTTCGTAATCGGGCCGGCATCGCATCCCCACCCGATCAGCCCGCAATGGCCGGCCTTGCTTTCTTTTTCGTTGCCGTGAGTCATGGTCACGATGTGCTCTCGTCGGCACCGCTCGTACCGGTGCGCGCGCGTTTGCGCTGGCACCAGCGTGCGATGGTAGGACCGATCTCGCCCAAGGGCACCTCACGGTCAGCCAGGCCCGCCTCGCTCACGGCCCCGGGCATGCCCCAGACAACGCTCGTCTCCTCATCCTGAATCAGGATGCGTCCACCGACGGCGTGAATCTCCTCGCAGCCCTTCAGTCCGTCCGTCCCCATGCCCGTGAGGATCACGGACAGGGCGGTCTCCCCGTAGAGGCTGGCGACGGAACGAAACATCGGATCGACGGCAGGCCGGCAGGAGTTCTCCATCGGGCCGGTGTTCATGCTCAGGATAACCTTCGCGCGCTTGCGCTGGAGCACCATGTGGTATCCCCCCGGCGCGATCCAGACGCCACCCGCGTACAGTTCAGCGCCCGGCTGGCCCTCGAAAACGTCCAGCGCGCAGCTGCTATCGAGCCGCTCGGCCAGGTGGCGGGTGAAGACGGCCGGCATGTGCTGGACCACGACCACCGGGACCGGCAGATCCTTGGGGAGCGATGAGATCACCTCGGTCAGGGCGTTCGGGCCGCCGGTCGACGACCCGATCGCCACGATCCCGATGTTCTCGACGCTCCGTGCGCGCGGCCTGCGAGCAGCCTTCACCGGGGCAAGGTTTGGTTTGGCCGGGACGAGCGACTTCGGCCGCGGCTTCCACCCGCGACAGATCGACTTGATGATGGGCGCCAGGGTTTCCCGGATGACACAGGTACCGGCAGCCTGGGTCAACCCGGAGCTGGGCTTGACCAGCGCGGCGGTGGCCCCGAGCGCCAGGGCCTCGTTCACAAGACTGGCATCCGCATTGGTCTGACCGCTGAAAATGATCACCGGCAGCTTGGGTCGCGTGCGGCGAATCTCGCGCAAGGTCTCTATCCCATCCATGATGGGCATTTCGAGATCCAGCACGACCAGCTCGGGATCCAACTCCTCGATCTTGCGCAGCGCGATGCGGCCATTGGCGGCCACGTCGATGACATCGATCTCCGGATCCTCAGAGAGCCGTTTCTGGATCAGCTTGCGAATGACGATGGCGTCGTCGACCGCGAGGACCTTGATGGGTGATGCCACTGGTAAGGATAGGTGTTCGCTGTGCGGCAGGGCGGACGACCAAGGAGAGCATTAGCCCCCCTCGGTCCCGATCATGAAGCCGGGGGGTACCCGGCCTAACTGGCGACTAGAACTGGAAGGCGCCTACAGCCTTCTGCAACTCGGTGGCCATCTTGCTGAGCTCCGAGGCCGCATCCTCGACACCCGAAGCGCCCTCGGACGTCTCGTGCGCGGCACGGCTCACACCGTCGATGCTGTTGACGATCTCGGACGTGCCGTCGTTGGCATCGGAAACGTTGCGCGCCATTTCGTTCGTGGTCGCGGTCTGCTCCTCGACCGCGCTCGCGATCGTGCCCTGGATATCGTTGATCTCACCGATGATGGTGCTGATGCGCTCGATAGCCGTGACGGACGCACTGGTGTCGGCCTGGATCGCCTCGATCTTGCGGCTGATGTCCTCGGTCGCCTTGGCGGTCTCCTTGGCGAGTTCCTTGACCTCGTTTGCAACAACAGCGAAGCCCTTGCCCGCATCGCCGGCACGCGCCGCCTCGATGGTCGCGTTGAGCGCCAGCAAGTTGGTCTGTTCTGCAATGGAGGTAATGACCTTCACGACCTGGCCGATCTCCTGGCTGCTCTCACCCAGCTTGCTGATCGTGACGTTCGTGTCCTCGGTGACCTGCACGGCCTCCGCAGCCACTCCAGCGGCCTGCGTCGCGTTGCGCGCGATCTCCTTGATACTGGAGCTCATCTCTTCCGTGCCGGAAGCGACGGTCCCAACGTTCTCGCTGACCTGCTTGGAGGCGTCCGTGACAACCTGCGCCTGGGTCATGGTCTCCGACGAGTTACTCGTCAGCTGCCTGCTGACCGAGCTCAGTTCCTCGGCCGCGGAAGCGAGTGTCTCGGATGTCTCCGACATGCCGCCAATGGTCTTGCGCAGGCTGCGCAGGAAGCTGTCGAGACCTTCGCCCATCTGCCCGATGGCGTCGGAGCCTTTGACCGTGATGTCCTTGGTGAGGTCGCCGTCGGCGGCGGCCGTCACGACCGCGAGCATGGAGTCGACGTTTTCGCCGAGCAGCTTGGCGGCGGCCGCCTCGCGCTCTTCGGCAGCCTTGATCGAAGCCTCTTGCTTCAGCTGCTCCGTGATCACCTCCCATGTGACCATCGGTCCGATGTACTTCCCTTCACCGTCGTACATGGGCGAGACCAGCAGGTCGAGCGTGTGCTCGCCCACCCCGATCTTGGCCTGCAACGGGAGGCTCGCGTCCGTACCGACCAGTCCGCGCTGGTAGGACGGATCCTTGTGGAAGACGTCGAACGAGTTGCCGGCAATGTCCTTGACCTTCACGGGCAGCAGATCCTCAATGGACTTCAGGGTCTCGAGCGACTTCTTGTTCAGGTACTGGACGTTGCCGTCGCTGTCGGCGCACATGATGTTGATGGGCGCGTTCTCCAACATACCCATCATGGTCTCCTGGGCCATCCCGGTCGAGGAAGTCTGCTCTGTGTCACGAATCTCGGTGCTGGCAGGCATTTTGGGGTCCTTTGGTTGGGTATGGGCAGATTGCCCAGTGGATGGGGTTCCGTGGCCACATTCCGTTCGCGGTTGGGGGTCGTGGCCACGACCAGGTCCCCGGCGATGAGGATCATTCGTTGTGCGACTGTGATCGGGTCCTAGCTGGCGAGCACAGGGCTGTCGATGGCACCGAGACGATCGATATCGAGGATCAGAAGCAGGGATCCGGGCAGCTTGTAGACCGAGGTCACGAGTTCACGGACGGTTCCGTCGACGGTCTCCGGCAGGTTGGCCTTGTCGGACTCCTCGACACTCACGACATCACCGATCGTGTCCACGAGGATGCTCACGACACCGTCCTCGGTGCGTAGCACCACGTTTGTGGGCAGGATAATATCGTCGCCCGTGTACCCAGCCTCGTAGCGCTCGGGCAGCGCCAGGCGCTCACGCATATCCAGGGCCGTGACGGTCTGACCACGCAGGTTGATCACACCGTGCACCACGTCGCTCGTCAGGGGCACGCGCGTCATCTCTTGATGACGAAGCACCTCCTGGACGTTCATCACGTCGACGCCGAAGAACAGGTCTCCGACGTGGAAGGTACAGAACTGGCTGGTGTCCGCCAGGGCCGCGGCATCAGCAATAGCCTCGGAACCGGACGCGAGCTCAACGTCCCGAGCCATGACATGCTCGAGCAACGTGTCCAGATCGAGCAGATCGGTGACCTGGTTGTCGATCACGACGGCGCACTCGATGCCGCGCACATCCGAATCGCGGCGCCCGGTCGCGGCACTCTCGACAATGTCAGAGATCTCGTCCACGACCAGCCCGACGCTCTGTGAGCCACTCGAGTGCACGATGACCTTCACGAGATCGTCGCTTTCCTCCTCGGTGCGGGAGATGCTGGTCATGTTCAGTAGTTCGGCTACGCGCACGAGGGGCATGATCTGGTCCCTGTACTGCACGACCTCCTGGTTGCCCGTGTGCTCGATCCGCTCCGGCTTGAATTCTTCGAGGCGGTCCACGCAGCTGAGCGGAATGGCCATGCGTCGATCACCGCCACCACGTAGCATCAAATAGGTGCCGATGTCGGCAGACCTGACGTCATCGCCATCGGCGACCGCGACACGCCGCTCGTGGCGGCCCTCGGTGATCACCCGCGCGCGCTGCGCCAGCCCGAGCACATCCAGGATGAGGGCCACGCGGCCGTCTCCGAGGATCGTGGTTCCGGCGTAGACCGAGACGGCCTTGATCTGCTTGTCCAGCGACTTGACGACGATCTCCTCGGTGTCGTTGATCTCTTCAACGATCAACCCGAACAACCGGTCATCCGCACGGACGACCACCAGATTACGTACCCGCTCAACCAGGTCGGACCCCTCGCTCGGGCCTTCCATGACTTCGATCTCAAGGGCGCGATCCAGGAACACCAGGGGCAGCAGCTCTCCGCGCAGGCGGTAGACGGGGCAGCCGTGTAGATCTTCTATCCCGCTTTGCGCCTCCGCGCCTTCGAGCCGTACCAGCTCCACGAGGCTGACCTGCGGAATGGCGTAGCGGTCGCCGGCCGTAGAGACGATCAGCGCCGGGATAATGGCCAGCGTCAGCGGAATCTTGATCCGGATGGTGGTGCCGTGACCGAACTCGCTGTTGATGTCCACCGAGCCGCCGATCTCGTCAATGTTGGTCTTGACGACGTCCATGCCGACACCGCGACCGGACACGTTCGTGACCGCCTTGGCGGTGGACAGGCCCGCATGGAAGATCAGGTCGAGCGCCTGACGGTCGCTCATCTTGTCGGCCACCTCGCGCGTGACCAGTCCCTGCGCCACGGCCTTGTCCTTGACGGAGGCGGCATCGATGCCCTTGCCGTCGTCGATGATCTCGATGTTGACCTGCCCGCTCTCGTGGAAAGCGCGCAGCAACAGAACGCCCTGCGCTGGCTTGCCAGCGGCGACGCGATCTTCGGAGGTCTCGACGCCGTGGTCGACAGCGTTGCGCACCAGATGCGTCAGCGGATCCTTGATCGCCTCGAGCAGGGTCTTGTCCAGCTCGGTGTTTTTGCCTTCCATCTCCAGGCGCATCGACTTGCCGCACACCTGCGCCAGGTCGCGCACGAGACGCGGGAACTTGCTCCACAGCACTCCGATCGGCTGCATGCGAACCTTCATGATGCCCTCCTGCAACTCGGAGGTGACCAGGTTCAGGCGCTGCGCCGTCGCGATGGTCTCGGTGTCCTGGGTGACGGCCGCGAGCTGCAGGATCTGGTTGCGAGCCAGGACGAGTTCCCCCGCCAGGTTCATGAGCTTGTCGAGCTGATCGACCTGCACACGAATGTTGTTCGAGGCGATTCCACCGGCGGGCGTGGGCGCTTCCGCCGGGGTGGACATGTCCGCCTGAGCGGTCAGGGCATTCTTGACCTCCTGTTTGCTGACGCAGGCCTGGTCGGAGAGGATCTCGCCGAGGCGACGCTGGTCCCCTTCGGCCTGGAGCGAGAGTGCGCTATCGATGTCTTCCCCGGTCACGAGTCCGACGGCTTCCAGAACCTCGCCCAGCGCGGGCATGCGGTCCCGGTGGGCGGCAAGCACAGCGATGATCTCACCGTGGTCCACGTTGGATTCCTCGCCCGTCGCCTCGATGTGCCCGAGGCTTGCGCGAACGGCGTCGACGAGGCCCAGGAGGGACCCCACGATGTTCTGGTCCGCGGTAAGCTCGCCATCACGCAGGCTGCTGAGCAGATTCTCCCCTGCGTGGGTGAGCTTCTCCAGGCGGCCGAAATCAAGGAACCCGCAGGTGCCCTTGATGGTGTGGATGGTCCGGAAGATGCTCGAGAGAACATCCGATCCTTCGGGGTCCTCCTCGAGGGTGATCAGCTCACCATCCAGGCGGTCGAGGTTCTCGTAGCTCTCGACCAGGAAGTCACGCAGTAGATCGTCTTGTTCGGTCATTCGCCGCAGCCATTTGCAGTACTGCACGGGTATCCGTGCGAGTGGGTTTCAGGGAACTGACCGGCCCATCGTCCCTGTTCAATAGGCAGCTTGAGGGCAACATGCGATTCCCGTCATTGGGACCTCGGAGCGCAGGTTTGCCGCGTCTCGATAGCGAGCACGGTGACCCAAAAATGGTCCCAAGCGGCCTGCACAGGCGCGCCACGTCCCGCTACGGAGACACCCGCGACCCCGTCGGCACGGTCGATCCCGGCGAGGTGCTCCCGCGCGGGCTACGTCGATGGCTCGACGTCGTCGACTGTCCCTGGACTCCACAGCGCGATGCCGTGTCGACACGCCTGGAAGTCGACCCCGCGCAGCGCGGTGCCACAGGCGAGACACCGCGTCGACCCTTCAGAACGAGCTACAGGCTACAGGCCGACGCGCTCGCCCGAAGCTGGTCCGCGCGCGTCAGTTGGCCGGGCGCACGTAGTCGAAGTATCCTATGAACATCTCTTCGAACGACTGATCGCCCCAGCGCACGTCCTGCTCGGGGTCCGGGTTGTTCGGATTGCCCACGGAGTTGTCGAAATGGCCGACACACTCCAGGCGTGAGCCCGCGGGGAACAGGAAGGGGTCCGGGTAGACGTAGCCCTCCTGCCAGTTGAAGTCGTAGTGCGAGTAGAGCAGGTCCTCGCTGCCACCATCCGGGTAGTGCAGGGTGTACTTGAAGTCCTTCCCGCGCATGTGCATGTGCGGGAATAATCCGATCACGGCAACGTCGTCCGGGAACGTGCGCGAGGCGCGCACCTCGTGGTTCTCTGCACCGGCGGGAATCAGAAGGCGACCGTCCACGACCGCATCCGTGACGACCTCGAAGTCGGGCGCCCGGTTGGCGAAGATCAGGCCAACGCTCGAGCGATCGAAGCGCTGCTTGCCATTCGGCGTGTAGTGCATCTGGAACACGAGCGTCGATCCGGCGGGCAGACGCTTGGCGTACCCATCCGGGTACTGAACCACGTTGTCCCCGGGCGCGGCCGCCGCGAAGTAACTGGTGAAGTCGAGCTGCCTGTCGCGCTCGGCAGCGCTCGACTTCGGGTCGTCGATCATGACGAGCACATGGTGGACCACGTCCGCAGCCCCCGGATGCGCCTCGATCGAGCGCACCCAGCGATCCTCGGAGAAGCCCGTCTCGACCATGAAGTACTGGTAGTCGACCACGCCCTCGCGCGGAACCTCGTAGCCCTCGGCGGGTAGCGGGTCGCTGTTGCCACGACCGTTGCCACCCCACCAGCGCTCCATGGTGTAGACCACATCAGGCTCCCCGATGGCCCAATCATCGTTCCACTCGATAGGCTCCGGGTCCTCCTCAGGATTGCCGCGCTGCATGCCACCCTCGACCCACTGATGCAGCAGACTGCGCTCCTTCTTCGACAGGTGGCGTTCGTTCGTGAACACGCCGTCGAAAGCCTCGTCCGCATTCCAGGGCGGCATGCGGCGCTCGTCGACGACCTCCAGGATCATCTCGGACCACCCGCGCGCCTTCTCGTAGGACTGCAGGGTGAACGGTCCGACCTGTCCCGGGCGATGGCACTCCTCGCAGTTGCGTTGCAGAATCGGTGCGATGTGCTTCGAGTAGGTGATCTCCTCGGGTAGCTCGTCATCGGCAAGGCGCGTGATGCGGCAGCCCGCTGCCTCGGTGCTCGCCGGCTCCGGCTTGCGCAGCGCCAGGACGTCCTGGATCGCGTCGAGCAGGAAATTCGCGCGCGGCTCGGGAAGTGACGCACCCAGGGAGTGCTGATCGTCGACGGCTCCGCGGTAGGCCAGCCCGCCGTTCGTGTCAAAAAGGAAGACCGTGGTCGTGGTCACGACGTCGAGCAGACGCGTCAGCTCCTGGCGATGATCCAGGTACACGGGCAGGCTCAGCCCAAGCTCGCCGAGCTCCTTTGCGATGGCCGCGCGCGTGTCCTGCGGGCTGGCGTCGACCAGGACAAAGTCGACTCCTTCGTCAGCGAACTGGCTCGCCAGCCGGCTCAGGCGCGACGCGTACTTCTGCGCGATCGGGCAGCCGACCGCCGTGTAGGCGATCACGACCGGACCTGATCCGACGGCGGACGCGAAGGTACTCGTCGCCCCGTCGAGGGCCAGCAGGCGCACGTCGGAGAGGTCGGCCAGGGTGGTGGCAGCAACGTCCCCGCGAGCGAGTGTCGGAGCACAGAGGGCGGCCACGGACAGCAGGGCGAGGTGAAAGCGGCGGTAGCGCATGCGTGATGGAGCTCGAACGGGGTTTCGGGGACGAATACGGACGATAACCCGCAGGGCCGTCCGCGTCAGCGTGTACGCGCCAGGCAATTTCATATCGCCGCCAAACCGGCTGTTCTGACCCTGAAACCTCACTCGCCGCTCCTGCGCAGGGCCCTGAGGTGCCCTGGCCCCCCCCCCTTGCCGACAAGAACGTCCGCTCAGCGCCGACGCGGAGTTCTATCTCGGCAGCTCCTGCGGCCGCGACCATGAAGACCACGGTCTCGAATAGCGCCCGATGCGCCAACTCGCCGGGGAATCATGGCTACTCTCCCGGAAGCTGCAGGATTCATAGAGTAGGCTCCCGCCCCTCTCGTCCTTCATCCACATCCCCAGGCCTAGGGCGCCCCACCTTCCCAATATAGAATTCGACATGAAGACCTTTCCGCTAGTTCGCTCCCTCGTGATGGGCGCCGTCGCCTTCACGCCTGTTCTCGCCCACGCTCAAACAGACAAACCCAACATCCTCATCATCTGGGGCGACGACATCGGCTACTGGAACGTCAGCGCATACAACCACGGCATGATGGGTTACAAGACGCCCAACATCGACCGCATCGCACGAGAAGGGGCAATGTTCACGGACTTCTACGGGCAACAGAGCTGCACGGCGGGGCGCGCTTGCTTCATCACCGGCCAATCAGGGTTCCGCACGGGGCTCCTCAAGGTGGGGCTGCCCGGCGCGAAGGAAGGCCTGCAAGAGGAAGACGTGACACTCGCGCAGTTACTGAAGCCCCACGGCTACATGACGGGTCAGTTCGGCAAGAACCACCTGGGTGACCGCGACGAGCACCTCCCCACCGCGCACGGTTTTGACGAATTCTTCGGATCGCTTTACCACCTCAACGCGGAGGACGAGCCTGAACACCCCGACTACTTCAAGGACCCGGAACTACGCAAGAAGTACGGCACTCGCGGCGTGTTGCACTGCTGGGCTCAACCGGATGGCACGCAAAAAATCGTTGCCACCGGAGCGCTCACCAAGAAGCGCATGGAAACGATCGACGACGAGGTCACCAAGGAAGCGCTGCGCTTCATGACAGATGCCAAGGAAGCCGAAAAGCCGTTCTTCCTGTGGTGGAACTCGACGCGCATGCACGTCTGGACGCGCCTCAAGGAAGAGAGCGTAGGCAAGACCGGCCTTGGCATCTACCCCGACGGCATGGTGGAGCACGATGGACATGTCGGGCAAATCCTCGACAAGCTGACCGAGCTTGGTCTCGACGACAATACGATCGTCATGTACTCGACCGACAACGGCGCCGAGGTCTTTACGTGGCCGGATGGCGGAGCCACGCCATTCCGCGGTGAAAAGAACACCAACTGGGAAGGAGGCTACCGCGTCCCGACCGCGATCCGTTGGCCTGGACACATCAAGCCCGGCACCGTCCTCAACGACATCATGGCGCACGAAGACATGCTTCCCACCCTGATGGCCGCCGTCGGAGAACCCGATATCGCGGAGAAGTTGAAGAAGGGGTACAAGGTCGGCGACGAGTCGTTCCGGGTGCACCTCGACGGCTACAATCAACTGGATTTCCTGACGGGCAAGGGCCCCAGCGCCCGCAAGGAGTTCTTCTACTTCAACGACGACGGCTCATTGGTTGGGCTGCGCTACAACCAATGGAAACTCGTCTTTGCTGAGCAGCGCGCGGAAGGCATGGAAGTATGGCAAGACCCCTTCGTTACCCTGCGCTTGCCGAAGCTCTTCAACCTACGTTCGGACCCATTCGAAACGGCCGACCATGAGTCCATGGACTACGAGCGTTGGAGGTTTGAACACCTATTCCTGCTCGTCCCTGCGCAGGAATACGTCGGGAGGTTCCTGACGACGTTCGTGGAATTCCCGCCGCGCCAAAAAGGCGGCAGCTTCGGAATCGACCAGGTTCTCGAGACGCTCAAGTCGGGAAGCTCCGGCGGTAGCAAGTAGAGAATCGGCAGTCCCGAACGATCACCTGGCGGCCTCGGCGAACCCTCGTTCGCCGAGGCCGCTCTCGTAGTATCCAACTCCAATGGCCGACATGGGAGCAGCAACAGACACACGAAACACAGCGCAAGCTACAATGCGCCCCACCCGCTGCAACCGTCGATGCAAAGTGGCGTCGGAGCGGCCCTCCACGTGATCAGAGAAACGTGTCCGTGGATTCCCACATGGCTTCCGTTCGATCGATGCGACGACGTGCCTCGTCGCGCAGCTGGGTCGCCACATGCGCCACGAGCAGCTCGGCGATGGCGACGGCCGGCACGGAACTGTCGAAGGGCCCGATGGCCAGCACCTTCAGCTCGCACCAGGTATCCGTCAGGGATGCGAGCGGCGAGAAGGGACCATCGGTGATCGCCACGATGTCGACGCCGTGCTCGGCCAGGGTGCGCGCGGCCGTGATGGCGTGGCGTCGGTAGCGCGCAAAGTCAAAAACGACCCCTACGTCACCCGGGAGCGCGCTACTGAGGTCGCCAGCGCTGGAGTGTTCCTCGATCAGGTGCACCCCCGGTCGGATCATCGCCATGCCGCTGAGCAGCGCGTGGGCCCCGGCCCGGGAGGTCTCCCCGGAGAGGATCCACACGCTCTTCGCGCGCACGATGGGCGCCGCGAGAGCCGCGAGCCGATCGTCGCTCAGGGCCTCGAACAGGGTCCCGATCGCGCCCTCGAGCGCCGCCCGCGCCGGGGCGAGTAGCTCGTCCTGGTGCCGGATGCGCTGGCTCGGCCGCGACAGCTGTTCGGACAGGCCCGCTCGAACCTGCTCCTGGAGGCCAGTGTAGCCCTCGAAACCGAGCTTGTGGGCGAAGCGCACGATCGACGGCCGACTGGTGCCTACCCGGCCCGCCAGGTCGGAGACGGTCCCGAAGGCCAGCAGGGTCGGGTCCGCGAGCACGGCCTTCGCGATACGCCGCTCGGTCGGGGTGAGGCGCTCGCTGACCGCTGCGATGAGATCGGGAATAGACACCTGGCAAGCCTTTGAGCACCACGTTACACTCCCCTCTCAATACTGTCCATTTAGTTACACAGCCTCCGCCCCCAGCGCCGGGCCCGACAACCATGAGCAACGCAGCGAAGCACGTCCCCACCGATCGAGAACAGGCCTTCCTCGACACTGTCGAGAGCCCGCGTTACGAGCGCGAGAGCATCAACGGCCTGGCACCGTTCCTCCATGAGCGGGCGCCCGAGGATGTGCAGAGCTTCTACTCACCCGCAGAGATCGAGGCACTGCGGCCGCTAATAGGCACCGAACGCGACGTCGAGGCGCGAATGCCGGTCAAGATGACCAGGCACTACTTCGAACTCGCGATGCAGAGCGAGCCCATCCGCTCCCTCGTCAAGGCCACGCCGGAAGAGACCGAAGACCTGGAAGGAGCCGACGACCCGGGTCACCAGATGGACTACAGCCCGGTCGAAGGCCTGCTCCACAAGTACGAAATGGGGCTGATGTACGTCGTCTCGACCTGCTCGGCGCACTGTCGTTTCTGCTACCGCGAGGAGCTGATCAGCCGCCGCGAAGTGGAGCGCATGGACGGTACCGTCGCCAAGAAAGGCATGGCCCAGATCACGGAGATCACGGCCTACATCCACTCGCACAACGAAGCCGTGGCCAAGAACGGTGGACGGCACCCCGAGACGGGGCGCGAGAAGCTGCGCGAGATTCTGCTCTCGGGTGGAGACCCGATGGTGCTGTCGAACGCCAAGCTCGCGGCCTGGTTCGGCGCACTGGCCGAGGCCGGCATCGAGTCGATCCGCGTTGGCACGAAGGAGCTGGCGTTCTTTCCTCAGCGCTTCGACACGACCTTCCTGGCCATGCTCGACAGCTTCCACACGACCTACCCCGATGTGGGCCTGCGCATGATGGTGCACTTCAACCACCCGGACGAGTTCCTCGCGAAGGACGCGAACGGGGACTACATCGAAGAGGCCTCCGGCGTCCTCAGGTGGATCCCGGCCACCAAAAAGGCCATGGACGGTCTGACCGCTCGCGGCTGGATCAGCATCGAGAACCAGTCCCCCATCATCAAGGACATCAACGACGACGCCAACGCACTGCGCATCATGCAGCGCGCCATCAAGCGCGTCGGCGCCAACAACCACTACTTCTTCTGTGGGCGTGACATCGTGGCCCACAAGGCCTTCAATGTCCCGATCGAGAGCGCCTGGGCGCTGCTGAACGAGGCCCAGAAGGGCCTGTCCGGCGTCGAGAACCACGCGCGCCTCTCGATCACGCACTACAAGGGCAAGACCGAGGTCGTGGCCGTGACCGATGAGCCCATCCCCGGCGTCCCGGGCAGCGAGAACGGCGTCGTGATCTTCAAGATCCTGCGCAACGCCGCGGATGCCCCGGACAAGGGCAAGATCTGCATCGTCGGGCGCAACCCGGAGGCCATCTGGTTCGACGGCTACAACGATCGTGTCCTCTTCGACGAGGCGGGCCTGTTCGAGTACCACCGCACGGCCATGGCGAGCGCCGTCGAGAGCAAGGCGAGCGTGTAATGATCGACAAGCAGGTGGCGAGCGCCGCACAGGCCGTCGAAGGCGTTCAGGATGGTGCAACCGTCATGATCGGCGGCTTCGGCGAGGCCGGCAGCCCGATCGAGTTGATCCACGCGCTGATCGACCAGGGCGCTACAAACCTGACGGTCGTCAACAACAACACGGGCAGCGGCGAGGTCGGACTGGCGGCGCTAATCAAGGCGGGCCGGGTCTCGAAGATGATCTGCTCCTACCCGCGCACGACCAACTCGACGGTCTTCCCGAAGCTCTACCGCAGCGGCGCGACCGAACTTGAGCTGGTGCCCCAGGGCACCCTGGCCGAGCGCATCCGCGCCGGAGGCTCGGGCATCCCGGCCTTCTACACGCCGACCTCCGTGGGCACACCGCTGGGCGAGGGCAAGGAAGTCCGCAGCTTCGAGGGCCGCGAGTACGTGCTCGAGTACGGCCTGCGCGCCGACTTCGCGCTGCTCAAGGGACGCGCGGCGGACCGCTACGGCAACGTGATCTACAACAAGACTGCCCGCAACTTCACGCCGCTGATGGCCATGGCCGGGGCGATCACCGTCGTGCAAGTGGAGTCCGTGGTCCCGGCCGGTGAGCTCGATCCAGAGACGATCATCACTCCGGGCATCTTCGTCACACGCGTCGTCGGCATCGCAAGCCCCGCGCATGAGTCCGTGCTCGTCGCCGCAGGAGTCTCGTACCCATGACCGATCAAGGAACCAGAGTGGGACTGTCCCGCGACGAAATGGCCCAGCGCCTGGCGCTCGACATCCCCGACGGATCCTACGTGAACCTGGGGATTGGCATCCCGGAACTGATCGCGAAGTTCGTGCCCGCGGGGCGCGAGTTCGTCTACCACACGGAGAACGGGCTGCTCGGCATGGGTCCGTCGCCGGAACCCGGCATGGGCGACCCGGAGCTGATCAACGCGGGCAAGCGCCAGGTGACGATCCTGCCCGGAGCCGCCTATTTCCACCACGCGGACAGCTTCGCGATGATTCGCGGCGGCCACCTCGACCTGTGCGTGCTCGGTGCGCTGCAGGTGGCGAGCAATGGCGACCTCGCCAACTGGTCGACGGGTGCCCCCGATGCGATCCCCGCCGTGGGCGGCGCCATGGACCTGGTCGCAGGCGTCAAGTCGATCTTCGTGGTCACGAAGCACTGCACCAAGCACGGTGACCCGAAGCTGGTCGAGGGCTGTACCTATCCGCTGACCGGCCTGGGCATCGTCGACCGCATCTACACGGACCTGGCCGTGATCCAGGTCACGCCCCAGGGTTTCCAGCTGGTCGAGCTCAGCCCGGGCATCACCTACGAGTACGTCAAGGAGAGGACCGGGGCGCCGCTCCTCCCGATCGCCGACGCAACACCGGAGGGACGGTGAGCGACGCGCCCAAGAAGTCCGCGAGCGCGGCCCTCTACGAGCGGGCGCTCAAGACACTGCCGGGAGGCGTCAGCCGAAACACGGTGCTACGCACGCCGCATCCGCTCTACGCGGACGTCGCCCGCGGCTCGCGCGTGACCGATATCGAGGGCGTCGAGCGCATCGACTTCGCGAACAACATGGCATCCCTGATCCACGGCCACGGGCACCCGGCCGTGGTCGCGGCAGTCACGGAACAGCTCGCGCGCGGCACGGCCTTCACGCTGGCGACCGAGATCGAGGTGCGCTACGCCGAGCACATCTGCAGTCGTAACGACGCGTTCGATATGGTGCGCTTCGTGAACTCCGGCACCGAGGCCATCATGGGCTCCATCAAGGCGGCGCGCGCGTTCACCGGTCGCCCCAAGATCGCCAAGGTCGAGGGCTCGTACCACGGCCAGTACGACTACGCCGAGGTGAGCCAGACTCCGGGCCCGAGCAACTGGGGTGACGTGAACCATCCCGCCAGCGTGCCCGTGGCGCACGGAACGCCGGCATCGGCCCTGGGCGACGTCGTCATCATCCCCTTCAATGACGTGCAGCGTGCGCGCGCCATTCTCGATGAGCACCGGGGCGAGCTGGCCTGCGTGCTGCTCGACCTGATGCCGCACCGCGTGGGTCTACGGCCCGCGGAGGCGGACTTCGTCGCTGCCCTGCGAGATTGGACCCGAGAGGACGGTGCGCTGCTCGTGCTCGACGAGGTGATCACCTTCCGCTCGGGCTACGGTGGTGCGCAGGATGCCTACGACATCGAGCCGGACCTGACAGCGCTCGGCAAGGCCATCGGCGGTGGGTTTCCCGTCGGCGCCATCGTGGGACGCAGCGAGGTGATGAACGTCATGAACCCGCTGGCCGACAAACTGCTCTTCCCCCACTCGGGCACCTTCTCCGCCAACCCGATCACGATGACCGCAGGTCTGGCCGCAATGGAACTGTTCGACAGGGCGGCGGTCACGCGCATCAACGCCCTGGCGAAGCGCGCCATGGACGGCATCGAAGCCGCGATCCGCTCCACCGGCGTCACCGCATGCGTGACCGGCGGTGGATCGATGTTCCGCGTGCACCTCAAGCCGGACCCGCCGCGCAACTACCGCGAAGCCTTCATGACGGACGAGCAGAACCGCCAGCTGAAGGTGCTGCTCGACCACATCTTCGATGCGGGCTTCATGATGATCAACACCTGCTCCGCGGCCCTCTCGACCGCCATGACCGAAGCCGACATCGACGCCCTCGTGGCAACCCTCGAGAGCGGATTTGCAAAGCTGAGATAGAGCAGCGCCCGACCCGCCGCTGCGCTCCGAGCAGGGTTCGCGTGCACTACTCGAACGAGAGCAGCTCCATGTCGAATTTGAGGTCACCCTTCGATGCCCCGTACGCGAGATCCTGCGGGATCGTGATGGTGAAGCTGTCGCCCACGCGCATCCTCGCGACCACCACGTCCCAGCCCTTGATGACACTGCCCGCCCCCACCACGAAGGCGTACGGTTTGTTGCCCGGATCGATCACCGTTCCATCCGCAAGCATGGCCGTGTAGGCCACCGTCGCTCTCTTGCCACTGCCGCACGGCTCACCGGATCCGTTCTTGTGGACCGTCAGGATCTGGAGTTCGGGAACACCCTCCTTGCCGGACGGGATCGTGTCCCCATCCGACCAATCACCCTCCGCTTTCGCGACCTCGCCTCCCATGGCGCCCTCGGCTTCGGACGGCGCTGCCGTTTCCGCGGGCGGGCTGGCCTCGCTAGCCTCCGTGGCCTCGCCGGCCTCTGTCGCCTCCGTGGCTCCAGCGTCGGCGCCGTCGCTGGCGCCTCCCTGACAGCTGACCAGTCCCGTGAGCGCGATCGATAGTCCGACGTTAATTAGGTGATGCATCCCGAGATTGTGCCCGCCTGACACAGGAAGCGCCAGTGGCGCGCTGACGCGACGGGGCCGCCGCTGGTCCATCGACGGCCGACTCGGATCCCAATGGGCGTGGTGGGTTCCTCAGTCATTCCCCGCTGCGGGCTTCGGCAGCGCCAGCATCAAGATGGCCATGCCGATCGCGGCCGCCACGCCTGACGCACCCAGGACCCCGACCTTGGCGATGTCCAGCTCTGGTCCGGCGAGTGCCAGTCCGGAGATGAAGAGCGCCATGGTGAACCCTATCCCCGCCAGGAAGCCGCCGCCGATGAGCGCGGTCCATGACACGCTGTCGGGCTTCCGGGCCAGCCCCAGCTTCACTGCAAGGAAGGACGTGAGCACGATACCGACAGGCTTACCGATGAGCAGGCCGCCAGCGACGGCCAGGGCAACCGGGTCGGCGAGGTCCCCCACCCTGAAAGGGACACCCGCGTTCGCCAAGGCGAAGATAGGCATGATCGCAAACCCCACCCACGGATGCAGCGTGGCTTCGAGGTACTCGAGTGGCGAAAGGGTCTCACGGGCGGCACGGGTCAGGTCACGCACGTGGCCCGTGCGGCGTGCGGAGCTGTACGCCACGCGCCCGCGGAGAACCTCCCTTGCGCGCTCGATGAAGTCGCTGAACACGGACTCCGACAGGTAGCTACGCGCGGGAGTCATCAGACCCAGGATCACGCCCGCCACCGTCGCGTGGACGCCCGACTCGTGGAAGGCCAGCCAGATCGCCATGCCGACCAACGTGTACACACCGATGCTCCGGACACCGATCCGCTGCATGACGAGCACGGCCCCGATACCGGCGAAGCCGAGTGCCAGGGCCGTTCCATCGATGGACTCCGTGTACCCGACAGCGATGACGAGTATCGCTCCAATGTCGTCCGCGATGGCCAGCGAGAGCAGCAGCACGCGCAAGCTATGAGGAACACGCTTGCCCAGAATCGCCATGCACCCCACGACGAAGGCGATGTCGGTCGCCATCGGGATGCCCCAACCATCCCGCCCCGACTCCGATCCAAGGATGAGCAAGTAGACCGCAGCGGGAATGACCATCCCGCCGATGGCAGCCGCGATCGGTAGAGCCGCGGTACGCAGCTCGCGCAGGTCGCCCAGGACGATCTCGCGCTTCACCTCCAGGCCGATGACGAAGAAGAAGATCGCCATCAGCCCATCGTTGACCCAGTGCTGGAGCGAGTGCTCCATCTCGAACGAGCCAAGGTGTATTGCGACCGGCATCTTCCAGAAGCCCAGGAAGCTCTCGGCCATGGGGCTGTTCGCCAGGCCGAGCGCGGTCAGGGTGCAGAGCAAGAGCACCACCCCGCTCGCCGCCTCGACATGCAGGAAGCGCTGCATGGGTCCGATCACGCGCTGGATCGGCTCGTGCGGAAAGTGTCCGCGGGGATCGCCGCCGGCGTTCATGGGTACGACGATAGCGGCTCGCCCGCGGCAGCGCACCTCTGCAATTGTGTGACCCGCGCGCGGGTCAATCCGGGCTGACGTCCTCGCTGCGCATGGGCCGTGGCCGCGCCCCGACCCCGGGGTGACGGATGTCCTTGGCATCCACCATGTAGACCACATCCTCGGCAATATTCGTGGCAAGGTCGGCGATACGCTCCAGACCGCGGGAGATGGAGAGCATGGAGACGGCCACCTCGATCGAGCTCGGGTCGCGCTTCATGCGCTCGATCAGGATGACAAAGTGCTGCCGGTTGTACTCGTCGATCGCGTCGTCGCGCTTCAGCACATCACGGGCCAGGTCCGGGTCCTGATCCACGAAGGAGTTCAGCCCGTCGCGCAACATCGCGGCGGCGCCGCGCATCATCGCCTCGATCTCGACCGGCTCGCCCAGGGGCTCCTGGTTGACGATGTAGATCAAGCGCTCGGAGATCGAGGTCGTATGGTCGCCGATGCGCTCCAGATCGTTCACGATGCGCATCGCCGACGTCACAAAGCGTAGATCGCTCGCCACGGGCTGGTGCAGCGCCAGACACTTGATGATCTGATCATCGATCTCGAGCTGCAGCCGATCGATGCGCTCCTCGGCCTGCGCCAGACGCCGCGCCGGGACCTCTTCGCGGCGCGAGTACGCTGCGAGTGCCAGGCCGAGCGCCTCCTCGGCGCAGCCGGCCATGCCGAGGACGTTGCGCTTGATCTCCTGCAGATCGCGTGTGAGATGTTCCGTCATGAGAGTCATCCAAACCGACCGGTGATGTAGTCCTCGGTCTTTTTCTCTGTCGGGTCAGTGAAGATCTGGCTCGTTTCGCCCACCTCGATCACCTCGCCCTGGTACATGAAAGCGGTCCGATCGGCGATGCGCCCGGCCTGCTGAAGGTTGTGGGTCACGATGGCCACGGTGTACTGCTCCTTGAGCGAGCGGATCAGTTCCTCGATGCTGCCCGCGGCGATCGGGTCCAGCGCCGAGCAGGGTTCATCCATGAGGAGCACCTCCGGCGACATCGCCAGGCTGCGCGCGATGCACAGCCGCTGCTGCTGGCCACCGGAGAGCGACAGCGCGGAGCGGTCCAGCTTGTCCCGGGTCTCCTCCCACAGGGCAGCCTCGCGCAGGGTGCGCTCGACGAGCTCCTCGTAATCGCCCCGATAGCCGGCCATGCGCGGCGCCCAGGTGATGTTTGCGCGGATCGATTTAGGGAAGGGGTTGGGCCGCTGAAAGACCATCCCCACGCGCTGGCGTAGCTCGACCGGATCGATCGCAGGACCGTGCACATCGACGCCTTCGAACAGGATAGATCCATCGACCCTGCAGTCCTCGATGAAGTCATTCATGCGGTTGAAACTGCGCAGGAGCGTGCTCTTGCCGCAGCCGGACGGGCCGATGATCGCGAGCACCTCGTGCTCGAGTACTTGCAAGCTGACGTCCTTGACGGCGACAGAATCTCCGTAGGAGATGGTCGCCCCGCGAGCCTCGAGGACCGTCTTCGTGGAGCTCATGCGCGTCGCGACCTCTCCGCGCGGTTGCGCAACAACACGACACCGGCGTTCATTCCGAGCAAGACAGCGAGCAGGACCAGGATCCCCGCCGCCGCGACCGACTGAAAGTCAGCCTGCGGACGCGAGGCCCAGTTGAAAATCTGGATCGGCATCGCCGTGAAGGGGTCGTTGATGCTCGTGGGCACGAAGGCGACGTAGGTAAGGGCTCCCATCATCACGAGTGGCGCCGTCTCACCCATCGCGCGAGAGATAGAAAGCACGACCCCGGTCAGGATGC
Source organism: Planctomycetota bacterium (assembly GCA_047618565.1). Lineage (GTDB taxonomy): Bacteria > Planctomycetota > UBA1135 > UBA1135 > JBLHKW01. The sequence continues at coordinate 40,865 of JBLHKW010000020.1, forward strand.
CGGGCGCTGCGGCCGGGAGCACGTGGTGTCGGAGGCCCTGCCAGCGGGTAGTACCCAGCCCGAAGGCGGATTGACGCAACGAATCCGGCACGGCCCGCAACGCCTCGCGCGACGTGATGGTCAACACCGGTAACACGAGTAGCGAGAGCGTGCACGCACCGGCCAGCACCGAGCGGCCGAAGGGAAGCTGAACTCCCAGAAAGCTGGTCTGGGCGCTCGTCTCCTGGAACATGTGCACGAAGGTGATCAGGCCAAGCATGCCGTAGAGAATCGAAGGAACCCCCGCGAGGTTGGCGATCAGTAGTTCGGTCAGCTTGTGGAAGCGTCCACCTCTCGAGTATTCCTCGAGGTACACCGCCCCGCCGACGGCCACGGGCACGGTCAGCAGCGTCGTCAAGCCGACCAGCCACAGGCTGCCCCAGAAGGCAGCCTTGAAACCGGCCTTGGCCGGCGTGCGCGAGGGATAGCGGTCGAGGAAATCCCACGAGAGCCAAGGCAGGCCCTCGATGAGAACCCCGACGATCAGGATCGTGAGGGCCGTGACCCCCACCAGCATCGCGGCCACGGTCAGCCGGTAAAAGAGTCTGTCCCGGCGACGCCGCAGGGCGAGACGATCGGGAAAGAGGTCGCTGTGCTTCAAGAGTAGGCCTGCCGATAACGGCGCTTGATCCAGAAGGAGAAGAGGTTGATGCCGAGCGTCATCATGAAGAGCGTCAGCCCGACGGCGAAGATCGACAGGTACTCGGGCGTGCCCACCGGTGTGTCACCGAGGCTGACCTGCACGATGTAGCCCGTCATGGTCTGGATCGACTCGAGCGGGTTGAGGGTCAGCTGCGGCGTGGCGCCCGCGGCCATGGTCACGATCATCGTCTCCCCCAGCGCGCGGCCGATGGCCAGCACGTAGGCGGAGAGAATCCCCGAGAGCGCCGCCGGGTAGACGACACCGAGACTGACCTCGCGCGGCGTCGCACCCAGCCCGAACGCCGCCTCGCGCAGAGCGCGCGGAACGGAGCGCATCGCATCGTCAGAAAGGGACGCCACGGTCGGAATGATCATGATCGCGACGACGATGCCAGCCGAGAGGGCGTTGAAGACGCCCATGGCCGGGATCACGGTGCGCAGCGCTGGCGTGACCACGACGATCGCGAAGTAGCCGTAGACGACCGTCGGAACGCCAGCCAGAACCTCCAGCACCGGTTTGAAGATGCGCCGTGCTCGATCACTCGCGTACTCGGAGAGGAATACCGCAGCCAGGCTCCCGACCGGGATCACGATCAAGCTGGCCACTCCCGTGACGAGCAGGGTCCCGCCGATCAGCGGTAGAACGCCAAAATATCGCGGCTCCATGAGCGGCGCCCAGGTGGCGCCGCTCAAGAAGGCCCACGGCGAAACTTCGCCGAAGAAGGGCAATGACTCCTTCAGCAGGATGAACACGATTCCGAAGCTCGTCAGGACCGAGAGCGCGGCGCAGGCCTGGAGGGCGTGACCGATCGCGAACTCGCGCAGCTTGCGCCAGCGTGGCGCCCGGAACGCGGGCTCCTGTTGGACACGCTTCGCTCGCGTGGCAGAGGCCAGCCTCGGCCTGGGTTCACTCGGGGGCGTGATCACTGAGGACTCCGATGGAGGACCTGTCGAGCGCTACAGGTACAGGCTCTCGATCGTACCGTCCTGATCGTGCTGGCTGCCGACCACGCGCGCATCGTAGCGACGCAGAATGCCCGCGTAGACCTGCTTCGGCATCGGGACGTAGCCAACCTCGCCGACCAGTCCACGGGCCTGCTGAATGAAGAAGCGCACGAAGTCGTCGACTTCCGGTCGCTGCGCGGCCTCGGTCGAAACGTAGATGAACAGCGGGCGCGAG
>JBLHKW010000021.1:0-42424 GCA_047618565.1 Planctomycetota bacterium
GAGTCGATCTGGCAAGGCGCGCTGACGACGCGTATTCGTGGATACTCGGAGGAAGCGCAACGCCGCCAGGGCGGAGCCTGACGGATTTGAGCGGGTCGTGAGTTTCACCACGGGCTGCTAGCCCCGAACGGAGCCGGACGCAGCGCGTCCGGCTCCGCGCTCCTGGTCCAGGCGGTGCATCACACCCAGCAACTCGGCAGCAGCGGAGATCGCAATGGCACGCGGATCCTTCGAAGCCTCGCCGAGACCTATCGGGCATGTCACGCTTTCGATCGCCGTGCGGTCCAGTCCGCGCTGCTCGAGCCGCGCCTTGAACCTGGCCCACTTGCGCCGGGAGCCGATCAGGCCGATGTAGGGAAACCCGCCACGCTTCAGCAATCGCTCCATGATTTCGAGATCCTGCGCATGGCTGTGCGTCATCACCAGCACAAGGCTGTCCTGCGCGAGGTCGTCCGCCTCGGCCTCCGGGCTGTCGATCCACAGCACCTCGAACGGACTGCGCGCGGGCAATGCCGGCTGGATCGTGTCGGCCGAGCGGCTGTCGATCAGCAACACGTCCGCCGCCAGATAGTCGGCAAGGCCGCCGAGGGCCTGCCCCACATGTCCGGCGCCGAACACCACGACTCGATGACGCTGCCAGGGAAACGTCTCGTAGAACAGGGTCACCTGCCCGCCACAGCATTGCCCGGTCTTCTCGGCGAGCGGGTAGTCGATCGACTGCGTGCCAAGGCTCCCGTCCGCGAGCGCTTTGGCGGCGTGTGCGATCGCGAGACGCTCGAGGTTGCCGCCGCCGATGGTGCCCCAGGCTAGTTTCCCGTCGGCCACGATCATGCGCGCACCCGCTTCCCGTGGCGCACTCCCGCTCACCTGGGTCACCACGACCATCGCGCAGGGCTGGCGCCCTGCCCGCAGGTCGTTCAGCTTCTCGATCCAGGCTTGGGCATCGGACATCGCGATCCGAGGTTAGTACGGATCGACGGCCGGCTCGTTACTAATCCAGAGAAGAGTACCCGGCAGCGCGGGATCGATGCCAGGCGCATGTGAGCCTGCAAGGTGGCCCACGTGGCGCTCCCCCGTGGAGCGCTCAGAAGATGCCCTGGAGGCCGAAACCGACGTCGTCTTCGTCGGTGAGCCCGTCGTTGTGTCGGATCTAGGCGAAGAGATTCAGGCCGTCCATGTACTCGTAGCGCACCCGGGTCTCCGTCACGATGATCGTGTCGTCATCCAGCGGACCCGCGTCAAAGTTCGCGTCAAGGAAGCCGCCGATGGACCAGCGGTCCTCGGCAAAGCCCGGAAAGCGCTTGGCGAAGGCGAAGCTCGCCTGGGCACCGTGCCCATCGGTCTCGTACGGGAAGACCTTGAAGTAGAGCTTCGCATCATGGTCGGAGAGCCATTCCGCCTGGGCCATGTAGAAGCCCTCGGCACGGCCCAGGACGTTCTCGTCACCGGCGAAGTCATTCACCTCGAAGATGATCCCGGCGTTGGTCCACAGCTTGCGCTTGAGGTCCAGCTCGAGAAAGTAGCGCGACGTGTCGACGCGCTCGGCCGTCGGTCCACCGTCCGTCGAGTGCAGATCGATCAGGCCCCAAAGGTTCCACTGATAGCGCAGCGGCGTCGAACCGGTGAGGTTCAGTGTGTTGTAACCGCGCGTGTCGGACGTGTACTCGAGACTGAGCTGCGGCTTTCCGAAACTGCGCGTTTCCGAGCCACCCTGCACGAGCGGAAGCACGGTCACGGAGGATGAAGGCGCCGGCGCCGGTGCAGCCTTGACGGCAGCGAGCCCGATAGGTGCTGAAGCGACGACATCAGGGCCTTCCTACGGCGGCAGGACACACGAAGTAAGCAGGAGCAGTGACAGCGCGATCGGTCGTAGGGTCATGGCGGTGATAACTCGGGCCTCGATAGATGAGGGGAGTCGGCAACGCACAATCTGGCAGTGAACGTAAACTACCGTTCTCGATCTCGGGATGGATGGAGATCCGAGTTACGGGTCCCGGTGACCATGCGGGCCGGCCGACGGCGGTGTTCGACGCAGCCATGCCAGCCCGGATGCCGCGCTTCCTCGGCATCGTTGTTCGCACTTTTAAGACCGCTACGACGAGCCACCCCACTCGGTGGGTATCGCGCCTGGCTCCGCTTCTCCGGCCTCGTCGTGGACGAGACTCTGACCTGGCCCAACGGGGGCCGACCTTGCCCCCGAGTTCAATCAGGCGGCCTGGACTGGATCAGGTCCAGGCCACGGGAAGCTCCAGGCGCGTTCCCGGGAGGCCGGCGCGGCGCGAACGCCGCGAGCGGTGCGTGGTGGGCCATACTGGACTCGAACCAGTAACTTCCACGCTGTGAACATGGCACTCTACCAATTGAGTTAATAGCCCTGATCCCGCGCTGCGGGGCCACAGAATTTATCGGCGCAGCGGGCTTCTGACAAGGGCGGACGCGGAAAGAGGCGAGCGGGTGCCCAGGTGCTGTCCTGCGCCGAGAGGCCCGCCGGTGCTCAGGTGTTGTCCTGGCCCAGGGAGGCCCGCAGGCGGTCCCCGAGCTTGCCCTCGGCCCGCCGCAGCATCATGCGCACGGCGTCCTCGCTCTTGCCGTCCATCTCTTGCCCGGCCTCGCGCAGGGACTTGCCCTGGAAGAAGACCAGGGTGATCGCCTTGCGGTGCTCGGGCGAGAGCTCGCCGATCGACTCGCGCAGGATCTCGAAGTTCTCGTCGCGCTGGACGACCTGGGTCACGGAGAGGTCCCCGCTGGTCATGTCGCGCGTGCTTGACGGGCCCTGGGGATCGTCGGACTCGATCGTGCGCTCGCGTGACAGATCGCGCTTGCCGGCCGAGTAGAACTCGGCCTTGTCGCGGATCTTGTTGTGCAGGATCTGGATCAGCCAGCGCAGCAGGGAGCCCTCGCCCTGGTAGCGATACTGGGCAAAGTCGCGGGTGGCCTCACGAAACGTCGTCTGGGCCAGGTCGTCGGGATCCTCCTTCAAACGCAGGCGCGGACCCAGCTTGCGCCGCGCCACCTCGACCATGGTCTGGTGGTAACGCCGGAAGAGATCGTTGAGGGCATCCACATCCCCCTTCTGCGCGCGGCTTACCAGCTGCGCGGTCTCGTCCGTCTGAAACCCATCGGGCAGCTCAAAGCCCTTACCGTCGCCTGCCATCCTCAGTCTCCCTCTGATCGTCTCGAACACGTAGAAAGTCCACGGGCCGCCATCGCCCCCGGACTCCCTGTGCCCAAGATCGGTCGAGAGACGCCCGCCGCCCAGGATTCTTTCGGGTAAATCCGTGTAGCAGCCCCCAGCGAGGCGCGAGCGGGCCCTCTCAGCGGTCGCCGCCCGCTCGAACCTGCCCCAGGAATTCCTCGCCAGTCCAAACCGTCACCCCGAGCTCGGCCGCCTTCTTGGCCTTGCTGCCCGGCTTGCCGCCCACGATCAGGTAGTCCGTCTTGGCGCTGACCGCAGACGCCACGCGCCCGCCCTGATCCTCGACGGTCTTCTTGGCCTCGGCCCGGGTCAGCCCCTCGAGCGCGCCGGTGAAGACCACCGACTTGCCCGCGAAGAGCCCCTCGCCCGTGGCCATGGCCGGATACGAGATCTCGACGCCGCCATCGAAGAGCCGCTCGACGAGTGCCCTCCCCGGCGCATCCGTCAACCACTCGACCAGGCTCGCCCCGACCTCGGGCCCGATGCCATCGATATGCTCCAGATCCTCCTGTGTGGCGGCGCGCAGGGCATCGAAGTCCTCGAAGCTGCGCGCCAGCAAGCGCGCCGTACCGCTGCCCACATCGGGGATCGACAGGGCCACCAGGAACCGTTCGAAGGGCACGTGGCGCTTCTGCGCGAGCTGCTCCTGCAGGTTGTCGACCGTCTTTTGCCCCCAACGCTCCAGCGCGACGATCACGTCCGGGTCGAGATGGAACAGGTCCGCCGGCGTGCGCAGCTGCTTCGCCTCCACGAGCTGCTCCACCATCTTCTCGCCGATGCCATCGATGTCGAACGCCGCCCGGCTCGCCAGCTGAAGCGTGCGTCCAATGAGCTGCGGACGACAACCCGCCAGGTTCGGGCAGCGGAAGTACTTGCCCTCCTGCAAGACCGGCGTGCCACATGCTGGACACTCTCCCGGCATCTCGAACTGCCCCCCGAAGGTCCAGGTCACGCCCGCGCGCACGTCACCGTCGGGTCCCAGTAGCTCCTCTGGAATCTCCGCTTTCCAGCCCTTCGGCGCACGCCCCTTCGCTGCCGCGGCCATGCCCGTGATTTGCGGGATCACATCGCCCGCACGCCGCACGAACACGCGCCCGCCGACACGGAGATCCAGTGCCGCCACATGATCCGCGTTGTGCAGTGTGGTGTGCCGCACAGTGACGCCCATGACCTCGACCGCATCCACGTGTGCGCGCGGCGTGAGTCGGCCGTTCGCACCAACCTGCACCTCGATCGCGCGCAAGACGCTGGTCGCCTCCTGGGCCGGGAACTTCAGCGCGAACTGCCAGCGCGGCGCGCGGGAGGTCGTGCCGAGCCGCTCACGCAGCCCGAAGTCTTCGAGCTTCGCCACCACCCCATCGATGTCGAACGGAATCTGATCGCGCCGCGCCAGGATGTCCGCGTGAAACGCCAGACAATCTTCGAGGCTGCGCGCCAGGCGTCCATGACCGGAATCGGGCAGCCCCCAATCGATCAGCGCCGCGACCATCTCCGAGTGCCGCGCGAAGGACACGCTCTCCACGCGCGCCGCCGCCCACAGGTGAAATTCGAGTGGATAGCGTTCGACCTCGGCCGGATCGTTGCGCCGGATCGCTCCCGCGGTGGCGTTGCGCGGGTTGGCCAAGATCGGCCGCCCCTGGGCCTCACGCTGCACATTGAAGCGCGCGAAGGCCTCGCGTTCGATCAGCACCTCGCCGCGCACCTCGAGCAAACGCGGGACCTCCCGTTTCTCGTCCGAGAGCACCAGCGGGATGTTGCGCACGGTCTTCAGATTGGCGCTGACGTCCTCGCCCACGCGCCCATCACCGCGGGTGATCGCGCGCACGAGAACACCATCCTCGTAGACCAGCGCAGCGCTCACGCCGTCGAACTTCGGCTCGACATGCCACTCGAACGCTTCGTCCGATTCGACGCCGAGAAAACGCACCATCTTGCCGACGAAGTCGCGCGCTTCCTCGGTTTCGAAGAGACTCTCGATCGACAGCATCGGCACCACGTGCGCGACGCGCTCGAAGCCCTCGCCCTCCGCCAGGGGAGCGCCCACCCGCTGCGTCGGGCTGTCCGGCGTCGCGAGATCGGGATGCTCCGCCTCGAGCCCCTTCAGCTCGCGCATCAGCGCGTCGTACTCGGCATCCGAGACCTCGGTCCGGGCCTCGACGTAGTACTTGCGGTCGTGCCGCAGGATCGTCTCGCGCAGCCTGGCGATCTGCTGCGTTGCACCTGCATCCTTGGGATCGAGCATCTCACACAGGATCCGCGCAGGAGCCCCCGGCGGGAAATACGAAGCCGCACAAATTTCACGGCACCGCGAATGCCCCCGACGCCGGACTCCCGGCGCCCTACATCTCTACCTCCTCGGCCGCGGCGTAGCCCATGTAGGGAACCGCAGTCCGCATGCGCCGGTCGCCGCCCGCCGGGTTCTCCCACTCCTCGATCTCGATCTGGACCTCGGCCCGCCGACCGACCAGGTCCAGTGGATTCACCTCGAGCGTCCCGGACACGTCGAAGCCCAGGCTCTCCAGCACCTTCTTGACCCGGTAGACACCGCGATCACTCCACGTGATCGAGTCCCAGGCCGCCGTCTTGCCGCTCAGCTCGCCCCCGATCACCTCGAGGCGCAGGCTCCAGCGCTCGCTCCCATCCCGGGCCCGGCCGGGTCTGACCTCCGCCACCCGGCACAGGTACGAGCCCTCGGGCACCGCGACGAACTGGCTCGTGTCCTCCACCAAACTGAAGTCTTGCTGCATCTTGGGTCCTCCATCAAAAGACTGCTCTCGCTCCAATGGACCCACCGGCACCCGCGCCGGTTACAGAATTTCGCCAGGTTGTCCCGGACTCAGGGCGCGGGACAGGGCGTGAGTTGCGCCTGCGCCGCGCGCGTGGTCGCACCGGTCGCGAGTGCGAAGGCTCGCCGCATGTTGCCCCCGAGGATCTTCTCCACGTGCTCCTCGTTCATCCCGTGCTGCAGCAGGCCTGCGATGAGGTTCGGGTAACAGGACGCGTCCTCCAGCCCCGCCGGGGTGCACTGGATACCGTCGTAATCGGAACCGAGGCCGACGTGGTCGACACCTGCAACCTCGACCGCGTGCACGATGTGATCGATGACCCGCGCCAGGGCCAGGGGCTTGGTGCGCGCCTGCAGGAAGACTGACTGGTCGAGGAAACGCTGTGTCTCGTTCTCACTGTCGATCGCCTTGTACTCGGCGCTATCGCGCAAGCGCGCCTCATCCGCGCGCGCATCCTGATCCAGGAATCCAGTGCAGAACGCGATCCCGACCACGCCACCCTTCTGGCCGAGTGCGCGCAGCTGAGCGTCGTCCAGGTTGCGCGGATGGTCGTTCAACGCCGAACAGCCGGAGTGACTCGCGATCGGCGCAGCGTCCGAGACGTCCAGTGCATCGTAGAAGGAGCGCTGCCCCGCGTGGGAGAGGTCGACCAGCATGCCGAGCCGGTTCATCCGGCGCACGACGTCGCACCCGAACTCGCTCAGTCCAGCAGGCACGCCAGCGCCGGCGCCGTCCTGACAGGAACGGATCCAGGACAGGTGGTTGTTCCAAACCAAGGTCATCACGCGCACGCCGCGGGCGAAGAACCACTCGAGCTTCTCGAGACTCTCCTCGATCGAGTGCCCACCCTCGATGCCCGGGATGCCTGCCACGCGTCCGTCGCAGCGGGCTCGCTCGAGCAGGCTGCCGTTGCCGGCCCACGCCAGCCGCTGGGGATGCCGCTCGAGCAACCCGTGGAATGCTGCCAGGATGTGCTGGGTCCGCAGGAATGCCCCACCGCGCCCGGCACTGCCCCCGGCGCCCCCGGCCGGCGCGTCGATGAAGGACGGGTCCACCCAGCTGACGAAGACCACCGCGCCCAGCCCGCCGGCCTTGCCGCGCACCAGGTCCAGGTGCCCGGGCCCGGCGGCACCCAGGTCCTGGCCCAGATCGGCCGCGTTCTGGAGCGAGTCCACGTGGGCGTCGAAGACGGCGCCCTCTGCCACGAGGCGCGCCACGGGTTCCAACAGGTCGACCATCGGCACACTCCACCGGGGACGGCGCCCGGGCTCAAGCGATAGGACGCGAAACAGGGCCCTGACCCGCATCGAGGCGCAATGGAGCGCGGTCGCTGTCAACTTGACAGCCCCAGCTGTCGGCTAGCGTCGGCCCTGCCAAAGTGACAGATGCCGCCAGCCTCGCAGCACGCCCTGACCCCGGACGCAACCAGTGGAATTGTAACAACTTACGCCAGCGCCCCCGAGCGATCCTGACTACGACGATGGCGGCACGGCGTTTGCTTCTGCCCCTTGCAGCAACCGCCATGTCCATCGACCGACGCATCCTTATAGCAGACGACGACACCGAGGTACGCCTCGGCGCGGCGGAGCTTCTTGGCGCGCTTGGCCTTGAGGTGCTTCACGCCGGTTCCGGCACTGAAGCCCTCGAGATCTTCCGCCGCGACTCGATCGACCTGGCGCTGCTCGACGTCCACATGCCCGGCCAGGATGGCCTGCAGGTGTTCCACACCCTGCACGTGGAAGCCCCCGAGCTGCCCTGCATCCTGTGGTCCGGCGATGCGAGCGAGGCCGTCGCGCAGTTCCTGCTGCGCTCCGGCGCCGTCGCCTTCCTGCGCAAGCCCGTGCGCCCGCAGTTCCTGCGCACCGAAGTCCAACGCATCCTCGACACCCGCTGGGGAAGCGCCTGATAAGTCCACACCGCGTGAACGCGCGGTGCCTTGAACCAACTGTCTCCGAACCTGTAACCACCGATTCAGAAGAACCTGATCCAATGGCCACCAAGACCAAGACCAAGAAAAAAGCCCTCATCCGTCCCCTCGGCGACCGCGTCCTCGTCCAGCGCGTCGAGGCCGAAGGAATCACCTCCGGCGGCATCCTGCTGCCCGAGAGCGCCAAGGAGAAGCCGAAGGAAGGCATCGTAATCTCCATCGGCGAAGGCCGCACCCTCGACAGCGGTGAGAAGAGCACGTTCTCGATCAAAATCGGCGACCGCGTCCTCTTCACCTCCTACGCCGGCACCGACGTCAAGTTCGAAGGCGACGAGTACATGATCATGCGTGAGGACGACATCCTCGCGATCATCGGCTGAGCGCCCCCCTGCTCTAGACGCCTCCCTTCAACAACCACTCGACAGTAAGGAACCAGACTGCCATGGCAGCCAAACAGATCACCTACGACGCGGAAGCGCGCGATCACATCCGCAACGGCGTTCGCAAGCTGGCCAGGGCCGTCAAGGTCACCCTGGGCCCGCGTGGGCGCAACGTCATCATCGAGAAGAGCTTCGGTAGCCCGACCGTCACCAAAGACGGCGTTTCGGTCACCAAAGAGATCGAGCTCGAGAACCCGTACGAAAACATGGGCGCTCAGCTCGTGAAGCAGGTCGCGTCTCAGACCAACGACGCCACCGGTGACGGCACCACGACAGCGACAGTTCTGGCCGAGGCTATCTTCGAGGAAGGCCTCAAGAACGTCACCGCCGGTGCCAACCCGGTCGCCCTGAAGCGTGGAATCGACGCGGCTGTCAGCGCTGCGGTCGCCAAGCTCAAGAAGATGTCGACCCCCGTCAAGGGACACGGCGAGATCGCCCAGGTCGGCACCATCGCCTCGAACGGCGACGCGGAAGTCGGCGAGATGATCGGCCAGGCCATGGATCGGGTCGGCAAGGACGGCGTGATCACGGTCGAAGAAGGCCGCACGCTCGAGACCGAGGTCGATTGGGTCGAAGGCATGCAGTTCGACAAGGGCTTCCTGTCTCCGCACTTCATCACCGACACCAAAACGATGGAGGCGGTCTTTGAGAACCCCTACATCCTCGTGCACGAGAAGAAGATCTCGTCCATCAAGGACATGATCCCGCTGCTCGAGCAGGTGGCCCAGTCCGGTCGCGGCCTGGTCATCATCGCTGAGGACGTCGAGGGCGAGGCCCTGGCCACGCTCGTCGTCAACCGCCTGCGCGGCTCCTTCCCCTGCGTCGCCGTCAAGGCACCGGGCTTCGGCGATCGCCGCAAGGCCATGATGGACGACATCGGTGTGCTCTGCAACGCGACTCCCGTGACCGAAGCCACCGGCGGTAGCCTCGAAGGCACCACCCTCGCCGAGCTCGGAAGCGCGAAGAAGGTCATCATCTCCAAGGATGCCACGACCATCATCGAAGGTGCCGGCAAGAAGGCCGCGATCCAGGGCCGCATCGCCCAGATCCGGGCCGAGATCGAGGTCACCAAGTCCGATTACGATCAGGAGAAGCTCCAGGAACGCCTGGCCAAGCTCTCGGGCGGCGTCGCCCAGATCAACGTCGGCGCGGCCACCGAGGTCGAGATGAAGGAGAAGAAGGCACGCGTCGAGGACGCCCTGCACGCCACGCGCGCAGCCGTCGAAGAGGGCATCGTGCCCGGTGGCGGCGTCGCTCTCCTCGCCTGCATCGAGACCATCGAGAAGCTGAAGCTGGAAGGTGACGAGCGCGTCGGCGCGCAGATCATCCGCCGCGCTTTCGAGGCGCCCCTGCGCCAGATCGCCGAGAACGCGGGCAAGGACGGTGCCGTCATCGTCCAGAACGTCCTGAACAGCAAAAAGGGTGCCAGCTACGGCTACAACGCCGCCACCGACACCTACGAGGACCTCATCAAGGCCGGCGTCATCGACCCCACGAAGGTCGTGCGCACGGGCCTGCAGAACGCGGCCTCCGTCGCGAGCCTGCTGCTGACCACCGACGCCCTGGTGTCCGAGCTTCCGAGCGACGACAGAGAGCCGGCCGGCCACAGCCACTGAGACAACGGTAAGTCAAAACCGCGAGGGCCTCCTCCGCTGATGCGGAGGGGGCTCTTTTCCGTTACGGCGTTACGGAGCCAGGCTCCGTAACGCACCACTCTGATCCGGGCTCGTTTGTCTCGGAATGACACCGACCTGGAGGTTGGTCCTGGCCTTGTCGAAACGCCGAATCGCAGCGCTTCCGCGCCCTTATCCGCGTATCCATCGTCAGTAAGCACCAGCGGCCGGAGCTCAGACGAACGAGCCAGGATCAGATTGGTGCGAGCTTGATCCTGGCTCGGTATGTCCGGATTCCACGGGATGCGTCAGGGCGATTCGGCTTCAATGCAGGCATGACGCACCTACCCACGTCCGGTCTGGCGATCGCGATCCTCGCTCTGTCGCTTGCGCCAACCGCCGCGGCACAGGACGCCGACCCGAGTTCCCTTGCACAGCGCGGTCGTGGTTTGCATGGCTACATCAGCTATAGCGCAAGTCAGCCTCACGACCGCGCGGCCTACGGCATGGGCATGGGTTTCTACTCGGCGGCATGGACCTTGGTTAGCCAGCCGCTTGCCCACTTCCAGATTGGTCTCGCCAGCGGCTGGATCGTGCCCGACAACTCCGACAACAAGGATCAGTCCTTGGCCCCGGTTGGCACTCTCGCGCGGGATACCTGGCCGCAACGCGGACCGACCTGGGGCAGCGTCTTTCAAGTCGTCGAGGGCGGCCTTGGCTACTGGCGTGGCAACCGCTTTCGCTACGGGCCGCCCAAGTTCAGCATGAACGCGACTCCCCAGTGCTACGACTACGAGGTCGGGTCGCCCGGGTGGTCCTTCTTTTACGACACGGAAGCGCTACCGGACAACCGGCTCGGAATCGCACAGTTGAGCAACCGGCTGCTCATCCCACCCGACGCATTGCCCTTCTCCGGAGATTCCGAAGGGAAGTTTTTTGGCTACACCTACATGGCCCTGCCATTCACCGCGCCCGTTCATTCGATTGATGGCCGGGCGCCGATCGGCGACCAAGCGTGGACCTGCTTCCTGAGTACTGAAAACTTCAAAGGACCGATTGCCTACTACATCCCCGAGACTTGGAGCAAGATCGGCGACCTGTTCGACTACTCCTTCATTCACGGGCGCGGTCTTGACGCGCGCTCGGGGCAGATGGGCGGCGGCGCGATGGAGATCAACACGGTGCCGCAGATTGTCGCGCGCGATGCGAACGGAAGTACCTACTCCAAGATTCCCGCACTACGCTTTCCGGTCGATAGTGAGGGCCGCGCCGTCCTGGTGCAGGATGTGACCTACTACTCCAAGTCCGCCCTCTACGACTCGTTCTTAGCCTGGCGCGACGGCGGGCCTGCACCGAGCGGTTCGTTCAACTCGGGCGGAGCCTTCGTCGCGCGGCTCTCCACCCGCACTCCGGGTTTCGACCAGGACGGCCAGGAGATTGAAGGCGTCGCCAGCACGTTCGACACCGAGGTCTTCGACGACAACACCTGGGGCCTGGTTTGGAAGGAGGGCGGGGACGCACCGCGCGGTCAGTTTCCTCAGTATTTCCGGCACGTGGACAACAAGCGCGTCGCGGTCGCGCCCGAGGAGGTTCCGGCGGAAACCGGCCTGATCGAGGCCAACTTTCAGCTGGCAGAACGCGGCGCACCGTTCACCACGCCGGGCGCCGGCGCATGGGCGACACCCGGTCCAGCAACCGAGGCCGTCAGCGCTGAACTCAACGACGGCTCCAAGGTTACCTACGCGTGGTACCGATTCATCGACCAGCCTTCCTTCCAACAGTATGCATGGGGCGCTGAGAAGAAGGCGCAGCTGCAGGCTCTGGTCGAGAAGATCCACCGCGAGTGGCCCATCGATCGTGACTACATGCTGCCGCCGACCTCCGGCGAGCTTGTCGCCTTGGACGCGGCGCTCTTCGTCACTCCCCCTCTCGGCCTGGAGGTCGGCTATGTCCCGATCGTCCTTCGTCAGGAGGACGCGCGGAAATAGACTCGAGCCACCGCGTTACCGAGCCAGGCTCCGTCTCGCACCAATCTGATCCTGGCTCGTTTGTCTCGGAATGACACCGACCTGGCGGCTCGGTCCTGGCCTTGTCGAAACGCCGAATCGCAGCGCTTCCGCGGCCCTATGCGCGTTTCCATCGTCCGTGAGCACCAGCGGCCAGTGCTCAGACGAACGAGCCAGGGTCAGATTGGTGCGAGTTTGATCCTGGCTCGGTATGTCCGGGATCTACTCATCGCCCCGGCACCAAGGGGACCCAGGATCTCGTAGAAGGAAAGGGACTGGCCGACGATGAGGGACATGGGGAGGAGGTATGAGGTGTCCGTGAAGCTACGGTAGCCATTCTCTTGAGCGGCACAGGAATTGGCGCGCTGCGAGGGGTATGGGGACGGCGCGAGTCTAACCGGCCCTGCTATCGAATCCCGTTCTCGAGCAGGGTCAGCGGCTCGTCGCGCTCTTGCGTGCCCGGACGGACGACGAGCAGCCGACGCCCGTTGGCGGACACGTCGAAGCGGCGGCCCACGAGGAATCCCGATTCACGTGGCAGGACGACGCGCACCTTCCCGGGTACCGGTGGCGACCCCGGAGTGAACTCGAGCGGGACCGCGAGGACCTGGTCGGCCGACGAGTAGTAGAGCTCGCTGCCGTCCCGTGACCAGCGCACGCACCCGCCATCCTCCAACGGAATACGGGTGGCGAGCTTGGCTTCGGGAAACGCGGCCACGACGATCGCCTGGTCCTCGCCCGAGAGTTGCGCGGCGAACCAGACGTCGTCCGGCGAGAGCTGCGCATCGCCAAAACTCTGATCCGACTGAAAGATGCCTGTAACCTCGCCTGAAGCCAGATCGAGGCATCTCAGCCAGTTGGGTTCGCCAACGCCCGGGCGGCCGGAGAACATCAGCTTGCTTCCGTCGCCGGTGACATCATTAGGGTTATGGTTCACCAGCCCCTGCACGACCAGCTCCGGCTCCTTGAGGCCGGATGGATCACAGCGGTAGATGCTGGGAGTGATGTAGAAGTAGATTTCGTCCGCCGACGGAGACCAGGTCGGAAAGGAATCGTCGCTCGGCGCCCGGGTGATCTGCACCTCGACGCCACGCACAAGATCACGAACCCACACATCTCCGCTGGTGCGAATCGTCGAGCGATCGAAGGCGAGCTTCGTACCATCGTCGGATAGGTCGGGATTCCAGAGAATGCCCTCGACGCCGAGCGGCTCGACGACACCGGTTTCCATGTCGACCCAGACGAACTCCGAGTCGACGACCCCGGGCTGCTGGTGCATGTAGACGACGCGCCCGGCGCGTGAGGCACCGAAGAGAGCGTGAATCGGCCAGTCGCGCATGCGCACATCCTTCGCCACGCGGACGGCGTCCGTTCCGAGCTCGAGTGTCTCTAGATCGAATGATCCGTTGTACAGCGAGTCCCCGCGGCGGTACACGAGCCGCCCGGGCTCGACGTAGTAAGCATTCGAGACATCGTTCGACAGGAGTCGCGCCTCGGTGGATCCCAGCCTGCACGCGTACAGTCCGGAGCTAACTCCGGTTCGGTCCTGGATAGAGAACAGGAAGCCGCGTCCATCCGGAAGATAGCTGGGCCACATGCCCCACGCCTCGGGGTTTCCGGGCGTGGGATCGAGCACAAACTCCGGCGTACCGCCATGCGCGTCCACGCTCATGAACGGCCCATTGTCCTGACCGAAGAGAATCGTGCCCGCCTCGTTCCAGGAGGCCCCGGTGAAGCTCGAGCCCTCGAGGATCACGCGCGGTCGACTCTCGTCGATCCCGATCACCTGGAGCCCGGTCGAATTGTGGAAGCCGAGCCTGCGCGCGTCGGGCGCCCAAAAGGGCTCATCGCCGTTCTCCGTGCCCGGGAGCCTGTACATTTCGCCATCATCCAGCTCACGAACCCAGAGCGCGGACTGCCCCAACTCGTCGATGGCCGCGAAGGCGACGCGTGCGCCATCGAGCGAGACCGCGGGCGGCCCCTTGTATGGATCGATCCGCGTTCCGGGAGGCGCGACAAGCTCGCTCTGCACGCGCTCCACCGCCGCGATCCCTGCCACGTCGCGCGGCCAGAGCGCGCGCATTGCGAGCCCGCCCAGGAGAGCGAAGACGAGCGCGAAGACAACCGCTCGCGAGCCCCGCAGCCCGGGGCCGCGGGAGCTGCCGGCCACCTGTTCCATCGTGAGGGACCGCGCGCCGGACGCCCCCATCTCCAGCGCCCAGCGCGCCTCGCCAATGTCTCGCAGGCGTTGCCGAGAGTCCTTCTCGAGGCAGCGTTCAACGAGATCGCGCACGTGCGCAGGCGTGTCGGACGGCAGCAGCGTGAAGTCCGCCGTCTCGCGCACCACCGCAGCCAGGACATCGGGCATCGAATCGCCATCGAACGCGCGCCGGCCGGTCAGGCACTCGAACAGCACGCACCCGAAAGCCCACACGTCGACGCGCCGATCGATGGGCTTGCCGCGCGCTTGCTCGGGCGCCATGTAGATCGGTGTGCCCAGCAGCCGGCCAGCTTCGGTCGCGAGTACGCTGTCCGAGGTCGAGCCTTGCTCGGCATCGGGCCCGGTCGGCTTTGCCAGCCCGAAGTCGAGCACCTTCACCTTGCCGTCCGGCGTGATGCGCACGTTGGCCGGCTTCAAGTCGCGGTGGATCACGCCTGCGTCGTGCGCGGCCTCAAGCCCCTCGGCGATCTGACGGCACACGTCCACGGCATCCTCGACCGGAAGCGGTCCGCGTGCGATGCGATCCTCGAGCGTCTCGCCCGGCACCAGCTCCAGCACGAGGAAACAGGTGTTTTCGACCTGGTCGACGCTGTGGATCTGCGCGACGTTGGGATGGTTCAGAGCGGCGATCGACTTCGCCTCGCGCTCGAACCGCCGCAGCCGCTCCTCGTCTTCCGCGAAGTGCTCGGGCAGGATCTTGATCGCCACCTCGCGATCGAGGCGTGTGTCCATGGCCCGGTAGACCTCTCCCATCGCCCCGGCACCGAGGGGGCCGAGGATCTTGTAAAACGAAAGGGAACTGCCGGAGACGAGTGACATGTAGAGGACCGGAATTCCTGATGGGCGAGGCTCGAGGTGGCGCGGTCCGGGCATCCATGATGGAGAGCCCGTCCTCACAATACCAACGAGGCCCCTGGCTCCGATGATCCCAATTTCTGGGGATCCAGATCGGACCAGGCCGGGCACCCGACTCAGGCCCTTGCCAGGCTCGATCCGGCTCGAGGGACCCTTCAACGCACGCTGTATCGGTCGCGCGCCGCCATCGCCTTCCGGTGCCGCTCGGCCTACGCGACCGTATCCTAGATCCTGTCCAGGACAGCGGGCGCAGGCGGGTACCCGACCGATCCAGTGGCGACGTCGCTGGTCTGGTGCCAGTGCGTCAACTCGCTGCGGCGCCGGAGATTCCCCTGCAATGCCTCAGCCGAGGGCCACCACCCGTTGAGGAGGAACAGGTATGCACCGTTCCTCGAAAACCCGAGGCCATCGCATTCGCGTGCCTCGATCGCCCGCGCGACCCTGCCGACGAGCGGGTCCATGTATGCTGCGTGACTGGAGTAGATCGATGACGCCGCGAGGCGACGCAACTCATCGTAGACATGTGGTGCGAGCTCCGGGCCGTGCATCACGCCTCATCACGCCTCAGGGGACGCCGAGAGTACGCCCCGAGACCTGGATGCAAGTAGGCCTTGCCCTGTGGTGCTCGCTGGCCGCGTCGCTGCCGAGGCGCGTGACCTGCTGGAAGTCTGACGCGCCGAGCACCATACGGACAAGGCCGCGGGTAGGCCAGGACGGCCGTGCTGAGAATGCTCGGTCTCGAGCAACGGCAGTCGCCCAGGGCCCGTGTTTGACGACTCGGGCCGACGGCTCGCCCTGCGCCAGATAAAAAGAGGGGCGCGACCCGGCGTCGCGCCCCTCTGGATACAGTACATGTGGATAGCGCCCGCCAGCTGGCCGCACCGGGGCCGGCTTCAACTGGCGGGCGCAGAGATCAGTCCGAGCTGCGCACCAGGTCAAGCATCTCTGCCGCCATTTTGGACAGATCCGTCGCGGCAGTCTTGGTCTCCTTCACACCGGATGCCGTGGTCCGCGCAGCATCGGCGACGCTGGCGATGGTGCCAGCGATCTCGCCACTGCCATTCGACGCGTCCGCAACATGACGGCTCATCTCGTTGGTTGTCGCTGTCTGCTCCTCAACGGCACCGGCGATCGTTCCGGAGATGTCGTTGATCGACCCGATGATCTCACTGATTTCGCCGATGGCCTCCACCGCGCGTCCTGTGTCGCCCTGAATCGCGGTGATCTTCTGGCTGATGTCTTCGGTCGCCTTGGCCGTCTCCTTGGCCAGCTCCTTGACCTCGTTGGCCACCACGGCGAAGCCCTTGCCTGCATCGCCCGCGCGCGCCGCTTCGATCGTGGCGTTCAATGCCAGGAGGTTTGTTTGCTCCGCGATCGAGGTAATGACTTTCACGACATTCCCGATCTCGGTGCTACTGACGCCCAGGCTCTCGATCGTCACGTTGGCAGTGGATGCGATGGTGACCGCCTCGCTCGCTATGCGAGCGGCTTCCGTTGAGCTTCTTGCGATCTCACGGATGCTCGCGCTCATCTCCTCGGTGGACGCGGAGACCGTCTCAAGCCGCTTGCTCACTTCCGCGGCCGTGGTGGACACGACCGATGACTGCTCTTCCGTACTGGCGGCATTCGTGCCCATCTCCACACTGGTGGCGGTCAGCTCTTCAGCCGATGAGCCCAGGCGTTCAGCAACGCCAGTCACCGCAGCGAAGACCTCCTTCATTTTCTGGCGAGCCGCGACCTGAGCCGTCACGTCGGCGGCGAACTTGACGACCTTGTACGGGCTACCGTTGAGGTCGAGGATCGGGTTGTAGGAAGCCTGGATCCAGATCTCCTTGCCGCCCTTGCCCAGACGCATGAACTCGCCCGAAACGAATTCGCCACGGTTGAGCATGGCCCAGAAGTCCTTGTACTCCTGGCCCGCGCCGTAGGTCGGATCCACGAACATGCGGTGGTGCTGACCCTTGATCTCGCTCAGCGAGTAGCCAAGTGTTGCGAGGAAGTTCTCGTTGGCTTCGAGGATCGTGCCGTCGAGGCTGAATTCGATCACGGCCTGGGACTTGCCCACGGCTTCCATCTGGCCACGGAAGTCGGCGTTCTCCAGCTTCTGAGCCGTCACGTCAGTGGCGAACTTGACGACCTTGTACGGGTTACCGTTGAGGTCCATGATCGGGTTGTAGGAAGCCTGGATCCAGATCTCCCTGCCGCCCTTGGCGATGCGCTTGAACTCGGCCGCCACGAACTCACCGGTGTTGAGCTTGGCCCAGAAGTCCTTGTACTCCTGGCTATTGGCGTAGCTCGGCTCCACGAACATGCTGTGGTGTTGACCCTTGATCTCGCTCATCTCGTACCCGATGGCGCCGAGGAAGTTGTCGTTGGCTTCGATGATCGTCCCGTCGAGGTTGAACTCGATCACGGCCTGGGACTTGCCCACGGCTTCCATCTGGCCACGGAAGTTGGCGTTCTCCAGCTTCTGAGCCGTCACGTCAGTGGCGAACTTGACGACCTTGTACGGGTTACCATTGAGGTCCATGATCGGGTTGTAGGAAGCCTGGATCCAGATCTCCCTGCCGCCCTTGGCGATGCGCTTGAACTCGGCCGCCACGAACTCACCGGTGTTGAGCTTGGCCCAGAAGTCCTTGTACTCCTGGCTATTGGCGTAGCTCGGCTCCACGAACATGCTGTGGTGTTGACCCTTGATCTCGCTCATCTCGTACCCGATGGCACCGAGGAAGTTGTCGTTGGCCGTGATGATCGTGCCGTCGAGGTTGAATTCGATCACGGCCTGGGACTTGCCCACGGCTTCCATCTGGCCCGTGTGGTTGGCGTTCTCCATCTTCTGAGCCGACACGTCCGTCGCGAACTTGATGACGCTCGCGGGCTTGCCGTCGGCACCCATAATCGGGTTGTAGGAGGCCTGGATCCAGATCTCGTTGCCGCCCTTGCCGAGGCGCTTGAACTCGTCCGCGATGAACTCGCCACGGTTCAGCTTGGCCCAGAAGTCCTTGTATTCGCTGCTCGCGGCGAAGGTCGGCTCCACAAACATACTGTGGTGTTGGCCCTGGATTTCGTCGAGTGTGTAGCCCACGGCACCCAGGAAGTTGTCGTTGGCCGTGATAATCGTGCCGTCCAGCTCGAACTCAATCATGGCCTGGACGCGGTCGATGGCGGTGAGCACCGCGGCCCCGCGCCCGGCGTCCTGGCTATCACCACCTCCGGTCTCGCCTCGGTTGGTCGTGTGGCTGGAGTCGGGCTGATTGTTCGTCTTGGTCATGTTCGTGTCCTGAGCTTGGCCAGGGTGTAGATACCGTGGCGATCTGGTTGTGGTGATGCTTCGCCTTGGGGGCGTCGGTGGGTCAATGGCGACTAGCAGCTAGCCCAGGTGGATCCGGAGGCGTTTCGGGTCGAGGAGGTCGCAGGCCCTGGCCGCTCGGCCAGCGCGCGCTCCCTCAAGGGACCTGTCCGCCCACTAACTAGTGCTAACGGGAAATTGTCTTGGCGAGCCTCTTCTCGAACATCGAAAGAGGTCATCTTGAGGCGTTTGACCTGGATTGTTTGCCATTCCCATATACGCCATTGAGCGCACTCGCCTGGTTGCGCTCTGACCTTCTCAGGCCCCTTCGTGGCAACACTGCAAGGGTCCATCCCGTCGATGGGAATGCCCCTCGAGCGAGCGCCCAGTTGACGTGGTCGAGTGACATGCAACGCGAACTCCTCGGCGAGCTGCGCTGCGGATTCCTGGCCGGCGGCTTCACCCGCGTGCACCGCGACCCTTGCTGCAAGGACTCCCTGGTCGCCTCGGCGTGCAGGCGCCTGGCAGGCCGTGTATAAGGTGCTTCGGCGCCAGGCGCATTCGGATGGGACTCCTCCAGTGACCCTGGAAGGCCATTTCCCCTGAGCTCCTGGCAAATAGACAACCATACGGTTCGTACTATCAGGCTCGTGAAGCCCCTGTTCGACTATCTCCTCCTCGGCCTGCTCCTTCCGGCGCCGAAATCGGGTTACGACCTGCGCAAGGTGCTCCAGAACACGGAGCTGGCGCAGTTCAGCGACAGCCCGGGATCGGTCTATCCGGCATTGCGCCGACTGGAGCGAGCGGGCCTCATTCAGCCGTCGTCCGCAGGCGCGCGTGGGAGGACCGCGTACAAGCTGAGCGGGCAGGGTCGGTCGGCCCTGGCGGACTGGGCGCGCGGTCGGCAGACCGAGGAGTCCATGCGCCGCGCGCCGCAGGAGTTCTCGGTCAAGTACGCCTTCGCCGAGCACCTGCTCTCCGGGTCCGAGATCCTCGCGGGCCTCGATCACCACCTTCGATTGCTGAAGCAACAGGAGCGGCGCCTTGCGGCCCGCATCCAGGCACTGCCACCCGTCGCCCCCCCGTCCGTGCGCGAGGTCCTCGAGCAGGGCCTGTCACTCCATCGCGCTCGCCACCGATGGGCGCGCTCGGTGCGGGCGCGCCATTCCGAAAAGACTGAATCATGAAGAACACCCATCGATGGGGCGTCACCGCCCTGACACTCATGGCCCTCACCGCGAGCGCGGCCGGTCTCTCCCAGGATCTCTTCGCGGCCATGCGAAAGAAGTACTCGGGGCGACAGCCGGGGCTCGACGCGATGAGCTCGACGCCGGACAAGCACGGGCTCGAGTGGGAGGCCTTCGCGGTCGAGAATCCTGACGGTGTGCGGATCGCATCCTGGTGGCTGCCGGCGGAAGGCGCCCAGGCCACGGTGGTCATGGTGCACGGCTTCAACATGAACAAGAGCCAGATGCTGACGCGCGCCAGGTTCCTGGTGAATGCCGGGGTGCACGTGGCACTCGTCGACCTGCGCGCGCGGGGCGAGAGCGGCGGCGACATGACGAGCCCCGGACCCGATGCTGCCAGCGATGTCACCGCGGTGCTCGAGCACATCCGAGTCGAGCTCGCGCCCTCGTTGCCCGTCGTGCTGTACGGATTCTCGCACGGAGCGCGCACGGTGCTGTTCACCGCGCAGCAGGATGGTGAGCACGCGCAGGCGCCCCTGGTCGGCGTGATAGCCGAAGCACCGCCCTTCTCCCTGCGCGCCGCCTTCAAGCGCCAGATGAAGTCCTCCTTCGCGCCGCCCATCCCCGAGGGAGACCTCGTGGCAACCTGCACCGAGCTGTCCGACAAGGCCGTGCTGATCCTGGTCGGCGCGGACGACCCGGACCTGAGCGCCGAAGAAGCCAGGCGGCTGGTGCCCGGCAAGGAGACCAGGCTGCGGCGGGTCGAGATCTTCGCGGATACCGGACACGGGGTGCTGACGCCCGAGACCGAGGCCCTGTTCGGCGATACGGTGACCGTATTCGTCGCCAGCCTGCTCGAGCGCTAATTCGCGACAGTTCCCGGCCCCGTCCGCATTCAGGTTGGCGTCGGGCGTCCCTCGCGTACCCGCCGAAGGTATGAGCCAATCGCAGACGAGGGGCCGCTTTGATCGCATTCGAGGTCGCGAGCAGCATCGTGGCCGGACTGGGTGTCTACAGCGCGCTCGACCTGCTGCTTGCGATCCCGTTTCTGTTGCATGGAAGCGCAGTCAACGCCCAGGTGCTGGACCGCGTGGCCGAACCGCTTCGGATCCGGGGAAGGCTGGTCCGGCGCGACGGACGCTCCTTTCTTTACGCGAACCCAGATGGCTACGAGCGCGTGCAGTTAGACTCGCGGCCATCGGGTCATGCCAGTTGGTGTACGCCTCGGCCCGCGCGATGCCCCGTCGGGTTGCCAGCCTGAGCAGCGCGCGCTAAGGTCGCCCGACATCCGATCATGGCTCGGACGGCGAACGCGATGGGCGAACACGACACCGAACAGAGCTCACTCGAACAGCTTCAGGCGGGCGACCCCGCTGCCTTCGAGGCGCTCGTCCGCGAACGCGGACCGCGGCTGCGATCCGTGGCGCGGCGCTTGCTTGGAAACGACGTGGACACGGACGAAGTCCTTCAGGAAGCGTTCCTGGCGGCGTTCCGTGGCATCGGAAAGTTCAAGGGATCATCTGGGCTAGGCACATGGCTGCACAGGATCGTGATCAACACCGCGTTGATGCGCCTGCGCTCGCGCACCACGTCCGAGGAAGAGCTGCCGGCGGACCTCATGCCAGCGTTCCTGGAGGGCGGCGCCTTCCGTAATGCACAGGCTGCATGGCAGGGCGGCCCGCACAGGGATGCTGTGCGTGCGGAGACCGGATGCGTGGTGCGCGGCTGCATCGACCAGCTACCGGACACGGCGCGTACAGCGGTCGTCCTGCGGGATCTGGAGGGACTCTCCAACGAGGAGCTGGGCCAGCAACTTGGTATCTCGGCCAACGCGGCCAAGATCCGGGTGCACCGCGGGCGACAGGCGCTGCGCTCCCTGCTCGAGCGCGCATTCGAGGGGTACGTGGGATGAACTGCGACGACTACCGCCGCGTTGTCCACGAATACGCCCGCGGACACCTGTCGCCGGAGAAAGCCGCTGAGGTCGAGCACCACCACCGGGAGTGCGCGAACTGCATCGAGTTCAACACCATCTGCACCGAACTGCTCTGCAACGACTTCGTGCGCTTCCTGGACGACTACGCCGAGGAGAGCCTGCCCCCCGAGCGTCGTGCGATGTTCGACAGGCACATGACGGTCTGCCCGGACTGCATCGCCTACCTCGACTTCTACCGCCGCACCATCGCCATGGGCGAGGCGGCGGGCGCTGATACGGGTGATGCCGCGGCGCCAATCCCGGAAGCGCTCATCCGCGCGATCCTGGACGCGTCCAAAGACACTTAGTCCAGGCGCGCTCACGGTTCACGCGTTTCTGCCAGGTCGACACGGGTTCCTCCGCTGGACGCGCAAGTGGAAACCCGCAGCGTCAGGCGGCCTACTGCAGATGAATGAATCGAAATCACGTGCTCGCGGTGGGTCTCGGAGTCGCGGCCCTGGCGCTGATCGCCACGATGCGATGCGGGGGTGCGGGCCGGCTGGCGGTCGTGGCTCCGTCGCCGCAGAGCTCACCGGTTCCGGCCGGGATCCCCGGGAGCAGCCCCTACCAGCGGCTTGAGATCGAGCAGCTGACGTCCGGCGACGGCGTGCGGATTGCGGTGAGCGACGTCGCGATTCCCCAAACAGCCTACGGCTCACGTGTCTGGGGCCACGTGTACGACGCGCTGAAGCGGCCGGTTGCCGGGGTGAGCATTCGACTCCGGCCCCGGCGTGACACTGCATTGAAACCATCCAGCAAGTGGCGGGAGAACAAGGACTTGCCTCGCTCCGCGGCGACCGACGCAACCGGCCTCTACGAGCTGACGAACGTCATGCCGGGGCCGTACGGGATCCACCAGGATGGTGGGGCGGGAGACGCTAATGGCAGGTCCCGCCACATCACCGTGGGGGCGGACCTCGAGCTCGACTTCCAGCTGGTCGGGTTCCTGGACCTGGGCGGGCGCGTCGTGCGAGCCCACCCGGGCCCGGTACAGCTGCACCTGTCTCGTGGAGAGATGAGCTTGGGTGGAAGCCTCCGTTTCCCCGAGATCGGCCTGCGGTCCACCACGATCGCGGAGGATGGCGGATTCGTCTTCCGCGGGCTGCGGCCCGGCACCTACAGGATCCGCGCTCGGGGCAGCGGACACGCGCGGAAGAGCTTCGACTTCGACCTTGGCGCTCCCATCCACAACGCACGACTGGTTCTGCAAACGGGTCTGCGATTTGCGGGTCAGATCGAATTCGGGTTCGAGCCAGACCGCGAGGGGGTCAGCGTCTGGCTCTGGAGTGCTGACCGGGATGGTGCCCGTCACGACT
This sequence comes from Planctomycetota bacterium, assembly GCA_047618565.1. GTDB lineage: Bacteria > Planctomycetota > UBA1135 > UBA1135 > JBLHKW01. The sequence continues at coordinate 22,812 of JBLHKW010000021.1, forward strand.
GGCACACCGATGGGCACTTCGACCACACGGGGCTACTACCGGGAATCTACGAGATGCGGGTGATGGCTATCGTCAAGAGCGAGGCACGCAAGGGGATGTCTCGTAACCTGGTGGTCAACCTCCAAGAGGATCTGACCGATTTCCGATTCCGTCTGGAGGACACGGTGCCGGTCGGGCTCACCGTATCCATCCCGAGTGGCGCCCCCACCACCGAGGGTGTGCTCAGTGCCAGCTCAGGTGCCGCGCGCGAACAGGTCAAGGTACGCATCAACACGGAATCCGGGGCAGTCGAGCACCAGACCTGGCGCTCCAGCGGCTACTTTCAGAGCTGGGCGACATCGGCAGCACTGCGCCTGGAGCTCCAGCCAGGCGAATGGGATATCAGCCTCCGCCTCCTTGGATACGAGCCCTGGACACGCCACATCGTGGTCGCAGAGGAAAATCAACACGCTGCGGTTCTCGAACCCGTGCAGGGCCGGATCCTCGAGGCGAAGTACTCATCCAAGTACTATCGTGTGGAGGTCCGGCCGACCGGATCGAGCGAGGGCTGGCAGCTGCTATTATGGCGCGACGGACGCGTGACCGCGACACACACGCCAATCCCCGGTGTGACGTCTGCCTTCCTCGCTCCCGGCACCTACGACTTCCGTATCGCCAGCGATGACGCAGTGGGGCGCACCTTCGAGCGCATCAAGGTCGAGCCATCCCGCGAGAGGTTTCAGGTCAATTTCAAGCTCACTTCGGGCGCCACCATCCAGGGCACGCTCGAGCATCGTGACGGCAGCAAGGCAGCCTGCGCCTTCTACCTCCACCAGCACGAGGAATCCTGGTCGTACCTGGAAGCGAAGACCTGCGTCTGGGCGGGTGGCAAGTTCGCGTTCCGCGGACTGGGGTCGGGGAGGTATCGCGGCACCCTCGATCGCGGCGGGGAGTCGATCGTGGCGGAGTGGCAGGTCGACGGGAAGGATCTCGACGAACAGCGGGTGATCGCGTGGCCGCTGGCGTTGCGCTGACGGGCGGGTGCCTATCTGGCAGTTGCCCGTCGGATTTTGCACTGGCTCGGTACGTTCGCCTTTAGGGGCAGAATGTGACGGTAAGGCTGTCGGTGAGGTTGAAGCCTGTTCCGCCGGGGCCGGTGGGGTCGCGGAACCAGAGCTGGAAGTGCCAGGTGGAGCCGCCCGTGATCTGTCCTGTCCCCGCGCCGGTTGGGGATGCCGGGAAGTCGATCGGGCGGGCGATGGAGCCGGTCGGGTCGCTGTGGGCGATGGGGTACAGGCGGAATGTTCCGATGCCGCCGGCGCCGACGCAGCGGAAGCCGTCGCCGAAAGGGGTCTGGATGGACGAGGCGCCGTAGTAGAAGAGGCCGGGCTTCTGGCCGGGTAGCTGGGTGGCTTCGAGGGTGAAGTCTCCGGCGCCGAGACTCGTGCTCCCGGAGCTTCCCATCACGGCACCGGCGGTGCTCGACGTCGGGGTCGTCACGCAGGTGTTCGTGACGAGGTCCGGACAGGGGTCGAACTGCACGAGGCCGATCCAGGTGCCCCATTTATTGCCCGGGCGTGCGTGCTCCTGGATGGTCCAGAAGGACTCGTCATCGGTGGGGTCGACCGAGGTCATGGAGTAGTCGCCCCAGCGGTTGGTGCCGTTGCCGTCGAGGAACTCGTAGGACGAGACACCCTGGCGCAGCAGGACGGGTGGCGCCATCTGGCCAGCCGGGTCGAAGGGACGCCGACCGGTGAAGAAGCAGGCCACGAACACGTCCGCGTGTGAGCCACTGAAGCCCATGACCACATCGCCGAGAGCGTTCACGGTGATCGACGGGTAATAGTAGTGCCAGACCGGGTCCGAGACGGTTCCGATCTGCGCGGCCGACAGGGCGACAGGGTCCAGCTCGTACCAGCGGCATGCAGCTCGACCGCTGGCACGCACCGCATGCGCCGTCCAGATCGAGCCGTCGCGGTAGACGGCGTTCATCGGGCGCGTATCGCCGGTCGAGATGTCGGTCACGCTACCCAGGGCGGGCGCGCCGTTCGGGCGCTGGTTGGAGGGAACCGTGATCGGACCGACACCGACCAGGGTCGGCGCGTCGAGTGGTCCGTCGATACGCCGGATGCGCATGGCCAGACCGTCCGGTCGGCGCGAGACGAGGTACTCACCCGGTGGGTTGCCGTAGGTCACGCAGGGCTGGATCGCTCCGTGGAACGGTCGGTCGCGCCAGGCGGTCACGGTCGAGAGCACGGGCGGCGTCGCCAGGAGCGGCGCCTTGTCGATGGCCCAGATGGTCATCGTGCAACCGCTGCCTACCATCAGCGCGGCGCTGTAGAAGCCCAGAGCATCGACCCCGAGCGTCGGATAGTCGGGCCAGCGGTTGGCATCGGAGCCCTGAGCGGCCTCGATGAAGTTCTTGTACCAGAGGCCCGTCGGATCGGAGGTGAGCGAGATGGCGATGTACAGGCGCCCCGTCGACGGGCCGCTGGAGGCCAGGGCAAAGAAGCGCTGGCTGTGCGGATCGAAGACCACGCGCGGATCGCCCAGGCTGTCCGCGGACCAGAAGTCGGCCAGCGGAAGGTCGACCAGGCGCGCCCCCGTGATCTTGTCGAAGACCGTCAGCTTCGTGTTCACGATTGACACGAAGTGGTCGAGCCCCGCCGCACCACATGAATCCGGTGGGATGACACTCGTACCGGCCTCGAACATCCGAACACCAGGAAAGTCCTGCTTGAGGCTCGGCGCAGTTGCGCCCCCTCCGACCTGCACGCTGCCCGGCAAGGTCTCGAGCGCCGGCGTTGGTGGTGAAGGCGCAGTCTGCGGGGCTGGAATGACCCGAATCGGAGGGGTGAAATCGCCCGTGCCCGCTTCCCAGGTCAGGCCGCCGTGGTCGCCACCGGTCAAGACCGTGCGCCAGGGCAAGTCTTCGAAATCGAGCACCACCCCCTCGCTCGCGCCCGCCTGCGAGCGGCGCGTGAAGCTCAGGTCATCGAGTGCATACCAGCCGGCGCCCTGCAGGGCGTGCTTCGCAAGCACCTCGATGCGATCCACGCCGGCAAGGTCCATCGCGAACCAGGCCGGGCTCTCGCCAACGTCTTCGAACCACGGCGTACGCCCTACCTCGCGCCCGGCGCGGTAGCCAATGACCCGAACGGCGGGAGCCCAGGCGCCCGGTGACGCCTGACCGGCAATCCATGCACCGTCGAGATCGACCGACGCCCCGAATCCGATCCCCATGCGCCGGTCACCCCAGCGGTTGGTGATGTAGCGCGTGCCCGAGTGCGCGTGTACGGCTGCACTCTGCTGGGGAATCACCCACGCACCTGCGGCGCCGTTGCGGGTACGGGCGATACCCGTGGACTCGCTGCGGCGGCGCGCCGATCGCTTCAACATCTGCTCGATGCTCTCGACCACGCCAGGACCGAAGGCCTGGGCGTCGAGGCGCTCGCCCATTTCGGCAACAGGTTGCCCTTCGGGAACGGGGTGCGGTGCCGGAGCGAGCTGGAGAACCGTCGTGAGCAAGAGAGCGTGCATGGCGCTCTCTCCAGCCTAGCACGAACCGCCCGATTGGGGTCCGCCACCGGCCCCCGCGCGCGGCTAGCTGATCGCCAACTCGTTGTCGACGGCAGGCACCAGGAAGAAGCGGCCCACGTTGACCTCGAAGGTCGTACCCTCGTCCTCGAAGGTGTAGGTGCCTTCCATCGTGCCCCATTTCGTCCTGAGCGGGCAGTAGCTCGTGTACTCGAAGCTTTCGCCCGGGCCCAGGTCGGGCTGCTTGCCGACGACGCCCTCGCCGACCACCTCGTCGCGCTGCTTGTGGGCGTCGAGGATGATCCAGTGGCGCGAGAGGAGTTTCACGCGACGCGAACCTTCGTTCACGATGCGGATGCGGTAGACGAACAGGTAACGATCCTCGTCCGGATCCGACTCGCTCGGCAAGAACTGAGCGGCGGCCTGGATGCGAATGTCCTGAGTAACGTTGTCCGAGTTGGGGTTGTTTTCCACCGTCTAGCTCCAGCCTGGGTTCCCCGTAAAGCCTAACAGATTCGCGACCCGAAGCGCGCATCCGGCCGGGGACCTGGGCCTATACTCTCTGCGATGCTCCAGCACCGTCTCCAGCGGACCCTCGACCCGAGCGCGCGCATGAGCCTGGCCTGGCTGGGTGGAGTCCTGATCGCTGCACTCTCCACCTCCTGCGGTCTCTTTGAACCGCGCTACAACCCGCACATCCAGCTTGACGAGGATCAGCGCCTGGCCGTGTTCCTCGAGGAGGCCTTCCAGACCCGGCTCGACCGCAGCCCAGAGCGGCAGAGTCGACTGGGCATCGAACAGCGGCCCGGTCGCTGGGATGACATCTCGGAACAGGCCGCGCTCGAGGCCTACGAAATTGCCCAGCAGGACCGCAAGCGCCTGCGCGGATTCCGTTTCCAGCAGCTGTCCAGCGCCGCCCAGCTCGACCACCGTCTGTTCGAATCACAGCTGGGACGCGAGATCGCACAGCACGAATGGCGTCTGCACGACTACCCGGTCAACCAGATGCACGGAGTCCATTCGGAGACGCCGGCGTTCCTGATCAACATCCACCGTATTGCCACGATCCCGGACGCGCAGGCCTACATCCTTCGATTGAAGGGATTCACCGGGCGGTTCGACGAGCTCATCCGGAGCCTGGAGCTGCGCGAGAAGCTCGGCATCCTGCCGCCGCATTTCGTGTTTCCGATGGTCATCGTGGACTGCGAGAACCTGCTGAAGGGCCGGCCGTTCGAGGACACGGATCGCGACTGCACCCTGCTCGGCGACTTCCGCTCGAAGCTATCCAGGATCGACCTGACACCGGAGATCGCCCAACGACTCGAGCGCGAAGCGCGCCGGGCACTGACCCGTTCCGTCGGCCCGGCCTATCGCAAGCTGATCGATACCCTCGAGCGCCAGGCCAAGCTCGCCGACGACCGCGACGGCGCCTGGAAGCATCCGAACGGCGACAAGTTCTACGCCTATGCTCTGCGCCGCGCGACGACCACCACCATCGATCCGCGCAACCTGCACGACCTCGGACTGGACGAGGTGCGGCGAATCCACGAGGAGATGCGCCAGATCTGCGAGGATCTCGACCACGAGGGCACGCTGCAGGAGTTCTTCACGTTTCTACGCAGTGACGAGCGCTTCTACTACCCGAACACGGACGCCGGTCGCCGGGCCTACCTGGAGCGCGCGACGGAGATCGTGGGTGTGATGCGCGGGCGACTCGATGAGCTGTTCATCACGATCCCCGAAGCGCCGCTCGTGGTACGTGCGGTCGAGGCCTATCGGGAGCAATCCGCGGGCAAGGCCTTCTACGAGCGCGGAACTCCGGACGGATCGCGCCCGGGCGTCTACTACGCCAACCTGTTCGACATGGCCAGCATGCCGAACTACCAGATGGAAGCACTGGCTTACCACGAGGCCATCCCGGGTCACCACATGCAGATCTCGATCGCGACCGAGCTCGAGGACCTGCCGCGTTTCCGGCGCCACGCCTCGTACACCGCCTACAGCGAGGGTTGGGCGCTCTACACCGAGTACGTCCCGAAGGAGATCGGCCTCTACCAGGACCCCTACTCGGATTTCGGGCGGCTCGCGATGGAGCTGTGGCGCGCATGCAGGCTGGTCGTCGACACGGGCATCCACCGCATGCGCTGGACGCGCCAGGAAGCCATCGACTACCTGCTCGCGAACACCCCGAACCCGGAAGCGGACTGCGTCAAGGCCATCGAGCGCTACATCGTCATGCCCGGCCAGGCGACCGCCTACAAGATCGGGATGCTGAAGATCCAGGCCCTGCGTTCACGGGCTCAGAACGTACTCGGCGAGGAGTTCGACCTGCGCGCATTCCATGACCTGATCCTGACCATGGGTCCCGTACCGCTCGACGTGCTCGAGGAGCAGGTCAAGGCCTGGATCTCGCGCAATAGCCCGAGCTAGCCCGGTCTATTCATGAGCCGCGAGGCGAAGCCGGCCGTTCGTGGTATTTCGTCCGCGTGGTCATGAATAGATTGGGCTAGCTGTCGAGCATCGAGCGTAGCTCGCGCTTGGGCGTCGGCCCCGCGGTCGAGAGGCAGCAAGCATCCGGATGGAGGTTCTCGCGCGCAACGCGCAGGACGTCGTCCGCAGTCACGGCGGCGAATTTCCGCGGGAGTGTCAGCAGGTTGTCGGCCGGGAGCTTGTGGATCTCCTCGGCGATCATGTAGCTCGCTCGCCGACCCGAGCGCTCGAATCCGAGCACGAAGGAACCGACAAGGTAGTCCTTGGCAACGGTCAACTCAGGCAGGGGCACGCGCTTCTCCTGCATGAGTCGCACCTCGCGCAGGATCCCGGCCACGGCCGTACCCACGTTCTCAGGTGACGTACCGATGTAGGCCACGAAGGTGCCGGGCAGGACGCCCGCGGATGAGTGGATATCGGAGTACACGCTGTAGGCCAGGCCTTGCTCGTCGCGCAACTTGCGCGAGACACGGTTGGTGAATCCCGGGCCAGCACCGAGCACGTGATCCATGACGGTCAACGCCGCGTAATCCGGATGGCTCCTCTTGATTCCCAGGTGCCCGAGGAACACGTGCACCTGCTTGCGCTGCGCTCGAAAGGCTGCCGCGCGCTTTCCGAGTGACGGAAAGGTCGGAGGCTCCGGATCGAAGTAGGTACCCGGGGCCCAGTCCTTCAGGAGCTTCTCCAGCAATGCGCGCACGCGCTCGGGCTCGACGTCGCCGCAGACGGCGATGATGCAGCGCCGGGCCGTCCAGTGCCGTGCGTGGTGCTTGCGCAGGTGCTTGACCTCGATACCCGAGACGCTCTCGAAAGTGCCGTAGGCCGCGCGTCCGAGCCAGTGGTCACCGTAGATCAGCCGCCGGAAGTTGCGCGTGCCCTGCACACGCGGATCATCCTGCTCCACCTTCAGCTGGCTGAGCAGGCGGCCCTTCTGCTGGGCGATCTTGTTCTTGGGGTACGCGGGCCGCACCAGCGCCTCGGACAGCAAGCCCAGTAGCAGCTTCCAGGCATCCCCAGCAACGGACCCGGCCACACCGTTGGCATCGCCCGCGATCTCCCCCGCGACCGGCTCCAGCAGGTCGGCCATGTCCTCTTCAGTGTGGTCAGCGGTGCCTTGATCCACGAAGCGGCCGGTCAGAAACGACGTACCCTCGGCCCCCTCGGGATCGCGCGATGCGCCGCCTCGAATCTGAGCACGCACCGAGAACACGGGTGCACCGGCGCGGCGGGACACGAGCAGGATCGCTCCACAGGAAAGCTCGAACCGTTCGCGCTCGAAGCTGATTGCCGGAATATCGGCCTTGTTTGCGCGGCGGGGCTTCCCCGTACGCTTCACATGCGCGCTCATCGAGACGCCTCCGCTTGCGGCAAGCTCCAGCCGACGACACGCCGCTGCGGAGTCAAGTAGCGCTGCACGCAGGTGCGCAGGACAGCCGCCGTCACGCGATTGCGTCGCTCGGTGCGCTCGAGCGCCACGGGCCAGTCCGCATCCACAGCAAAGGACCCGATGTCCTCCGCCAGATCGGTCACGGTCTCACCCTCGTAGGCCACCGCAGCAGCCAGGGACTTCTTGGCACGCGTGAGTTCCTTGGCTCCAACGCGCTCGCTGCGCATCAGCCCGAGTTCCTCGTCGATCGCTCGCTCGAGTTCCTCCGGAGCCACGCCCTGCACGCATTGCGCATAGATCCAGAACGATCCGCCGTCGACGCGTGTGTCGTTGCTGGCCGAGATACTCGTGGCCAGGCCGCGCTCGAGAACGATGCGGCGGTACAGACGTGAGAGTCGGCCGCTCGACAGCACGCCCGCCACCAGATCCAAGGTGAAGTCGTCAGGGGTCGTGAAGGCCGCCGTTGGCCAGGCCATGCAGAGGCGCGCCGCCGGGTCGTCCCAGGTGGTCGTCAGGCGCCGCTCGCCCGTAGGCTCCTCCATCTGCGGCCGCAGGGGCTCGCGCGCATCCGATACCGAGCGCCGTGGGATCGAGCCGAAGTGCTTGCGAACCAGCTTCAGGGCCGACTTCGGGTCGACCGCGCCGCTGAGCACCAGGGTCGCGTTGTCCGGGCCGTAGAAACGACCGTAGAAGTCGCGCATGTCCGCGACCGTCAGGCGCTCGAGCACATCCGCGTATCCGATCACGGGACGTCGGTACGGGTGGCGCGCAAACATCACCTCCTGAACCTGGTGCGTCAGTTTGCGCCAGGGATCGTCCTCGCCCATCGAGAGTTCCTCGAGGACGACGGCGCGCTCCGAGTCAAACTCGGCCTCGTCCAGGGAGAGGTTCGCCATGCGATCGGCCTCGATCTCCAGCGCCAGCTCCCAGCGATCCGAGGCCAGCTCGAACCAGTAGGCCGTGTGGTCCGGCGTCGTGAACGCGTTGATCGAGCCGCCCAGCGCGGTCACGCGCCGGTCGACCTCGCCCTTCGCGAAGTTCGCGCTGCCCTTGAACATCATGTGCTCAAGGAAATGCGACAGGCCCGCCTCGTACTCCTGCTCGTCCCGCGCGCCGACACCGTAATAGACCATCACGGCCACGATCGGGTCGAGGTGGCGCTCCAATATCAGGACCCGCAGGCCGTTCTTGAGTCGATGCTCGTGGATCTGCGCGCCCGCGATCACGGGCATTGCGCCATCGGTCGAAACGCTCACTGACCGCGCCCGAGGCGCTTCCCTCCAGGCTGCCCCGAGCGGCTCGGACCGCGTGAGCGACCGGGTCGGCCCGTGCGGTCAGCGCGCGTCATGTGCCCGTAGGTGCGCCCGCGCCCCTGGCTCGAACGCACGCGCGCCGGAGTGCCGTGGGTAGAATCGTCCGTCTTGGCACGTTCCTCGCTCGGCAGCTGCTCGGGTCCCGTCTCGCCCGCGAGCAACGACTCGACCTCGGCACGGGTCAGCGCACGCCAGCTGCCGATGCGCAGCCCGCGCACGGTCAGCGGCCCGATCGAGATGCGCTTGAGATCGATGACCTTGTGGCCCACGCGCGCGAACACGCGACGCACCTCACGGTTCATGCCCTCGAGCAGCGTGACGTCCAGGGAGGAGTAATCGCGCCCACGCCTGCGCACGATGATGCGCGCTCCACCGGTGCGCCCCTCGGACAGGTGCACACCTTCCCGGATCTTCTGAACCGCGTCCTCGGATATCTCGCCGCGAATCTTGACGCTGTAGGTCTTGGGCACGCCGTAGCGCGGATGGGCCACACGCTGGGAAAATTCCCCGTCGTTGGTGAGCAGGATCAGGCCCTTGCTCTCCTCGTCCAGTCTCCCGACCGTGTAGATGCGGCCCTTTTCCCGGGCCGTGATCAGATCGATCGCGCGCGGCCGCGTCTCGCGCCGCTCGTTCGTACACAGCACACCCGCCGGCTTGTTGAGCAGGTAGTAGCGGCGCTGGGCGTTCTCCGGGCGCAGGATGTAGCCATCGATCTCGACCCGCTGTTCGTGCGGCAGGATCTTCGTGCCGAGCCGCGTCACGGGCTCGCCATCGACCATCACCTTGCCCGCCTGGATCAGCTCGTCGCAGGCACGACGGGAGGCCACACCATGGTCGGCGACGTACTTGTTCAGGCGTACGGAACCATCCTGGCTGGTGGCCTTCTCCTCGCGCGCCGACGAGGAGCTCGCCGGGTACGCTGTCCTGCCCTTGCCGGACTGGCGCCCGGTGGTCGATCGCGACCTTCGTCTATTTGAATCACTCATCACTGTCTTCCCTTCCAGGCTGCACGAGCAGCGCACGGAATATCTTGCTAGCCCCGCGAATCGAACGACGGCCGAGATCGGCCGGTAGCAACCAGGTCTGACCCGCTTCTACCGAGCGGGATGCGGGCGCATCCTCCCAGTCGAGCTGTCCACGACCTTCGAGCACGACGAGAACGGCCGCGCTACCCTCGGCCAAGTCGTCGGTGTCTTTCAGTACGAGATCGATGCTGAACGCGTCGCTCTCGAGCAGTCGTCCCTGCGCCGACAATGCGTCGACCGGTCCGGCAAGTTCCTGCCCGTAGTCGATCGACCTCAACGCATCCTCGAGCTGGATATCGCGCGGCTTTCCGTTCAACCCGACGCGCCCCCAGTCGAACATGCGGTAGGTGGTGTCCGAGTTTTGCTGAATCTCGGCCAGCGTGATCCCCGGGCCGATGGCGTGCACGGTCCCGGCCGGCACGTTGATGAACTGGCCGGCGCGCACCGGATAGACCTCGAGCAGGTCGACGACGTCCGGAGACGCAGCATGTTCGGCAAACGTGGTCGCGTCCACGTCGGGCTTCAAGCCAAGGTGGATCTGGCTACCAGGTTCGGTACTCAGGACGTACCACGCCTCGCTCTTTGCCAGGGCGCCGCACCCGATGGCGCGCGCCGCCTTGCGGTCCGGATGCACCTGAACCGAAAGGCTATCGCCCGAGTCCAGCAGCTTGACCAGTAGAGGGAAGTACCCGCTGGCGTTGGCGTGGGCGCTACCGAGTATGGCGTCCTTCTCGGACATCATCAGCCCGCGCAGGGAGCGTCCCTCGAAACCACCTCCCACGACGATCGAGCTCGCGCCGTCGCGATCCGACAGCTGCCAGACCTCACCGATCGGCCCTTCGGCCGCATCGGGTTCGCTCAGAAAGCGCCGAAGGCGATCGCCGCCCCAGACCTTGTTAAAGGCGAGTGGCTCGAAACGAAGGGGTTCACGGAGGGACATATCTGGACCTTGAAGCCGGATGGCCAAGCCTGACAGGTTACCCCGTAACCGTCGCCAGCGTCGACCCCGGACCCGTCTTGCATGGCCCGAGAGCCCGAAATCCGGTCCACCCCCCCAGCAATCGGCCCACAGCGCCCTGGAATGGCCTCCGCCGAACCCGGGCAAAATTCCGGGCACCACAGCAAGGTAGACCCTGTGCCCCCTGGTCAGCGAAGCACGCGATCAACAACTGGCTAGCCGCCGTGCTCGTCGAGCCAATCGCGCGCCTGGTCAGCCCAGGGGCCCTCTTCAACCCGCGAGCAAACCGCTCGGTACAGGCCCTCGGCTCCGGTCTCGTCACCCATATCATCCAGGCACGCGGCCAGGTGCACGCGCGCGCCAAGCGAGTCCGGATTGAGCTCGAGGGCGCGACGGAAGCTGGCCGCCGCAAGCGTGTGGCGACCCGCCTTGAGGTAACAGGACCCCAGGCTGTCGTGGGCTTCGGGATCGGACGCATCGATGCGCGCGCGACGTTCGAAGGCCTCGGTGGCGTCGTCGAATCGCTCGCGGCCGATAAGGAAGAGGCCGAGTGCCTGACTCGCGGGTCCGTAGTCGGAGCGCTCGGCGACGGCCTGTCGGTACAGCGTTTCAGCCTGCTCGTGACGCTTCGCGTGATGCTCGATAGTCCCCCGAGCAATGAGGCCCTCGACAGGATCGATGCGCCCCAGCTCGCGCGCCTGTTCCTCCGCATCCTCCGCGCCCCCGCCCATGAACCCGGGCACGAGCAGATAGAAATGGAACAGCGCCTTGCGCGAGTCCAGGTCGTCGGGAGCCAGCTCCACCGACGACAGCAGGAGTTCCTTGATACGCGGGAGGCGCATGGCTCCCTTGAGCAGGCTCCCGGCGTTCATGATCTGCGCCGTGAGGGCGCCCGCCAGACCGAGCGGGAAGCGCCCGTCCTCGGGATCGAGTTCCATGGCTCGCTCGAAGAGCGCAACGGAGCGCAGGATGTCACCGGGCTGGCGCAACTCGACCAGGCCCAGGTCGCAGTAGACGCTGGCCTGCTCCGGATCGAGCTCCAGGGCCAGTTCGAGCGCCTCGCGCGCCTCGCCATAGCGCCACTGTTCATAGAGCTCGCGTCCACGCCGAGCCTGCTGCACTGCGGGATCGACACCGGCCCCGGGCGGGGCAGAGATGACGGCGCGCGCATTGGCGGCGCGCTCGGCGCTGGGCGGCAGCAGCTGTTCCGGGGACAGGCGCTGCTCGGCTCCGTTGCGATACAGGAAGACACCCAGCGGAATCAGCGTCAGGGCGGTGATCCATGGCCAGCGGGCGCGTGGAGTTCGATCTCGATCAGGCATCGCGGTGACTATAACCCGCCTTCGTCGCGCGTGGCCGACTTCACGACACGACTATCCCGATTCGAACAGCCCGCGCCGCTACTGCCCGGAGCGCGCCCTGCGGCAGCGCTCTTCGATCTCTGCCAGCGCCAGGGTCGCATGCTTCGGCAAGGGCGCCGCACGGGCGCGCTCGAGCTCGCCCAGGGCCAGACCGAAGGCGCGTTTCTGCTCGAAGTCCAGGGCGCGGATGGCGTGCAAGACACTGCCCTCCGGAATCGACTCCTGCAGGACCTCGGCCGCGAGGACCTCGATCCAGGGCTGGCCGGCGAAGACCTCGCGCACCACGCATGTCAACGCGATGCGTTCATGGCGCTGGCCCAGTCCGAAGAAGCGTGTGAGTACATCGGCGCGGCGCGACGCGAAGACGCGCACGGGGGTTCGTTCGAACTCGGACCGCACCCACGGCAACTGGGCATCGGTCCAGCCCCGCGCGGCGATGAATTCCGTAGGCGAGAAGCGCGTCAGGAAGGGGTTCCAGGACTCTTCGAGCGAATGGAACTGCATGACGAGGCGCAGCTCGCGCCCCAGGTACGACCCGGGTTGCTCGGCCAGCAGCTCGTACGCAACGGTGCCCAGCTCCGGCTCGACGGATGCGGCAGGGAGAGCCCCGACAGCACCGACGGGAGGGAACGCGCCGAATGTGGCCGAGAGGGCCAGGAAGATGGGTAGCGGGGTCATGGTCGGGGGCTCCAGGGTCTATCGGCAGGAAGCCTGGCGGAGTTGACCGGCCGGAGCAAGCAAGCTGCGCGCGGGGATCGGGGGGGGGGGGCCGCTGCGGAGCTCAGTCCGGGAGACAGCGCTGGCCGGCGACCCAGACCTCGGCCAGATCGAGCTGGTCGCCCTTCAGCACGATCAGGTCCGCGCGCGCTCCGCTGGCGAGGACACCGATCTCGCCCTCGAGGCCGAGCGCGCGCGCCGGAGTGGCCGAAGCCATCGCGAGTGCATCCGCGAGCCCCACGACACCGCCCGCCGTCAAGGTGCGCACCATCTCGAGCTGGGAGCAAGCGCTACCGGCGAGCTGCAGACTGCCGCCCTCCTCCTGCGCCGGGTAGTACGCGGTGTTTCCCTGCACGACGTGATCCCGGCCATGCCAGTGGAAGACATCGCACCCGGTCCCGGCGCCCTTGAGGGCATCGCTCACCAGGCACAACCCGGCTGGCCCGCGTGCGGTCAGCGCCAGGTCGATCGCATCCCGCCCGACGTGGGTCAGGTCACCGATGATCTCGGCGAACGCGGCGGCGTCCGTCAGGGCCACGCCGGCCAGGCCGACCTCGCGGTGATGCAATGGGCCCATCGCGTTGAAGAGATGGGTCACGCCCGTCGCCCCGCGCGCCAGAGCGGAGCGTGCATCGCGCGCCGTCGTTCGCGAGTGCCCCAGCGAGACCCGAACACCGCAGCGCAGGAGCTCCTCGACGAGATCAGGGCTGCCGGTCAGTTCCGGCGCGATCGTCATGCGCTGGACCCCACGCCCGGACCCGGACGGGGACCCGAGAATGGCGCGCAAGCTGTCCACCGACGGCGTCGCGAGATCCGCGACGGGAATCGCGCCGGCCGCCCGTGGATTCAGAAACGGCCCCTCGAGGTGGACTCCCATGGAACGCGCCAGCCCGGACTGCCCGGCAGCGGCCTGCGCCTGTCGATCGACGGCAACGACGTCTTGACCCAGCCGCTCCGGATCGCGCGGGAACAACGTCGGCTGAAATGCGGTGGTGCCCGCACGCGCCAGGGAACGCGCCATTCCCGCCAGATCATCGAGCGGATCGCATCCGCCGAATCCGTGGATGTGCAGGTCGATCAGGCCGGGAGCGATCACGGGCAGCGCGGATGGGTCCGCGACCTCTGCGATCGTTCGCTCGATGGTCCCGATGCGGTCTCCGACCAGGGACAGCTCGCCGACCACCAGCTCACCGTGCAGCAACAAGCGACCGCGCAGCTTCATTGAGCAGCGTCCTGGTCGTCGTCTGCGGCATCCGCCGCTTGCCCTGCGTCGGCGGCTTCCTCGGCCGAGGGCTTCCAGAGGAACCACAACGCGGTGTTTCCGTAGACACGCCGATCCTTCCAGACGTCCTGCGGGAGATCCTCCTCGAGCCGAACGCGCGGATGGGTGTGCAACACGAGTACACCACCCGGTGTAAGGATGTCGGTCACGATCGCGCCCAGGGCCTCGATCAAGGTTGCGCGTCCCTTGGAATCGTCGAACAGCGGATAAGGGGGATCGAGCAGCGCGATCTGTGCCCAGGGTCCGGGCGCACCGGTCTCTCCGTCTTCCTGTCGGGGAGAGCCCGCCCAGCGTGCGGCATTGAGTGCATCGCCACGGACGATCTTGGTGCAGTCGCCCACATCCAGAATCGCAATGTTCTCGGCCAGCCTTCCGGACGCACGACGGTCGCGTTCGAAGAAGCGCACGTAGGCCGCGCCGCGGCTCAGGGCCTCCAGCCCGAGACTGCCCGTGCCCGAAAACAGGTCCAGTACGGCCGCATCCTCGACCACGTCACCGAGGATGGCAAACAGGGATTCGCGCACACGCGCCAGCATGGGACGCGTGCCGCGGTCGGGCGGGGAGACGAGACGCCGACCGGAATACGTTCCAGCGAGAATGCGCACGGGCGCAGGCTACGGCACCCGAGCGCGGCGCGCATCACGGTGCCGCGCGAGAATCGAGCCAGGCCGCAGATCGGCAGGACCCCTCAGCGCCCTGCAAGCGGGGCGGAAGCTCCGGCGCGAGCACTCAACGCAATACCGTAACCTACTACCCTGTAATACTTTACAAGCGCGCTGCGACCAGAACCTGGGCCTCCCCTTGCCCACGCCTAGACTCGCCCAGAATGAGGCCCCGCCTGCACGTCAACATCGATCACGTCGCCACGCTCCGCCAGGCGCGCATGGAGGCGTTCCCGGATCCCGTCGAGTGGGCGCTCGCCGCAGAGCGCGCCGGCGTCCAGGGAATCACCTGCCACCTGCGCGCCGACCGGAGGCATATCCAGGACGACGATGTCGTGCGACTGCGAGAGTCGATCAAGACACTCCTGAACCTGGAGATCTCCCTAGCGGATGAGATCGTGGGTTTCGCGATCGAGAGTGGAGCCGATGCGTTCTGCGTCGTTCCGGAGAATCGCAAGGAAATCACGACCGAGGGCGGTCTGGACGTGAAGAAGGATAAGGGGCGCTTGATCGAGCTCGTACCGGAACTCGCGAAGAGCGGTGCGCAGGTCAGCCTCTTCATCGACCCGGATTTCGACCAGATCGACGCCGCCGCCGAAACAGGGGCGACCTTCATCGAACTGCACACCGGGCGCTACGCGAACACCGCGGATGTGGACCGACGGCGGGAACTCGAGCGCTTGCAATCGGCGGCGAGCTACGCCCAGAAGGCAGGCCTGCGGGTAAACGCCGGCCACGGTCTCGACTACAAGAACGTGGGTCCGGTGGCCCACTTACCCAACGTGGAAGAGCTCAATATCGGATTCGCCATCGTTGCACGCGGCCTGATGGTGGGCGTGGCGCAGGCGATCGGCGAGATGCGCACCGTGTTCCGTTGAGCGCATGGCCGGCGACACCATGAAGTGCCCCCTGCGCGGCAGCCTCGTCGCATTGCCAGCCCCGTTCCTGCCCCTCCCCGCCCACCACGGCGCGCTGGACCTGGACGCCTATCGGCGGATGGTCGAGGAGCAGATAGAGCGCGGAACCGACGGCCTCGTGGTGAATGGAACGACCGGCGAGAGCTGCACTCTTTCCGCCCAGGAGCGCAACGCACTGCTGGAGACCGCAATCGAGGCCGCGAACGGACGCGTGCCCGTGGTGGCCGGGGTCGGGACGAACGACACGCGCAGTAGCGTCGCCAACACACGCGCGGCGGCGGATGCCGGAGCCGATGCGCTGCTGGTGGTCACCCCCTATTACAACCGTCCCGACGAGCGTGGGCTCGCGCACCATTTCGGTGCGGTGGCGGAAGCGACGAAGCTGCCGGTAGTCCTGTACAACGTGCCTGGCCGGACGGGAGTCGACCTGCTGCCCACCTGGGCGCGCGAGATCGGCCGGCGACATGAGAACGTGGTGGCCATCAAGGAGGCGACCACGTCCCGCCAGCGGGCGCGCGCCGTATGTCGCGACAGTGGCCTGGCGGTCTTCTGCGGTGAGGACTCACTCATTGCGGAGTTCACGCACTGCGGCGCCGTGGGTGCCATCAACGTGGTCGGGAACATCCTTCCCGAAGCGCTCAGCGAATGGCTGCGCGCCCTGCGACCGGACGGATCCCCCAGGCGCGCGGATGAAATCGAGCGCGTCGTGCTGCCGATGGTGCGCGCGCTCTCGATCGCCACCAATCCGATCCCGGTCAAGGCTGCCCTCTCGATCCTCGGAAAGTGCAGCGATGCGGTCCGTGCCCCGCTGCTTCCCCTGGAGGAACACGCCCGCGCAATCCTGACTGCGCGCTGCCTGGAAGCCTGCGTACCCGCATGACGAGCACCTCCGAGACGAGCCAGCGCCCCTCCGCAGCGAGCCGCGTCCAGCTCTTCGAGACGGACGGCACGCGCATCCGGTTCGAGCCAGGTGAGTGGCGCGAGGACGTGATGCCGGCCGAAGTGGCGGCGGCCTGGGACAACCCGGACCGTCTACGCATGCTGGCCGAACTGTCCGCCGAAGACGGACTCGACCACACGGCCCTGCTCGCGGCCACACGCCTCACGGCCCTGCGCCCCACCAGCGGCTCATGCGCCTGCTTGCTCGCGCGCGTCCTCCAGCGCGCGAACGACGTGGATGGCGCCAAGCGGGAGCTCGAGAATCACATCGAGGCGTCCGGTGGCTCGGCCAGGGTCCTCGCCACCCTCTCTCAGTTGTACACGGCCTCCGGTGCACCGGGCCCGGCACGCAAGCTCCTGCGGCGCTCACTGGCCCTCGATCCGAACGACAAGGGCACCCTGGCGCGCTGGTGCGAGCTCCACCGCAGACCCTCGGCGCACGCCCCGTTCGGCACCCTTGGCAACGGAAACAGGAAACTCGAAGGCCCTCCGGATGGCGAGGCCGTCGAGGCGTGCCTGGTCGACATCACCGGGGAGTCCGGCGCGTGGCGAGCGCAGCTGGAACTCGGTCGCCTGGCGCTGGTCCGTGGCGAGGACGCGATCGCCGTGAACTGCTTCCGCTCGGCCATCGCCCGCTCCGGTGGCAACGACGAAGCGACACACGGCGTTGCGTACGCGCTGGCCGACGCGGGTCGTATCGACGACCTGGTCGCGATCGCACGCGAGCTGAGCGACCTGGAGCGTTCCGCGCCCGAGCCCGACCCCGATGTGAACCGCATCTTTGTAGGACTCAAGGAGGGTCGTGCGATCATCGACGACCTGCTGGAGCGCGAGCTGCCGTTACTCGCTCACAACGTCGACGAGATCGAGACCTCCCTCGATCCCGAAGAGCAAGCCGAGACGGACGCCGACGGGCAGCTGGTCCTGGAGTTCGCTCCGGGGCACGCCGCGCCGCCCCGTCCGGCGCGCCGGCAACGGGCCGTCACGGGCGACAAGCCGACGGGCGAACTGCGCGCATTCTCCTACCGAGGACCCCTCTGGGGCCGCCTGCTGCGGGAAGCGCTCGCCCTCCTACCGGTCAAGCATCCGGCATCTGCGCGCGTGACCTGTTTCGCAGCATCGGACGCCGCATCGAGCCTCGACCCGACCGAGCGCCACGCAGAATCGGAGCGCGCGCTGCAGGTCGCCATGCTGCCCCTGTTCCTGACCGAGCTGCTCTCGTCGAGGACCGAGGCCAGGGCGGACTGCTCGCTGCCCTACGACGATCAGCAAGGCCTGCTGCAGCAGGTCAGCCGCTACAGCTTCGACGAGATGCGCGCAGCCTGCGAGGCAGAGGAGTCCGACTACCTCGTGAGCTGTCACAGCTACCGCGATCTGGGCCAGTCATGGCTGGAGCTGATCGTCTGGGACATCGCGCGCAAGACGCAAGTCGCCGAGCTACGGCGCTCGGTCACGGGCGATCTCGGACGGGCCATGCAACAGATCGGCGATGACCTGCTGAGCACCTTGAGGGAAGAAGCCGGCGTCGGTGACGTCTCTGAACCGACCCCGATCTCGATGCCCGCGACAGTCGATCTCGCCTACCTCTCCGCCCTCGCGGACCTGCTCGACCTGGCCCTCTCAGAGGTGGGCATCCCGCCCGGTACCGACTGCACGCGCGCGCAACGTTACGCACGCATGCTGGCCCTCGCGAGCCAGCCACACTCCGCAGTCGTGTACCGCATCATGGCCCTGGCCGCCTTCGCCGAGATCGATGGAGCGGACTCCAGCGTGACAGGCGACAGCCTGCGAGCCTTGCTACAGGCGCGCGACCACGACGGCCAATCGCTGGCAAGCCTGCTGCCGACCCTCGCACCGCGACTCGCGACACGCTGACATACGCGGAGCGTGGAACTCGCCCGCCCCATCCCGTGCCGACCCCCGTTCTGGGCCAAAGGCGGCCACGCGCAAACGATCCTCGGACATGTGCTGCCGTCCCGTGGCAAACGTCTCGCCGGCGGAGCAAAGGACGTCGAGCCGCACACGATCAAGGTCTCTGACACCGACAGCCTGCGCGCCCACTACGTCCCCTCCCCGGCCAAGGAGACCATCGTCCTGCTCTTCCACGGCCTGGGCGGCTCGAGCAGCTCCGACTACATGGAACGCATCGCCGCCGTCTGCCTGGCCCGAGGCTACTCCGTCCTCGCCGTCAACCACCGCGGCTGCGGCGAGGGCACCGGCCTGGCCAGCGGCGCCTACCACTCCGGCCGCAGCGACGACCTGGCCCGCGCGCTGGAGTACGCGGACGACCGTCTCCGTCATCCACGCCGCATCGTCATCGGCTTCTCCCTCAGCGGCAACGCACTGCTACTGCAACTAGCCCAGGGGAGTGGTCCGCTGCCCGATGCCGGGATCGCGGTGAACCCGCCGATCGACCTGGCGTTGGCTTCAGAACGGATCTCCACCGGCCTCAACAGAATCTACGACCTACGCTTCGTGCACCAGTGCCGCCGCGCTATCCGAGAGCGCGTCGAGGCCGGCCTGCTCGAGCACGCAGTGCATATCCCCGCGCTGGCGACGCTGCACACGGTAGACGAGCTGTTCACTGCACCCCAATCAGGCTTCGCCGACGCCGCGGATTACTACGAGCGCTGCTCCACACACAAACACCTGGGCCGGATAACCGTTCCAACGATCATCCTCAGCAGCCACGACGACCCGTTCGTACCGCCCGGGTCGCTGTTGGGAGCGGAAGTGTCAGATCAAGTGCATGTGCATGTCGAGAGGCATGGGGGACATATCGGATACCTGACGAAGGAGAGGACACCGCTCGGCACGTGCCGTTGGCTGGATTATGCGATGGGTCATTATCTGAGGGAGTTGGAGGGGATTCGGATTCGGATTCGGATTGGGTGATTGGGTGATTGGGTTGTTGGTTCTGGGTCATGGGCTTCCTCTGCCTCGGGATCTGGAGCAAAAATCGGGCCCGTCTCCGCCTTTGCCCCGCCACCCCCGGCGTCGGCACCCAAAGGGTGCTACCGACGCCGGCGGTGACGGGGCAAAGGCG
>JBLHKW010000022.1:0-42067 GCA_047618565.1 Planctomycetota bacterium
AAGGCGCGCCTCAAGCAGGTCTTCGCGGGCCAGGTGGCGTTGACGGATTCTGCCGCGGAGGACATCACTGCTTCGATCGAGCGCGTGTTCTCGCGCGTCCCGCTCGAGAATCGGGACGCGCGGGCGTGGCACCTGATGCTGCGCGCGCTCGGCTCGACCATGACCCCGACCGACCTGGGGCTGGAGCCCAATCGCCGCGACGGGCGTCGCAAGGATGCCCTCGAGCGCGCCCAGCGCAGGAAACAGACCGAAGGCGAGGACTGAACGTCGCTATCCTCTGGCACGAGCAGGGAGGGCAGCGCATTCTCTGTACCGACCCGCATCCCGCTCACTCGATCATCCATGGTTCATCTATCGCGTATCTACACCAAGACCGGAGACGAGGGACTGACCTCCCTGGGCGACGGTTCTCGGCTTCCGAAGCACCATCTGCGCATCGCGTCCTACGGGACCGTTGACGAAGCCTCGAGCGTGATCGGGCTCGCCCTCGCGCACGGGGTTGAGAAGCCCTACGACGAATGGCTGCTGGCGATCCAGAACGACCTCTTCGACGTCGGTTCGGACCTGTGCGTGCCCGGGGAGGCGGGCGCCAAGATGCGTCTCGGGTCCGCGTACACGGAGCGTCTGGAACGGCAGATCGATGAGATCAACGAGCTGCTCGAGCCCTTGAATTCGTTCATCCTGCCGGGCGGCACGCAGGCGTCCGCGTGGCTGCACCTGGGCCGGACGGTCTGTCGACGTGCGGAGCGCATCGCGTGCGAGCTGGCCACCGTGGAGGGCGAGGAGGTCAACCCGGAGGTCGTGCGCTACCTCAATCGACTCTCGGACCTGTTGTTCGTGCTCGCGCGCGTGACCAACGACGGTGGGCGCGCCGACGTATTGTGGAAACCGGGTGCGGGTAGCGAGTAGTTGTTTCCTCTCGACTACATGACGCCCCCGGAGTGGGTCGAGCGCGTCGCCGTCGATCCGATCGCGCTGCTCTCGGACCACGCACACTGCGAGCTGAAAGCGGCCGCATCGGCCCAGGCGTTGATCGCCAAGAATCCGGGCCGTACGAACATGCTGCGTGACCTCTCTGCCGTCGCGCAGGAGGAGATGGAGCACTTCACGCGCGTGGTGGACCTGCTCGTGGAGCGCGGCGGCACCCTGGGCAAGCAGCTCAAGAGCCCGTATGCGGACGGGTTGCTCAAGCAAGCACGACGCATGAGCGTCGACCCATTACTCGAACGCTTGCTGACGGCTGCGCTGATCGAGGCGCGTAGCCTCGAACGCTTCCACCTGCTGGCGACAGGGCTCAGGGATGAGGGGCTGGCGCAGCTGTACCGCGACCTGCTTCCCAGCGAGGCGGCACACCAGGGCCTGTTCCTGCGCCTGGCGCGCGAGGCGTTTCCTGCCGAGATCGTGGCCGAGGCGCACGGGCGTCTGCGCCGGCTGGAGGCCGAAGTGGCGTCCGCGCTTCCGTTCGCTTACCAGGTGCACTCGGGCCTGGCCGAGAGCGTCGATGGCGCGAGCGCGTGATACCGTTTTCGGCGCCCCAGACCCCATGCGCCGTCCCGCGAGAGCCCCAATGAACCTCACGTCCACCGTTCTCGCCCTGGCAGCCACCGTCCTTGCCTCGCCGCTCATCGGGTGTGGCAGCGCACCCGTAGCGATCGTCGCGCAGGGCAGCCAGGGCGTGCGCCCTGATCTCGAGCAGCAGAACGTCGACCGGGATGGGCTCGCCATCGCCGGCTACGACCCGGTCTCCTATTTCGAGGGCGGTGCGTCGAAACCACAGAGGGGCAAGCCCGAGCACTCCCTGCTCGAGCGCGGCGTGACGTACCGGTTTGCCACGGCGGAGAACCTGGAGCTGTTCAAGAGCACTCCAGGGAAATACGAACCCGCCTACGGCGGGTGGTGTGCGTATGCGGTCGCGAAGGGCAGCAAGGTCGAGATCGACCCCAGGTCCTTCCTGATCCAGGACGGACGCCTGCTGCTGTTCTACAAGTCGTTCCTGAATGACACGCGCAAGACGTGGGGCAAGACTCCAGGTGAGTTCGGTGTCCACGCGGACGAGTACTGGGCAAAACTGATCCAGGCCGAGTGATTCCAGGGTTCGTGGGGCTCGGCCCTTGCGTCATCCTCGCGCAGGCCCACAAGTTCGAACTGAGATCTGCTTCAGAGTGTCGCTGTGACTGTTAGTCTGCGGCACGGCGCCACGCGCGGCGCGTCAGTCCATCCATCCAGAGGCGACGAGGATTCAGAGCACATGGCCAAGCGCATCGACTGGTACTACCACCGCAAGGGCTGAACCAGCTGCAAGCGATCCGACGCCTTTCTCGAGGCGCGGGACGTCACCGTCCGTGAGACGGTCAACGCGACCAAGCAGCGCTTCGGCGAGGATGCTCTGAGCGAGCTGTTCGAGCAGGCCTCGAAGGTTTCGGTCGGCAAGGGCAAGCGCGTGCTCACCTTCGATCTCAAGCAGAGCTCGGCGACCGACCCCGAATTCGTGGCGGCTGTCCTGGGCCCGACCGGCAACCTGCGCGCACCGACAGTCCGCACCGGCAAGACCTGGCTGGTGGGTTTCAACGAAGACATGTACTCCGACCGGTTCGGGCAATAGCTCGCACTTACCGACATGGCCATCCTGCACCGGATCACGCGATCGACACTGGCGCTGGCAATGGCCGTCTTCCTGCCTTGCGTCTCGGCCCTGGGCCAGAACGTCGGGCACGGCGTTGGCGATTTCTTTCCCGATGTCGAGCTACCGAAGCTGGATGGTTCCGGGACCGTGCGGCTCTCGAGTTTCAGGGGCCAGCGCCTGCTGCTGATCGAGTTCGCGTCCTGGTGAGCAGGCTGCCGCCAGCACGTGCCGGTCTGGCACGCGGCCACTGAAGAACTGCGCCAGGCGGAAGATCTGCTCGTGATCGGCATCACCCAGGAGCAGCACCCGCAGCGCTGCCGCCTGTTCGCCCAGTGGCAGGGTTTCGAATGGCCGATCCTCTGGGATCCTCTGAACCTCACAGGCGCGAGCGCCGTGCCGGGCGTCTTTGCTGTGGACGAGTTTGGTGTGATCCGCAAGGCACGTCTGGACCCGAGGCGCATCGAGGACGAGCTCATCGGCGAGTTCCTGGCGGCCCCGTTCGAGCCAGAGCAGGGAACTGCGCCCGTGGCGTCCGTCACGAAGGCGCTGCTCGGTCTCGGGGCTGCTGACACGGGCGTGGAGTCCGCGTACGCAAGGCTCCTTTGGAATGGAGCGGGTGCTCTGGACGGGGTCATTCGCGATCTCGAGGCTGCCGGGCTCGATCACCAGGCGGCGGATCCCTCGCTACTCTTCCGTGCGGGTGTGGCCTATCGCATGCGCTATGACTCGCAGCACGCACGTGGGTCGGATTTCCAGAGCGCCCTGGACCTCTGGAGCGCGGCCCTGCAGCGGGATCCGAACCAGTACATCTGGCGCCGTCGCATCCAGCAGTACGGACCGCGGCTCGACAAGCCCTACCCTTTCTACGACTGGATCGAGCGCGCACAGCGCGAGGTGAGTGCCCGCGGCGTCGAGCCCGTGCAGCTGCGCGTGCCACTCAGTGGTGCCGAGATCGCACAGCCGAGCAAGGAGTATCCGACGCGCAAGGACGGGCGCCAGGCGCCGGACCCCGAGCGGCTCATCGATCTGGACGGCGGGAAGCTGGTGGCCATCGATGCTGCCGCTGCCGTGCACACGGCGAGTGCAGGGGCGCGCGTGCGTCAGCGTCCCAGTGCGCGCGTGCACCTGGCGCTGCGGCCGGACCCCTTGGCGCAGGTGCACTGGACCAACGAGGCCGGCCCGACCGTGATCTGGGTTGCGGTCCCGCAGGGCTGGCGCATCGAACGCAACCTGTTCGAGCTCCCGGTGCCGGACGTGCCCACCTCGCGCGAGGTGCGCCGTCTCGATTTCGAGGTGACTCCGCCCGAGGGCTGGCAGGGTCCCGCAAAGGTCCGTGGATACGCCCTGTACTTCGTCTGCGAGAGCGAGAGCGGGGAGTGCCTGTATCGGCGTCAGGACTTCGTCGTGCCGATCTCGGCAGCAGGCGGGACGGGCGCTCCCTCAGGCGGCGACGATCGGAAGTGAGAAGGCCAGCTGGCCTCGGCAGTCGGCGGTCGCGCTGAGCTCAAGCGGGGTTCCCTGACGCAACAGGACGGCGCGTGCAAGCTCGATGCCGATACCGAAGACCTGGGTCACGCTCTTGCTGAGGTCCCCGCTGCGCACGGTGCCCTCGTCCAGTAGGCGGATATCACCCTCGGTCGGCACGGGGCCGTTGTCGATCACGGCGACCTCCACCTTCACGCCCGCGACGGCCCGCATGCGGATGACGATCTCGCTGTCGCGTGTCGAGCACTTCGCCGCGCGCTGGGCCAGGCGGGCCACGACCATGACCAGTGCATTGCGCTCGCACTTGACTCGCACGGCCTCGTCATTCGCATCGATGCGAAAGGTAACGCGCGTGGTGCGCACCCCGATGAGAGCTTCCTCGATGGCGTGGATCAGGCCGAAGGACTCGACGCGCTCCGGGTTGCCCCCGAGGCGCAGGCCCGCGGACTGCCTGAAGTCGCCGTGCAGCTCGAGTAGCTCGGCGCAGGCTTCGAGGATGTAGCTGGTGTAGTCGCTCTGCTTCTCGTTCAACGGGCCGGCGAGGCCGTCACCCAGTAGCGACGCGAACTCAACGACAGCGGTCAACGGGGTTCGAAACTCATTCATCGAGTCGCGCAGGTAGGCGCGTAGCTCGGTGGGGTCGACGGTGCCTGCTCGCGAACGGGTGGCGGAGGACCGGTTGGGGAGTACACCGTCCCAGCGTACGGTGCGGTTCGTGGCGCGCCGTTCGAAGTGATCGAAGGCGTCGACGACGAGGTTCTCGACCGCGATCGCGCTGTGGAAGTCGGCGGCAAAGACGACGCTCTGCACGCCCGCGCGCAGGGCCGCGCCGGGATCCCGGTCGCGTTCATCCTCGATCAGGACGATCGGTCCGCGGCGCGCTTCGGCCAGCAGGATCAGCCACATCATGCCGCCGCCGGTGAGGGCGGATCGTTCGACCAGAAACACGACCTCGGCGCTCAGCGGAAGCTGGTTCAGCGTCTCGCTCGGATCACAGAAGTGACGTACCTCCGCCGACAGCTGGTCGAGGGCCTGCGCCAGTGCGGAGGGCGAGGAGGTCGGGTGCGCGATGTGCGCCACCAAGAGATCGGTCGTTTCTGTCATCGGTCGGAAGTTGGGGGGGGCGTTTGCCGCGAATCGGCTCGGACCCTGGCTATCGCTTTCGGCCCATCGAGCTCTTGAGCGGATCCCGTGAAACGGCGCGAAGAGCGGCCGATTGAACACGATTCATACCAAGTTGCAATTGGGCGGTCCGGGCCTGGAGCGGGCGACAGGGCATGTTCGATGGGGAAGACCCAGGCTCCGTGGGGGCGCTCCAGGTACCCTGCGCACGCGGGGCCCATGGGTTTGACGGAGACGAACAGAAGGGCCGTGGACCGGCGCTACCCCCTCTGCGGAGTCCTATTGGTGCTCGGCGGATGCCTGAGCCCCAATCCGCAGCCCATCGTGCGTGGCCCCCTGGCGGGGCGGCCCCAGCACCCCCTGGGGCTGACCTTTCTCGCCATGCGGCCGCGGCGCGCCCACACCCAGGCGGCCGGCACGACCGGAGTGGGGGTGCAGTCGACCTACAGCTCGATCTACGAGGCGAACTCGGCGGGGGATGACCGGGTCGATTTCGATGGTGAGCTCTCTCGCAGCTCCATCAAACTGCGACACGGGCTGGCGGATGGCGTCGACCTGGAGGTCGAGCTCGGTCTGCTCTACACGACGAGTGGTTTCCTGGACTCCACGCTGGAGCGCTATCACGGGTTCTTCGTGCTGCCGGACGGTGGGCGCAGCGAGGCGCCCAGCGACAGCTACTCCATGCAGATCACCCGGGACGGGGAGTCGGTCTTCGGAGTCGAGGAGGATCGGCTCGGTCTCACGGACACGCCCGTGGTCGCGACGGTGTCCATCGCCGAAGAGGATCCCCTGACCTGGCGGCCGGCTGTCTCCCTGCGCGCGGCTGTCGAGCTTCCGACGGGATCGGAGCAAGCAGGCTTCGGCAGTGGCGGGGTCGATTGGGGCGCCGGTGTGTTGCTCGAGAAGACGAGCGGGCGCTGGACCTGGACGGCCGCTGCGGATGTGATCCTGCCCGATGCGCCGGATTCATTTGGCGCCGTCGGTATCGACATCCGCGACTTTGCGCAGCTTCAGGCGGGTACCGAATTCCGCTGGTCGAATCGCTGCTCGCTGCTGGCGCAGGTGTTCCTGACGACGCCCTATACCCGTGACATCGAACTGGAAGAGATCAACCGCGAGATCCTCGATCTCGGGCTAGGCGCAGCGTTCGATGTCGGTGCTCGTTCCCGATTGATGCTGTCATTCCACGAGGATCTCGTGGCTGCCACGGGACCGGACTTCTCCGTGCGCGCGGCATGGACCTGGGGCTTCTGATCCCCGGCCTCTCGACTCACGCTGCTGGCGCGGGCCTCAGGCGGCGCCCAGGGCGCGCAGTCGATCGAGCAGGGAACGACGCTTGGGCCTGGCCTCGTGCTGCTGGCAGTCGCCACGCAGGTTGATGACACGCTGGTCGCCGGGCGATTGCTGCTGATCGAGGTATGCGGGCTTCTGCTTCACGGCCAGGTTGTCGTTGTGCCAGCAACCGGTCGCAGGCGCCTCGTAGGGCGCAGTTCGATAATGGACGCAGTTGCTGCAGGAGATCTTTGTCATCGCGGGTCGTGGCAGGCGGTTCGGAAGTGGCAGGACAGTCTATCGGAGTGGGGGTCAGGGAATCTGGACCGTCTCGCTGACATCCAGGCCTTTTTGGCCGCTCCAGCGGATCTCGGCCTTGCCCGAGCCGCGCACGAACCAGCGCACGCGCACGGTGCTGCGGCCGGAGATGCCCGCTTCGCGCAGCAGGCGCTCGGGCTGGTGCTCGGCCATGTCGAGGCGCTCGGGGCGGAAACGGTCCGTCCGGAAGCCACCGGCGAGTACGCGCAGGTTCGAGCCGACGATCTCGAACACGTCCGGCTGCTCCAGCTTGACCTCGGCCGCGCGTGCCGTGCGCGTCGGGATCAGGTGCTCGTTGCGGAACAGGGCGTCGATCGCGTGCACGCCGTCGCCCAGATCCGTGACCTCGACGCTCTCGACCGTGACCAGCGGCAGGGCCTCTGCGTGCTTGATGCAGAAGAGGGTGTTGCGGTGCAGCATCTCCTCGATCAGGAAGGAGGGCGGAACGCGGCCGACGTCCTTCTTGAAGCCGCCCAGCTCGATCTCGCCGTACAGCGGATGATCGAAGGCGTGCCAGTCGATGTAGCCTCCGCCCATCAGCAGGTCGTCGTCAAAGGCCATGCGCCGTTCGCTACGGGAGCCCTCGGCCTCGCCGTCCGGTTGCAGCCTGTCGCTCGCCCACAGCTCGTTGGTGAAGGAGATGATGCCCAGGCCCTCGTAGGTCCAGGTGACGAAGCCGCCGAAGACCGTGTACAGATCCTTCCAGATGATCATGTAGCGATAGAAGGGCAGCATGCGCTCGCCGTCCGCGCCCAGCTCGTCGTACACACGCTTGTCGGCCGAGAGGTACTCGCCGAAGCTCTTCGTGCCCGGGCCGCGCAGGATCATGCCGCCCGCATTGTGGAACGACTGGACCGCGCCGATGTTCGGGTGATCGTAGATGAAGCGCGCGATATGGCGCGTCTCGGGCCAGTACAGCGGGTAGGGGCCGGCGCCGCGCTGCACGTGGTCCGGCTGCCACGATGAGGGCCAGGCGCGGTTCATGTCGTAGCCACCAGCGCCGTCCTCGTTGACGCGCCCGTCATCGTCGTTGTCGATGCCCTCCGAGCCCAGGAGCACCCAGTCGCCGCGGATACCCTTGTCGTTCGTCGGGACGCGCTCGAGAATGCGAGGGTCGTCACGGTTCTCGCGGTACGTGCCTTCACCGGGCACGTACTTGCGCATCTGGACGATGTGTCCGTCGCCGTCCAGGTCGTCCGGTCCGTCCTCGTCGACGTCTCCATCGTGATCGTTGTCGATCGGTCGATAGCCGGTGCGCGACGAGTGTGCGCTATGCGCCTGGTTGAACCAGTTCGCGCGGCCGTCGGGATTGACCATCGGCAACAGGTAGAACGTGGTGCCGTCGACCAGCTCGGTGATGCGCTCGTTCGTCCCGTAGTTCTCGAGCAGGTAGGACGCGGCGTAGAGCACGACCTCCGCTCCCTGCACCTCGTTGCCGTGCACGTTGGCATCGATCCACATGGCGGGCTTGTCCGCTGCGGCACCCGTCTTCGGATTGTGCAGGGTGTACACGCGCAGCTCCCGGCTCTCGATCGAGAGGCCGATGACTTCGGAACTGAAGAACTCCGGCCACTGCGCGGTCAACCTGTCCAGGTGAGCGTAGATCTCCGGGTAGTCGTAGAGCCGGTTCCAGGGGATCTCCACCTGCGGGACGTTGCCGTTGGGCGTTCCCGCGTGCTCGCCGCCAGCGTGCCCAGCCGGGGCCTGGTTGCCTGGGGCCTGCAGCGGCATTACGGCGATCAGAGCATTCGTAACGATGGTCGAGATCATCTCTGCACCTCCGGGATGGCGCGCGTCGCGCCGGCGTGATCCGTTTCAACGTGAATGCCGATGGCGGCGGCGTTGGCTCCACGAACGAGCCAGCGTAGTTTCTTGTGCCCACCCGAGCCGTCGAGGTCGCTGAGCTGGGTCGTGCGTGCACCTGCCAGCAGCTGGGCGCCCTTGGGCAGGTGCAGGACGACGAGTGCCGGCCGCGTCGAGCGCGTACGCTTGCCCCAGGTCGATAGCAAGGGCAGGAAGCCGCTGTTCTCGATGGTGGCTTCCACCTCGAGCAGTCCGCCGCCGAGGGGCTTGGCGTGAGCGTCGGTGATGGCGACCATCGCCAGCTTCTGTCCGAGCTGCAAGAGGAACTCAAGCTCGTGCTCGGCGAGCTCCGTGCGCACGGCCTCGGGCGGGTCCGACTTGCCAAAAGGCGCGAAGCCACCGAGCTCGACGGGCCCCAGTTCGGGGTGTTCGTAGGGCGTCCAGCCCAGGTGCCGCCAGGACTCGGCTTCACCCTCGGCATCGATCCACTTGAGCCGTTTGGCGTCGTCCGAGGGTTCGGGCTCGTCCTCGTCCTTCGCGTCCGATTCGGGCTTCTCGGCGTCCTGACTCTCGTCCGCAGCCGTTTCGGCCGACTCGCCAGCGTCCTCGGACTCGTCGTCCTTGGTGTCGAGCGGCATGCTCCAGGGCGCGATCTCGACACAGAGCAGGCCGCGATGGGCATAGCACCAGCGCTGGAATGTGCCCGCGCTCTCGGAGCTGCTGGCCGCTTCGTTGTCCGTGACCTTGCGGTAGAGCTCACCGAGCTCTTCGATGTACTCCGCGTCGGACTCGCGCAGGCCGGCCGCGGGGATGCGGTCCGTTGCCTTGGCGTCGTCCTTTACCGTCTTGAGTTTGCCGCCCATGTTGTGCAGTTCGCCGTACACCACGACCAGCTGGATGTCATTGCGGCTCAGGACGAACTCGCACAGGCCGCGTACTTCGGGCTCGTCGGTCGGGAACTGGCCGGCCTGGGCGGAATGCTCCTCCCAGTCGCTCGCGAAATTGCGGTTGACCCACGCGTCCAGGCGCGGGTCCTCGCAGGCCTCGCCATCGGCATCATGGTCACGACCTTCGCGCACGAGCTTCCAGCGGCCGCGCTGGCCCTTGGTCACCTCGGCCTCGATCAGGGCGCGTGTATCGGTCGGATCCTCGATCCAGGTTCCGTCCGGGTCCGGGATGCGCATCTGGCCGACGAGGTCGTTGCCGTTGATATCCTCCGGACCGTCCTCGCCGGAGCGTCCGTCACGGTCATCGTCGACGCCGTACCCCGTGGCCTGTATCTCCAGCCGCGGCGATGCGAAGTAGCCTTCGGCCGCATCCGGGTTGGCACGTGGGATGATGTAGATCGTTGTCGTGTCGATCAGCGCCGTGGTGCGTTCGTCGGTGCCGTAGTTGTCGACCAGCGACTGTGCGTGCGCGAGGGCGATCGCGCTCGTGTGCAGCAGCGGCCCGTCCAGGTTGGCAACGACCAGGATGGCCGGGCGTCCCTGCTCGATCTCACCCGCTGCGATGCGCAGCGCCTCGATCTTGCTGCCCGTGCGCGACTCGCCGACGTTCAGCACGCTGACGATGTCCGCGTGTTGACTGGCCAGACGCGACATGGCCTGGCGCAGCTTGCGCTGGTCCAGGATGGGGGCCGGGTGGGTGCGGCGGTCGCGGGCTTCGTCCACCTGGGCGGGGTCGGCGGCTGCTCCAGCAGGCGCGGGTTTCTGGGGGGCGGGCGCCGACGGTGCGGCGGCTGCGACCCAGCCGAGCAGGCCGGTGACGAGTGTGGGGAGAATCGGGAGGTACATGGCGGGAGGCAGAGGGCCTTTCGGAGGCGTGGCCGCGCTCGGTTGCAGCGGCTCGTGGCCCCGTATTCTCGGGTCCATCGACGGGCCGCGCCAGCCTGATCTTCAGTGACTCAGGAAGGCCGCGATCTCGTCCGCTCGAGCGTCCCCGTCCGCCTCGCCAACCTCGATCAGGCGGTGGACGTAATCATTGTGAAACATCACGGTGGAGAGGAAATCCTGGCTCTTGGACTGCCGGGTTCCCAGGCGCCGGGTCAGGTAGCGGAACATGGGGGGCAGGCGCGGCTCCATCTCGTTGGCGAGCTTGGCCAGGTCGCTCGAGGGGCGCAGGACGAGCAGCTTGACCTCGCGTAGGCCCTCGCGCTCCGCGGGCGGCATGCTGTGGAGCAGGCGATTGATGCGTTCGAGCTGAAGCGCGTCCTGGTCCATGAGGTCCAGGAAGATGGCGTTGAAGAGCACGCCGATGACCTGCGCGGGCGAAGGCGGGCCCTCGAACATCAGCTCGCCCGCATCCTCGGCGGAACGCCCGTAGCGTGTCGAGATGGCCAAAACTCGCTGTGCGCCCAGGTGCAGGGCCGGCGCGAGGGGCGCGGTCAGCCGCACGCCGCCGTCGCCGTAGTAGACGCCATCGATGCCGACCGCCGGGAACACGAGCGGCAGCGCCGCGGATGCCATGATGTGCTCGACGGTCAAGTTGCAGCGCTGGCTGGTGCGCTGCGGGCGCTCCCACTCGTGGATGTCAGCACCGGCGAAGAAGGTCGTGGTCTGCCCGGTCGCATAGCGCGTCGCCGTCAGGGCCACGGCCTTGAGCACGCCCGCGGCCAGGTTCTTCGAGATGCCGGGCAGCTCTCCGTCGACAGTCCCGAGACCGCGCATCAGTGTCTCGCGCAGGGGGCGCGTGTCGAGCATTCCGAGCCGGCGTGGAGCGCGGCCACGGCCGAGCGTCAGGCGCCAGCCGGCCTGGATCACCTGCCATAGCAGCGGCGAACCCTTGGTCTCGAACACGCCCTCGAACTCGAGGCTACGCCAGAGGCCCGTGAGGTCATCGACGCGCTCGGTCAACGTACCTGTGGCATTGGCGAGATGCGCCGCGTTGATCGCGCCGGCGGATACACCGGTCAGGATTGGCAGGGCACACTCAGGATGGTGGCGTGCCAGGGAGCGCAGGACCCCGACCTGGTACGCGGAGCGCGCTCCGCCTCCCCCGAGCACGAGCGCAATGTCGTCGGGCTGGACCGGGTTGAGGCTCGCGTTCATCAGCCCTCGACGCTCGCGTTCGCGAATTGCAAGGACATGTGCCGGTCCGTGTCCACGACCACCTGGGCACCGGTCAGTCCAGCGCTCTGGGCGAGTTCGCGCAGCTCTTCGGGTGTGAGCGCAGCGCACAGGCTCGCGCGGAAGAGCTCCTGCTGGTAGGGCGTCGCGTCGGACGCGTGCAGCTCGACCAGCTCCAGCGCGCGCTCGGGTGTCGGCGGGCGGTAGAGGTCACGGATGAGCAGCGTGCCGTCCGGCTTCAGGACGCGCCAGGCATCCTCCAGGAAGGGGCGTGGATCCGGAATGTGATGCAGGATCGTGTTGCTGTAGACCGTGTCGAAGCTCGCGTCCGGGAAGGGCAGCCCCTTGGCGTCTGCCAGCTGGAACTCCACCCGCTCCTTGAACGGCGACGCGTTCCTGTGGCGCTCCGCGTGACGCAGCATGTGGTCGGCGAGATCGACGCCGAGCACGTGCGCATCCGGCGTCTGTGCACACACGAGCAACGGAATATGCCCGGGGCCGGTGCCGATATCGAGCATGCGCCCGCGCGCACCCAGGCTCATCAGTCGCTCGACGAAGGCCGCGTTCGGCGCCGAGTGGTCCATCTCGTCATAGCCATCCGCCTCCTCGGCGGTGTCCATCACTTCGGGTTCCAGCACACGTTGCATGGGGTCCTCCTGGGGCTACTGGTCCTGTTCGGGCCGGTCCCCGATGGCATCGATGACCGCGTTCGTGACGTCGGATTGCTGGTTGCGCTCCTCCACGCGGCGCAACATCTCGGCCAGCGAGGGCAGCCCCATGCGCGTGCGCTCCCCTTCCGTGGTCATCGGGTCGAAGGGGTACATGTGCCAGAGCTTGGTGGGCAGATCGAGGTAGAGCTGGGTCCCGTAGCGCTGCTCCTGGCCCTGTTGCACGAGGATCTTGTCGGTCGTCTCGGCCACGAGCACCCGGCCGAGGGACTCACCGAGCTCGTCCGCGCGCGTGGCCAGGTCCCGCGCGAGCTCGAGGTCTGTCATCTCATCGGATGTGGACAGGGCGCCCGCGGCATAGAGGTGATCCTGAGCGCTCACGATGCGCCCCTCCGCAAGCCACTTGCGCACTCGCTTGTGGCGCTTTGCGTTATTCGTACGCGCCTCGGTCGACATGCCCTTGGCGCCCGCGAGCTCCTCGAGCGTGCCGCGGTAGATGTCGTACAGCTCCGGTTCGGTGCTGCGGCAGGCGGCGCTCAGGCAAAGGGCCAGGATCAGCAGTCTGTGTCGGATCATCCTCTTGTGTCCCAGTTCAGGCGCACGTCAAACGCGCCGCCAGCGTGTGTGGATTTCCAGCTCACGACACCGATGTCGCGTGCCTGTTCGGTTTTTAGCCATTGCTCGACCAGTGGCACCAGCACTGGGCCGGCATCGCTACGAATGCCGCGGCCGGTAATGATAAGGACGCGCCGAAGCCCGCGAACACGCCAGGCGTGCATCTCCTGGGCCAGTCGCCGCAGAGCCTGAGGTCCACGTAGTTGATGAAGGTCAAGTTCGAACTCGGGGCCCTCGTCATCGTCCTGTTTTCGGTGTCGTGCCATGGCCGGTCATGTGCTCTGCCAATAGGAGACCGCTTGCGCTGCAGCGGCGATCCGCCGTGCCCCGGCCCTATTTCGGCGCGATGGCGAGCAGCTCCATCTCGTAAAGCAGCGTCGCACCGGCCGGCACCCTGTTCGGGATGCCCGCCTGGCCGAAGGCCAGGTGCGCGGGGATGACCAGGCTGCGACGCCCTCCGACCCGCATGCCGGCCACGCCCTCGTTCCAGCCTGCGATCGTTGCCTCTCCGATCGTGAACTCGACCGGTTGACCGCGGTCGTAGGTCGAGTCGATCTCGCTCCTGTCCGTGAGGCGCGCCACGAAATCGACCGTGACCCGGTCGCCATTCTGCGCGAATGCTCCGGTACCCAGGGTGAGGTCGTGAATCTGCACGCCCGCGGGCGTGGTGCGTTCGGCGCGGTCGACCGGGACGACGTTCGAGGAGGAGAGCAAGCCGCAGGACGTGCTGCCCAGAGCGAGCAGAGCGAGGGAGAGCTGAAGGGGTGTGATGCGCATCAGTTTGCCAGGATGGAGGCGATACAGGCGACGTTGACGATGTCCTCGGAGCTACAGCCACGGGACAGATCCATGAGTGGTGATTCCAGGCCCTGCACCAGCGGGCCGAGTGCGAGCGCACCCGCCAAGCGTTGCGTGAGCTTGTAGCCGATGTTGCCCGAGTCGAGGTCGGGAAAGACGAGCACGTTCGCGCGGCCCGCGAGCGGGGAGCGCGGGGACTTCTTCTCGGCCACGGCGGGCACGATGGCCGCGTCGACCTGTAGCTCGCCGTCGCAGCAGAGGCCCGGCGCACGCTGGCGCAGAGCCTCGGTCGCGATGCGCATCTTGTCCACGCGCGGGTGGTCGGCCGAGCCTTTGGTCGAGAACGAGAGCAGCGCCACACGCGGCGTCTCGCCCGTCAAACGCCGGTGGCTCTCGGCGGAGGCCAAGGCGATGTCGACCAGCTGCTCCGCGGTCGGGTCCGGCACGACGCCGCAGTCCGCGAAGGTGTAGGACTGATCGGGCATGATCATGAGGAAGCACGACGAGAGCGTCGCGTTGCCCTGCTGAAGTCCAATGATCTGCAGCCCGGCGCGCAGGACGCTGGCCGTCGAGGACAGCGACCCGGCCACCCCGCCCTGGCAGTCACCGGAAGCGACCAGGGCCGCTCCGAACCAAATGGGGTCCAGCAGTCGCTCGCGCGCGTCCGCGAGGGTCATGCCACGTGCCTTGCGACGCTCGAACAGGTTCGTCGCGAACTCGTCCAGGCGCGGGTGGCGCGCAGGGCGGACGGACTCGACCCCCGCGGGCACGCTGCCCATCCCGGGCATCTCGAGCAACACCGGCTGGCAGAGGCCCTCCGCCGCGAGCATGGCCGCGGCGCGCACTACCCTCTCGTCGTTCGACTCGGGCAGGACGATGCGTCGCTGTAGCCTGCGAGCCTTCTCGCGTAGTTCGAGGACGACGTCCATGAACTCAGCTCGCGGGTGTGGCGTCGAGTACCGCGTCGGGGACCTCGAGCCGCATGCGCAGGAGGGCCAACCCGTGGGTCTTGCCCTGTGCGTCCGTCTTGAGCGAGGCCGAGCCGCCGCCGCCCAGACTGTTGGACAGCAGGAAGTTCAGCACGCGCATGTTGTCCGCCTCGAAGCGCTTCACCGCGCCCGGATTGATCTTGGAGAAGTGCGCCGCGACCACGTCGGGTACGAGCGTCTCCTTGAGGAAGACATAGGCCGCATCCGAGCGCGCGATGAGTCCGACGTTCGAGCCCTCGCCCTTGTCTCCGGAACGTGCGAATGCGATTCGTGACAGCTTGACTTCAGGCATGGTTGTCGTCTCCCGAGTAGATCGAAACACGCGTCTCGATCAGGTCCTGACGCACGAGCGCGGGCCAGAAACCGATGATCTCGGTCGCCTTGGGGCGACCACCAGCAAAACCCGTGACGCCCGGGGGACCGCTCGTGACCAGAGGTACGAGCTCCATCCCGAAGCGATTGACCTTCTCCTTGTTCGGACCCTTGGTGCCCAGGCGCAGGACCACCTCGGTCGGCTCCGCGGCGCCTTCGACCTCGATGCCCTCGTGGCACACGTTGGCGCCCACGTACTCGATCAGGCGCTCCTCGGTTCCGTACTCGAAACCGTCACTCTGCAGGCGCTCCCAGACGATGTCGCTGCACAGCTCTGCCTTCGCCAGCGCATCGGGCCCGCACACGGTCAGCTGACCGAGTGCCTTCCAGCCGTCGTGATAGCTGAGCGAGACCTTGTAGGTCGGCGTTCTGGGGGCGCCCTTGGTGCCCGTCACCGCGACACGGTTCTCGCCGACCTGCTCGAGATTGAAGCTGGTGAAATCGGCGCACACGTCCGGCGTGATGTAGTTCGTCGGGTCGCCCATCTCGTAGGCCAGCTGATGCGTGACGGTGCTGACGTCGACCAGGCCGCCGGTGCCCTCGTGCTTCGTGACCACGAAGCTGCCGTCGGCACTGGCCTCGACGATCGGATAGCCGATGCGCGCCATGTCCGGGATCTTGCGCCAGTCTGTGTAGTTGCCACCCGTGCACTGTGCGCCGCACTCGACGATGTGCCCGGCGACAGTGCCTGACGCGAGCTTATCGAGGTCGTCCACGCCCCAGCCGAACTCGTGGATGAGCGGGCCGAGTACCAGACCGGGATCTGTTCCGCGGCCGGTGATGACGATGCGTGCACCCTGGTCGAGGGCTTCCGCGATGGGGAAGGCGCCCAGGTAGACGTTGGCACTCGTCACGCTGTCGCGCACGGTCGAGAGCGGCTCGCCCGTGTCCATGTTCGAGAACTTCTCGCCCTTCGACATCAGGTCGTCGAGATCCTCGAGGATGTCGTCACCCTCTACGATGGCGACCTTGACGCCCGAGATGCCGTGCTTCTTGATGACCTTGAGGATGGCGTCCTTGCAGGCATGCGGGTTGACGCCGCCGGCGTTGGCCACGACGCGGATGTCCTTCTCGACGATCTGCGGCAAGATGCGATCGATGAGCTGGACGAAGTCGGTCGCGTAGCCCATGTCGGGTTTGCGTGACTTGAGCTTCTGCATGATGCTCATGGTCACCTCGGCCAGGTAGTCGAGCGTGAGGTAGTCGAGCGGTCCTTCGTTCACGAGGCGTACGGGTCCGAGGATCGAGTCTCCCCAGAAGCCTTGGCCGTTGGCGACGAGTACCTTGTCTTTGCGGGGCATTGCCGGAAGTTTCGAGTGGGACGGTTGGGGGGGGGTGCAGTGCGCGGGAAATGGGGCGCACAGTTTACGACGCGTTCTCCGTGACTCAACCCGAGCCCTGTGGGTCCAGCTCACGCCGCTGGCATGGACGTCTCTGGGGCGTGTCTGGGGGCCAAAAATGGCATCCCGGAGGCTACAATTGCTGTGTGAACCGGGTGGATGTGTTGATGACGGGATTCGGGGCCTTCGAGCAGGTCGCGGAGAACCCGAGCGGGCGTCTGGCGTGCCAGCTGGATGGGCAGGCGCTGGCCCATGGGCGCGTCGTCGGGGCGCTGATTCCGGTCAGTTTCGAGCGCGGTCCGCGCGAGCTCGAGGCCCTGGTCGAGCGCGTGCAGCCCGCGCTCATCCTCGCCACGGGCGTCCATCCGGGTGCGGGCTTCCGGCTCGAGCGCGGGGCGCAGTGTGGCCTGACTCCTGGACGGCCGGATGCCGACGGCGTGGACGCCGAGAGTCTCGGGGAGCGGACCGCAGAGCGCATGGGCACGCGCTTCGACCTCGGCCCGCTGGAGACCATCCTGGCGGCCGCGGGGCCGGTCGAGACCTCCGACGACGCTGGCGGTTACGTGTGTGAGTGCGTGTACCGGCGCGCCCTGGAGATCGGCGATCGGGATCGCATCCCGTCGCTCTTCCTGCACCTTCCGTCCTTCGAGCACCTGCCCCTCGAACGGCAGCGCGCCGGGATTCTGGCCCTGCTGGACGCGCTCGTGTCCCAGGCCAGCGCGCTCGCTGGCTGATCACGCCGGCGCGTCAGGACTCGTTTTCGAGGACCAATCGTGGGCGCTCGTCGACCTCTGCTCCGGCACCGCCCGCGAAGCTACGGAACTCCACGATGAAGTCCCAGAGGTCGAGACCCATGTAGGGTGCTCGGGTCGCGCGCGCGACCTGCTCCAGGCGCTCCGTTCCCTTCTCGCTCAACTTGACCAACCCGCCTGGCTGCTCCATCGGAATCTTGAGCGCGGCCGCTGCGCACTGGATCAAGCCCTGCAGTAGCTGGGCCTGCATCTCGTCGTGCTTGGCCTGATGCCAGAGACCCTCCCAGGCCTCGTGCGCCTCCCACAGATAACCGTGGTTGTAGAGGTCCACTCCGAACAGGTAGTCCTCGTTCGCGGCCCACTGCTCTGGCGGAAAGTACGCGGCCGCGGGTTCCGGATCTTCGCTGTACGAGTGGCCGAGCGGGTCGCGTGTCGGATGCGCGTCGCGCCCGGGCAGGAAGGCGTAGCTCGGGAACGGTCGACTTGCTGCGTAACGAAGGTCGGTCATGACTTCGTGAGGCCCGGATATGCCGATGGGGACCGCGCAGCCGGCGCGATCCCGATCGGTGTCTCGTGAGCCAGGGTCGCCCTCAGTCGAGGGAGGTGACGCGCACGGACTGCGCGATGGTGCCGGACATCTCCATGCTCATCTCCATGCTCATCTCCTCGCCCATGTCCATGGTCATGGCCATATCCATCGTGATGCTCGCGTCGCCCTTGAGGTCGAATGAGTGCAGGTGGCCGGCGGCCAGGTCCCAGAGCAATTCGCCCTCGGCTTCGACCATGAACTCCACGTCGGCACGGTCGAGCTCCATCGGAATGGGGGAGTCCGCTTCGTCCATCGACTCCGACATGTACTCGCTCATGTCGCGCGCACTCTCGATATCGATCGTGACCGAGATGACACCCAGCGTAAGGCCGTCGGCCTTGCGCGTGCCCGAGTAGGTGGCCTTGAAGTCGCCCTCGAGCAGGTCGCCCAGCAGCTCGCGCATGTTGCTCATCATCTGCGGGTCCGGGCCGCCCATCTGGGCCCCACCGCCGTCCATCTCGAGGTCGATCGCAAGGTCGCCGCCGGGGGCCAGGATGTCGACCAGCGCAACCAACTCAACGTCCCACTCGTCGCCCTCGGAGACATCGCCCTCGGGCAGGAGCGCACGCAGGTCCATGTCCGCGGTCAGGCCGTCGAGCAGCTCCTCGTCGTCGCCGTCACCCTCGAAGGCGCGCTCGTATTCCTCGTCGTCGTCGTTCCAGGTGAAGGACACTGTCGTGCCCTCGAGGGCGCTGCCGCCGGAGCCGGTCGGGTTGGTCTCCTGGGTCTCGCCCATCATCTCCATGCTGGTCTCGACCGAGATCTCTTGACCGATCGTCTCGAACGAGCGCAGGAGCTTGGCGACCGTACCGTCCTTGAGCGACGCGTACTCGTCGGTGACCACGAGGGTCATCTCCTGGGTCATCTCCATTTCCATCTCGGGCATCATCGGCGGCGACTCGCCGTTCATGGTCATGTTCATGTCATCGAGATTGAAGGTCATCTCCGACGCGAACGTCTTCGTCAGCGACGAACCTTCCGTGGGCGCGAAGCTGACCGTGTCTTCCGGCAGAGTGAAGGCCAGCAGGGTGGAGGCGGCGAGAGCGCCGAGAGCCAGGAGTGTGTTGTTCTTCATTGGGGTCTGGGTCGGTTGGAGGCGCTGGGCGCGCCGCTGGGGGGGCTCGTCTCGGAATCAGGGGCCGCTTTGTTGGGCCCCGGTTGAACTGCGTGTCCTACCCGGCTTGATACCGGAAATTTCGTGAGAATCGGCTCGGGGGCCGCTTCAAACGGTCGGACAAGCGCCATCAGATAGCATACGGGGCCCGATCTTGCATCCCGTTGGGGCCTGGCATCGCTTGTTAAATGGGCCAGGCGGCCCCTGGGAGGGACCGCCTGGCGTATTGTCGACCCGCTAGGTCAGTTGCAGAAGGGCACTTCCACAGCGTCCGTCAGGTTGAATCCGGTACCACCGGGGCCCATGGCGTCGCGGAACCAGAACTGGAAGTTCCAGACCGAGCCCCCGGTGATCTGACCGCCCGACGGGGGCGGGTTGGTCAGGTCTATCGCGCGCGATAGTTGACCGGCGCCGTCCGTCTGGGCCAGGGGGTACAGGCGGAAGATACTGTTGGTGACACAGCGGAAGCCGTCGCCGAAGGGAACCTGCCCCTGGCTTTGGCCGTAGAAGAACAGGCCGAACTTGTCCGGCGGGGCCTGGTCGACGAGCAGCGTCACGTTGTTGTCGGACACAAACTGAGAGCCCGCCATCGTGATGGTGGCCGTCGTGCCAGCGGAGTTGAGGCCGCCGATGCAGTAGCTGGACGGCGGGGGGCAGGGGTCGCCGGAGGAGATGTCGATGATCTCGATGTCGTCAATCCCGGCTTCGACGATCGAGCCGCTACCCAGGTCCGAGGCCCGGAATCGAAGGCGCATGTTGGCCGTGGGCGCGATGATCGTGGCCAGGTCCACGCTGTGGTTGATCCAGCCGCCGTTCGACTCGTTGCCACCAGGGCCAATGGTCTCGACATTGGTCCATGTCGATCCTCCATCATTGGAGACCCCGACGACAAACGTGTCCGCGTTCGGGGCGGCTCCAGTATTGTTGGAGTACCAGCGCCAGTAGGAGGCGATCAGGAAGGTCGACCCGGAGCCATCGAAGGCCGGGCTTAGCAGGGTCGTCGTGCCGCCGTCGACATCGTTCTCGCCCAGGCTACCGCCGACCGTGCCCTGTCCTGTAACCCAGGCTCTGATGCCGGCTCCAGTGGTGTGGTCGTCCTCCGGTTGTGCTGCGGTTCCACGCGGGTTGACGTGCACCCACACTCCGGTGGTGGCGTTGTCGCCGCCGACGCCGCCGGTCCAGCCATTGTTGCCCGTCGGTTCGAAGTCTGTCACCAGCACGGGCGTGACCTGACCGAGGATGAAGTTCAACGGCGCGTTGGCACCGGGGAAGGACTGGGTCAGGCCGCCGTTGTCCGTGGCGGTGATGTAGTACTCCACGAAGGACGGTGCCGCCTGCGCGGGAATCGTGCCTTGCCAGTCGTCGCCGCCAAGGTTTGCCATGGCGGCCATCTGGAATGCACCCGGTCCCGCGCGGTACGAAAGGGTCACGCTCGTGATCGTGTTACCGATGAGCGAGGAAACCGTCGCGTCGACGGTGAACGGGTTGCTGTCGTCCTGAGTGTCAGGAAGCTGAGCGAGGGTGAACAGCAGGTTGATACCCGGGAAACCTTGCTCGCGGAAGCCAGCATCGATGTCGTTGGCGTTCGGCGTGCCGTTGTTGATGTTTCCGTCATCGTCGTCCAGCGTCAGCCACTGCGTCTCGATGATCGAGTCGATCGTGGTCTGGTTGAAACCGTTCATCCAGCCCATGAAGATGTTGTCGGCAACCATGCCGCCCATCGAGACGCCGTGCGTGGTCTTCAGATTGCGACGGACCTTCCAGGCCGCGCCCATCCAGGGCTCGCCGTCCGCGTGCACGCCGCCGTAGCAGCCGCCGTTGCCATCACCGCAGTACTGGCTGTTGTTCGTGCCGGTGCGGATGTTGCTGCCGGGACCGAAGAAGTTCTTGCCGACCACGGGGGCGTCGAAGGTGTACATCGCGAAGACGTCCGCGTTGCCCTCACCAATGCCATCGCCACCGTTGCCGGTGCCGTACAGGACGTTCAGCCAGTGCCCGAGCTCGTGCGCCACCACGGTCGAGTAGGACGTGTTCACGCAGCCTCCACCGGTGGGGTAG
Organism: Planctomycetota bacterium; assembly: GCA_047618565.1. Taxonomy (GTDB): domain Bacteria; phylum Planctomycetota; class UBA1135; order UBA1135; genus JBLHKW01. The sequence goes on from JBLHKW010000022.1 coordinate 20,984, forward strand.
AAGTTGATGGACGAGCCGTTGTAGAAGGCGTTGCAGGTCGAGGCCAGGTTGACGTTGGCGACGATATTGAAGTCGGAAGTGTTGTCGCCCGGGTTGACGGCCTTGATCATCTCACGCGTGGCGTGGGAGCCCATGTAGGCGTTGGCCTCGCCAGTGACGCCGCCGGCGGGGCCCGGGTTGAGCAGGATCATGTTGGCCTGCGCCGGCTGGGCGGTGGTCACGACGCTGTGGTCAGCGCCCGCGTTGTTGCGCACGTCGTAGAACTGGCCGACGTACTCGACGGTCACGTTCAGGGCCGTGTTGACACCGGGGTAGTTGAAGTTGCCGTCCGCGTCCGTGAAGACCGTGCCGGCCGAGCTGGTCACGCGTGCCAGGGGCAGCGGGACCTGAGTCGGCGGGTTCGTGCCCGTGTCGGGCAGCGTGCCCTGGGTGGCGTTGGTCATGACCGTGCCGCCGACGTCAAAGTGGTGCACCAGGTTCTCGGTGCCCTGCAGCTGGCCCGTCTGGGCGTTGATGATGTACAGGGTCGCGATGCGATGGTCCGTACCGTGCACCTCGACGCGCCAGGTGAGGGACACCAGGCCGTTCGTGCGCGTGAACGCCAGCTCAGCCGCCTCGGTGCGCTCCGGGTCGACTGCCTGGGCGCGACTGAACCACTCGGTCGCATTGCGCTCGGCCGACTTGGCCGATACGGCCGGGGTCGTGTTCGTGTTCGCGGGCACCATGGCGCCCGTGTTCTGGAGCGCGAGCAGCTCACCACCCATGGTGAAGATGGCGTTGATGGATCCGTTGATCACCGGCACGCCGTTCACTTCTTGGCGCAGCTGCACGCTCATCTTGTCGGTCGTGTTGATCTGGCCCAGCGGCAGCATCAAGACCTTGTGGTCCACGAGGGTGCCACTCTCGACCAGGTGCATGCTGTAGGTCTCGTGCACGAAGTGACGCGCGAGCTGGAACCAGTCCTGGTCGAGCTCCGGGCGGAAGGGTGCCTCGGCCATGCCGCCGTAGAGCATCTCCAGATTTCCGCTGGTGCGCGTTGCCCGCGAGCGCCAGTTGCTGCCGTTCGCCTGGCGCCAGCTGTCCATGGCCAGGTCCAGGTGAAGACGGGCACCCGATCCGGGGCCGTCCGCATCGATGCGCTGGGCCATGGCCGGTGCACTCAGTGCTCCGGCAATCACGAGGCTCGGCAAGAGGATGTTATTCATATATTGGGGATCCGATGACTTTGGGGTCTTGGTTCTGACGCCCCCCTGGGAAGGGGCGCATGGGCCATGGTGATTGGCCCATGCTCCAGTATGCGCGACATTGCGCATAAATGAAGGTGATCTATCTGACGGACGGGGGGATTGCCCGGTTCCCGCAGGCTTCATTTTCCCCCAGGGCACTGGGGGGGGCGCAGGGCCATTCCAGCGATCGATCCGGTCCACGGATGTGAGCGGAGCCGCGCGGTCCGAGGACCGCGCGGCTCCCTGTGCTGGCGCCGGGACCGTCAGGCCCGGACCATGTGGGGCGTGATCAGTTGCAGAACGTGACCTCGAGGCCGTCGGTGGCGTTCGAGCCCGTTCCGCCGGGGCCGGTCGGATCCGCGTACCAGAACTGGAAGTTCCAGGTCGAGCCCACGGTGATCACCGAGTTCGGGTGGGGCGCATTGGTCAGGTCCAGCAGCTCGTCGTGGGAGCCGCTGGCGCTGGTCGTCCTGAGAGGCAGGCGGAAGACCTTGCCGCGCACACAACGGATGCCGTCGCCGAACGGGGCGTTGGCCCGGATCCTGCCGTAGAAGGCCACCCCGAGGGTGCTGGCCGGTGCGCCGCTGATGCGCAGTCCGAAGGTGTTGCTGGCGACGGACTGCGACCCGATGGCCGTGATGGTCGCGCCGCTACCCACGGAGTTGGGCGAACTCGTGCAGTACTGCACGGGCGCTGTGCAGGTGACCGGGCCCAGGTCGTCGGCCACGAAGTCGTCGATGCAGGCCTCGACGATGGATCCGTTGCCCAGGTCCGATGCCGTGTAGCGCACCTGAACCGTCGCCGTCGGCGGCAGGAAGTCGCCCAGGGCGAACTTGTGGTACTGCCAGCCGCCGCTCGTACCGGGTCCCGTGGGCCCGATCGTCTCGACGTTCGCCCAGCTCAGGCCTCCGTCGTTGGAGACATCCACGAGGAACGTGTCCGCATTGGGCGAGGCGCCGGTGTTGTTGGAATACCAGCGCCAGTAGCTGATCGAGGGCTCGAACATGTTCAGCATGCTGAAGATCGGCGAGAACAAGGTCGTCGCGCCACCGTCCACATCGGCCTCGCCGAGCCCGCCGCCGGCCGAACCCTGCTGGGTGAACCAGCAATTGTCGCCCGGGTCCAGCGTGTGGTCATTCTCGGGCTGGGCACCGGTGCCCAGCGGGTCCTCGCGCTCCCACATTCCAGTGGTGGCCGTGTCGCTCGGAGCGCCCGAGGACCAGCCCTCGTTGGTGGCTGCTTCGAAACTGGTGGCGTGTGCGACTGTGATCATGCCGACTCGGAAGTCGAGCGTGTCGTCACGCGGCGGGAAGAGGTTCGAGCCCGAGTTGCCGTCCGTCGCCGAGAGCTGGTACGCAACCTCGCTCGGGGCCATCTGTCCGGGGATCGAAGCGCGCCACAGGCTTCCGGCGATGCGCGTCATCGGGACCGTAACGTCCGGGCCCGTATCCACGCTGTAGGTCAGCGAGGCTGCGGTCACGGGCGGGTGACAAGTCGCGGCCAGCTGCGCGTCGATCGTGTAGGGGCCGGCCTCGTCGATGGTATTCGCCTGAACGGTGACGTTCTGGAAAGTGACCCAGGTGAGGTCGAAGCCCGGGAACCCCTGCTCCGTGAACCCCGCATCGATGTCCAGGTAGTTGGGCGTGCCGTTGTCGATGTTGCCGTCGTCATCATCCAGGGTCAGCCACTGCGCTTCGATGATGCTCTGGATCCGCTGCTGGTCGTAGGCATTCATCCAGCCCAGGAACAGGGAGCTGGAGATCATGTCGCCCACGGCGTCACCGTGGGTGGTGTTCAGGTTGCGGCGCACCTTCCAGGCCGCGCCCATCCACGGCTCGCCGTCCGCGTGCACGCCGCCATAACAGGCCGGTGCATCGTCGCCGCAGAACTGCCGGGTGTTCATCCCGTTCCGGATGTGGTTGCCGGGACCCGCGAAGTCCTTCCCGACGATCGGGTCGTCGTAGGCGTACATGGCGAACACGTCGGCGTTGCCCTCACCCATGCCGTCGAAGCCGTTGTGGGTGCCGTAGATGTCGTTCAGCCAGTGCCCGAGCTCGTGCACAATGACCGTCGAGTAGGCCGTGTTCACGCAGCCCGATCCCTCGGGAAAGAAGTTGACCGAGATGCCGTTGTAGAACGCGTTGCAGACCGCGGCCAGGTTCGTGTTGGAGACGACCTGGAAGTCGAGCGAGGTGTCCGTCGGTATCGTGGTCTTGATGAAGTCGCGCAAGAAGTCGCTGCCGATCAACGAGTTCGCCTGGGCGGTCTCGAGCGGAACCTGGCTCGAGTTCATCACCAGCTGGGTCACCGGGCCGACCGGGAGCTGCACGAAGGTCTCGGAGTAGCCCGGGCCAGCGGAGGGGTCGTTGACCACGACGTTCAACGGGCCCGAATACGCCAGCGTGACCGAGATCGGGCTGTTCACGCCCGGGAAGTTGAAGTAGCCGTCGGCGTCTGTCGTGACCGTTCCGGCGGTCGGGCTGACCACGTCGATGAACGGGACCGGCTTCGTGGAGGGCGGGTTCGCCGCGGTGTCCGGGGAGGTGCCGGTGGTGGTCAGGGTCGTGATACGGCCCTGGACGTCGAAGTGGTGGATGCGGCTCACACGCTCGATGAGTGCACCGTCATGGGCGTCGATCCAGTAACGGAAGCTGATCGGCTCCGAGTCGGGTCCGGGTGCGCTCGCGTCGACGCGCCAGGCCAGGTCCGCCTGGAATCCGCGTGCGCCCGTGTGGCGCTTGATCACCAGCTCCGTGCCTTCGACCTGGGTCGGCACCTCACCCGTCGCGGCCCGGAACAGGCGCGTGACCGCAGTTGCGGCGACGGCCTGCGTGATCGACGGCTGGGTGTTCAGTCCCTCGACGCGCACGGCGCTGCGGTTGTGGATCGAGAGCAACTCGCCACGGGTCGTGAAGAGTAGGTTGATCGAGGCCCCCTCGACCGGCACGCCGCCCACTTCCTGGGTCATGCGCACGGTCATCTTGTCGGTCGTGTTGCCCTGGCCAAGGGGCAGGAACACCACCTTGTCGTCCACGAGCGTGCCCGGGGCCGCGCGGTGCATCGCGACGGTCTGATCCAGGAAGTGGCGCGCCTGGGCAAACCATTCGGCATCGTCACGGGGCTCCAGGGGACCTTCGCTCATGCCCCCGTGAAGCAGCTCCAGGGAGCGCGCCTGCTCGTCCACGACCAGTCGCCAGGACTCGCCGTTTTCGGCGCGCCAGTTTTCGAGCATGGACTCGAAGGGCGGTCTTACCGAGGCGCCTCCCTCGTCGCTGTGGACCTGTGCGGTCGCGGGCGAAGTAAGGGTGAGTAGCAGTGTGGCGAACAGCGCGTTTCTCATATGCGGATCTCGACTGGCGTAACGTAAGCCTGGGGATGGCCTGGGGATGGGGGTCCTTCTTCACTCGCAGTCGGACCTTTGGCACTCGGATACCCGGGCCCGGGCGAAGGGCAGAGGTGCTTGGCGCGGAAACCGAGCGTCAGGGGCCGGGGCGGGCTGCGGGTCCTCAGCGAGGAACACAGAGTCTAGTCGATGTGGCCAGTACGGCAACCGACCCCGTGGCTCCAACCTTTGGCCTCAGGGCTCTGTGGAGCGAGTCGGAATACGGCCGCGAGCGCCAAATAAGGGCGTGGGGGATGCTATACCCCCTTGCGTGGCGACCCGCTTTCCCCGCCCAGAAATAAACCAACCCGGAGCCCTGATGGAAATCCAGATCGAATACTGCGCCCAGTGAAACTATCTCCCCCAAGCGGTCGGTCTGACCGCTGAACTCCAAGGTGCCCTGGGCGGCGACGCCGTAAACGTCAAGCTGACGGAATCGGGCGGCGGAGCCTTCGAGATCACCGTCGATGGACGGCTCGTCTTCTCGAAGCTCAAACTCGATCGATTTCCTGCGTATCAGGAGATTCCGACGATGATCCAGATGACCTGACGCCGGCTTGCTATCTCAGGGGAGGATGGCGAAGCAAAAAAGCGCCGCGACGACGAAGAAGAGAACAGCCGTCGTTGCGGAGGGGGCAGCGCGCCGGTTACCGAGGCTCGAATGCGAAAACATGGTGCGAAGCTCGAAGGAGGGGGCGATTCGAGAGGAGAGGATGCACGGTCCGGGCTATCCGGCCCGCGCCTGCTTCCAGGGATATCACACTCCACCCCAATGGGGTCCCATTAGCGGGATAACTTTGCATTCCCGTAACCTGCCGACCGGCCCGTCGCCGGCCGGGTGCCCTACCTGAGGCGGAACCGGTGCGTTCCGTCCCAGCTACCGGCGCGCTTCGACCGGCGAGGAATCGCGAATAATCCGGCTTGGTGGGCCCCCCGTGAACGTAGGCTCTCGGCCATGGGCACTGATTTCCTGAGCCAGTTCAAGCGTGCCCGGGAGACCGTGGAGCACGACGGTCCGCCCCATACGAAGATCGTCGCCACGATCGGCCCTGCATCCGAGGATCGCGTGGGCGAGCTGATCGACCTGGGCATGACCGTGGCGCGGATGAACTTCAGCCACGGAACCCTCGAGGACCATCGCAGGCGCATCGAGAAGGTGCGCCGTGCGTCTCGCGAGCGGCGTATCCCGGTCGGAATCCTCGGCGATTTGCCCGGCCCGAAGATGCGTACGGGCCTCTTCGAGGGCGGCTGGGCGGACTTCCAGGAGGGACAGACGATCCGCGTCCGTCCCGGGTCCGGCGTGGCGAATCCCGGCGAATCGATGGTCGACCTCGAGGGCCTGTTGCAGGTTGTCGAGCCGGGCCATCGCATCGTTCTTGCGGACGGACAGGTCGAGGTCCTGGCCCAGGAAGTCGAGGCCGAGGCCGTCGTGGGAGTCGTTCGCCGAGGCGGGCGGGTAGGGGACCGAAAAGGCGTCCATTTGCCGGATTCGCCGGTTCTGTACGAGCTTCCGACGGTGGACGACCGGGCCTTCATCGACTTCGCCATCGGCGAGGGAGTCGACATGCTCGGGCTCTCGTTCGTCGGGTCCGCCAAGGACATCGAGACCATCCGGCGCCTGGCGCCCGGGATGGTGATCGTGTCGAAGATCGAGCGCCTGGTGGCGCTCAAGAACCTCGACGAGATCCTCGCGGCGTCCGACGGCGTGATGGTCGCGCGCGGCGACCTGGGCGTCGAGCTGGACCTGGAAGAGCTCCCGATCGCCCAGAAAGCCCTGATTCAGGCATCTCTCAAGGCGGGCAAGTTCACGATCACGGCGACCGAGATGCTGGAGTCCATGATCAACTCTAGCCGCCCGACGCGGGCCGAGGTCTCCGACGTGGCCAACGCGATCCTGGACGGTACGGACGCGGTCATGCTCTCGGCCGAGACGGCCGTGGGTCGCTACCCGGTCGAAACCGTGGCCGTTGCTGCAAACGTGGCGCACGCCGTGGAGCAGTCCCACCGCTACCGACAGCTGGCGCGCTCGGAGTTCCGCGAGTCGGAGCCCGACTTTTCCAATGCGGTCGCGATGGCGGCGGTTCACATCACCGAGGCGCTCAAGCTGAAGCACATCGTGTGCTTCACGGAGACCGGCAACACCGTGCGGCTGATCTCGCGCTACCGGCCCCACGCGGAGATCCTGGCGCTCAGCCCGAACCGCAACACCGTGCGCCGCATGACGCCACTGACCGCGGTGCGCCCGATCCTCTTCGGACGGGAACCGGGGCTCGAGGACATGATGCACATGGCCGCCGAGATGCTCGAGTCGCGCGGCCTGGTGAAGGCTGGCGAGGAGGTCGTCTTCGTGGCCGGCGTTCCCCCCGGTATCGCACGCACCACCAACCTGATCAAACTTCACCGCATCGGCGAGGACGTGAAGTTCAGCTGATTGACACCACGAGCACACCACCACGACATGCGCCAGCGTTTCTTGAATGCGTCCCGAAAGGTCTTCGGGCGCAGGCCCCTTCGTCGCGAGCCCGCACCCCGTGTGGCTGGCGCGCGGGTGCTTTGCGTCGCGAGCGGAAAGGGCGGTACGGGCAAGAGCATCGTCGCCACGAACCTGGCGGTGGAGCGCTCGCGGCGCGGTGAGAACGTCCTGCTGGTGGACTTCGATGCCGGGCTGGCGAACGACCACCTGTTGCTCGGAGTCGCCCCGAAGTACGACCTGGCGCACATCGTCGACGGTACGGTAAACGCCTACGAGGCCCTCAGCGATGGCCCGCACGGGGTCAAGTTGCTCTCAGGTGGGGTCGGGCGCCTGCGGCTGGCCAACCCGACGCGGCGTGACCTGGACCGGGTGTTCCAGGCCCTGCGTCCACTCGAGGACGACTTTGATCTGATCATCGTCGATCACGGCGCCGGCCTCGGCTACAGCACGCTGGCGCACCTCGCGGCGACCACGACCCTGTTGCTCGTGTCGGGTCACGAGGTCACGGCCCTCTCGGATGCCTACGCGGTCTACAAGAAGGCGCACCTGGTCAACGGAAACATCCACGTCGGCCTGGTGATCAACCGCTGCCCGGACCAGCGCCTGGCCGAGGACAGCTGGAGCCGTTTCCAGGCAGCATCCGTGCGCTTTCTCGGACATGCGCCCGAGTTCATCGGCTGGATCCCGGCCGACGCAGCCGTGGGCAAGAGCGTCCACGTGCGCAAGCCCGTCGTGCTCTCCTATCCGGAGAGCGAAGCGGCCCTCGCGATCTCGCGCGTCACGCACTGGAATCCGATCGATCATGCCCGCTCCGCGAAGCCGTTCTACGACGCCGCCCGCGCCGCGCTGCGTTAGTCAGCTTCACAACGGCCTCGTGGCCCCGATCCAAAACCCACGCGGGGCCGCGCGCTCCGTGCTGTAGGATGACCGCCCATGACCTCCCGATCCAACGGACTTCAAAGCGGACCTGTCATCATCGCCCTCATGAACCAGAAGGGGGGCTGTGGCAAGACGACCACGGCCATCCATTCTGCGGGGGCTCTCGCGGCACGCGGTGAGCGCGTCCTGCTGGTGGACCTGGACCCACAGGCGCACGCCACCCTGGGGCTCGGTGGCCTGAGCGATGACTGCCCGAGCGTGGCCGAGGTCATGCTCGACGACATTCCCGTGAAGCAGGCCCTTTCGACGGTTCCGGGCGGTTTTCAGCTGCTCGGGTGCCGCGGCCGCCTGCGCGAATTCGAGGAGCGCAGCGAGAACGCCCTGCACGCGGAGCGTCAGCTGGACGCCAGTCTCGCGCCGATCCTCGGGGACTTCGACTGGATCGTGATCGACTGTCCGCCCCGTGCGGATGGCGTCCTGTGCGCCAACGCGCTGTTCGCCGCAACCGAAGCGCTGCTCGTGGTCGAGGTTGGAGCGTTCTCCCTGCAGGGGGCGATCGAGGCCCAGAAGATCCTCGCAGAGGTCGCTCTGCGTCAGGACTCCGAGCACCACCTGCGCGCCGTCGCGACCCTGTTCGATCGCAAGAGTCGCTTCTCCCGCGACCTGCTCACGGGTCTCTTCACCCATTTCGGCGACGTCATGTTCGACACGGTCATCCGTACCAGCGTGCGCCTGAGGGAGGCGGCGGCGGTCGGAATGCCGGTGCAGGTGCTCGATCCGACGTCGCGTGCCTGCGAGGACTTCGCGGCCCTGACCGACGAGTGGATGCTGGCGCGCTCGCTACAGCCTGCGTCCTGAGTCCCGCGCGCGGGATCTAACGGACGACGCTGGCGATCGCGGTCGGGATTGCGTACACAGGCCGCCAACGTGCGCGCGTTCCGTGTGCACAAAGCCGGAGACGCCCCTATTGGATGCCCTCGCACTGCTGTGCACCCTGCACGCTGAAGGTCCGCGTACCCTTCGCCTCCTGCGCGAAGCCGGTTGTCGCGACGTTCGTGAGTTCCTCACCCTCGACTCCGAGGTCGTTTCCGCGCTGCTGGACGTGCCGCCCGCGGTGGCGCGCAGGCTGGCGCGTGAAGGTCAGCACCTGGCGGGCCGCGTCGGCGCGAGTTTCCTCGAACCGGAGGACGGAGAGGGCCGTGTGCCGGATCCGAACGGATTCGCGGGTGCTCCCGCGCAGGCGATCATCACGCCCGCCCCGGCCGTAGCACATGCGCCATCCCAACCGCTCGAGACAGCGCCGGTCGCGCCGACGGAGGTCGCAAAGCCCCTGGCGGCCGTGGCCTCCGCGCCGGTCGGCGAGCCCACGTCGGTGGGGGCCCATCTGAGCAGCGCCGAGCGTCAGATCCTCGACAAGGTCCTGCAGCGCTGGCGCGAGGGCGATGGGGCTGACCCGGTGGCTGCCGCTGACGTGCTCGCGAGCGCCGAGCTGGTGCGGGAGCCTGAGCCCGAGAGCTCACCGGCGGAGCCCGTCTGCGCTCCTCCGCTCGAGATTGCAGGCCTTCCCCATGCGAGCGTCCTGGCGCTCGAGGCCGCCGGGTTCACAACAGCACGGGCGGTTGCGGATGCCAACACGATGGCCCTTGCGAGCGCCGTTGGATGTGCGTTTGGAGACGCGCGGCGTTACCAGTTCCTGGCCGCCCGTGCCGCGGCGGCCTCGCCTGCGGTACCCGTTTCGAACGCCGATAACGAGATCGACGTCCCCGAGCGTCTGATCGAGCGTCCGCCGATCCCCGCCGCAGTGGTCGCGCAGCGGCCGACAGCGGAAGCGATCCGGCCTCCGGCCCCGGCACCCGAGCCTGCACCCGAGCCCCGTCAAGTGGCGTTCACGCCGCCCGCCGTGGAGGCGGTTCCGCTCCAGCAGGCGAAGACCGTCCTGAACTGGGACTTCGTTCAGCCCGAGGCTGCCGATCCGAAACCTGAACCGGACGAGGACGGACCTCAGGCCGGCGGCCCTTTCGCCTGAGGCGAGACGGATCGGGGCCCGGAGTCCCGACTAAGGAGCGTGGCAATGGTAGCTCCTGTGAAACCGGCGCCTTTGGCCGCGGTAGGTCATCGTCGGGGGGGGGGAGCACCCCGGCGACATGAGGACCTTCCGAATCGTACACCCGGACCCGGCCGCGGCAGGCTGCTAGCCTGGTGCAGATGGGGCTCATGATTGAACTCGCGGTACTGCTCTGCGCGTGCCCGCTCGCGTTCGATTTCGAGGCCGGAGTCGCCCTCGATGGCGCACGCTCGTTCGGCGAGGTGGAACCGCGCGACATCGAGAAGATGTTCCGATCCGCATCCGACGACGCAGCGCTGCTGCTGGTCGAGCTGCACGAGCTCCAGTCCGACGTGGACCTGCTGGTGCGCGAGACCCTGAAGGATTACGAGCGGCGCGGTCTCTTCTCGCTCGTTGAGGACGGGCCGGACCTCGTGGACCTGCACCGCCGCTTCGATGCTCTGGAAGCCTCCCCCTTCGTGCGGCCGCTCGAACCCGTGGCTGCGCAGGCGTTGGTGGCGATGCTCGTGGACGCTCGTTTTCGCGTGCGCCGCCACGTTCTGGCGCACGTGGTGGGGGAGCAGCGCGAGCTGGCGGGGGTGATGGCGCTCTTTCAGGCGCACAGCAGGGGCGTGGCCGGGTTGGAGCCGAGCGACATCGATCGCCTGGCGCGGCGTGCGGATCTGGCGGCCGTCGTCCTGCGAGCTATCCGCGCGGATCTGCGCCTGTTGCGTGATCCCGAAGCGCCCGCAGCGCTGCGTAACCCGGACGCCATGCAGAAGTTGACTGCGTCGCTCGTGGAAGGAGATCGCCTCGCGCGCAGCTTCTACGATCAGTGGAACGTGCGCTGGCGCGGCCTGGGGCAGCGCATGTTGCTGGACCTGCGCACGACACGCTTGGAGCCGCTGGTGCGCAAGCAGCGCGCGCAACGCGATGAGGGCTTGCGGCGCGCAAAGACGCTTTACCGCGAGGTGCTGGTACTCCTGCCCTATACGCCCCAGGGCCAGGCGGCGCGGCGCGACGTGCTCGAGATGAGCAAGGCGGATCGCCACCGCCTGGCGATCCACACGGGCCTCGAGGCCTTGCGGCTCGACCCCTTTGCCGCGGACCTGAGTTTTGCCGTGGCCGAGGCCTACGACTTCCTGCAGGGCAACCCGTTCTCCAGGCTGTATTTCGATCGCTTCCTGGCCCTGCGCGGCATCCGCTCCTACGACTACACGACGATCCGGGATCGCGACCTGAGCGCCGCCGAGGAGCGCGCGCTGAGCGTCGTCTCGGCCTGGGTGGCCGAGACCCAGCCCGGAATCCTGCCCGGCACGGGTCACTGAGGGCCTGCGCCCCGGTCCGTACTCGCGCTTCGCTGGCAAGGCCGAGGCCCCTGCGCGGTCGAGCCCCAGGTGTCCCAGGGCAGGACTGCCGCTGCGCCGAACGCTTTTTTGGCTAAGCTAGCCACCGCGAACCCCGTCCCCCGGCGCTTATACTGTCGGCGGGCCTGGTTCGTGATCCGCAGATCTTGAACCCGGCGACGAAGGACCCCGCGTGACCCCAACCATCACTCCCGGACGCATGAGTAGTTTGATTCCGGAGGCCTCGGACCGCCCCGGCGATGACCCGATCTTCACCTTGAACGCGGACGCCCAGCGGCGCGCGCAGGCGGGGGAGGCCGTGATCAACGCGACCCTGGGTGCACTGATGGAGGACGACGGGCGTCTGGCCGTGATGCCGGCCGTTTTCGAGGCGATCTCGAGCATTCCGCCGGAGCAGGCCTCGGCCTACGCGCCCATCGCTGGCGACGACGCCTTCCTGAAGGCCGTGATCCGCGACACTCTCGGTTCGGGAGTCCTCGCAGAGAACGCGGTCGCCGTGGCGACGGCCGGCGGCACTGGAGCCGTGCACCACAGCATCGTCAACTTTCTCGAGCCCGGTCAGGCGTTGCTCACGGCCAGCTATTTCTGGGGTCCGTACCAGACCCTGGCCACCCACACGCGCCGCGCGGTCGAGACCTTCGAGATGTTCGATGCCGACGGGCGCTTCCACGTGGCTGCATTCGAGCAGGGACTGAGATCCGTGATCACGCGCCAGGGGCGTGCGCTCGTGGTCTTCAACTTCCCCTGCAACAACCCGACGGGTTACACCCTGGACGCGGGCGAGTGGCACGCGGTGGCCGAGATCCTGAAGCGCGAAGGTCAGACCGCGCCGGTCACGTTCATGTTGGATCTGGCCTACGCACGCTACGGAGCGGAGGGTGCCGACGCCTGGCTGACCGAGCTGGAATCCGTGAACGAGGTCTGTACGCTGCTCTTCGCATGGAGCGCCTCGAAGGCCTTCGCCCAGTACGGGTCGCGCGTGGGGTGCCTGATCGCGGTCACGCCGGATGACGGCGACCGCACGCGCATCGCCAACGCCCTGTCCTTCTCCTGCCGTGGCACCTGGTCGAACTGCAACCACCTGGGCATCCTGGCCATCACCAAGCTGCTCGCGGACGACCAGCTCAAGGCGCGCGCCGACGCCGAGCGCGGCCGCCTGACGGCCCTGATCGGCGAACGCGTCGAGGTCTTCAACCGCGAGGCCGAGAAGGTGGGCCTGCGCACTCCGCGATACGAGGGTGGATTCTTCGTGGCGGTCTTCACGAAGGACGCCGAGGCGACGGCCGCGGCCGCGCGCGAGCAGGGCGTCTTCGTCGTCCCCATGAACGGGGCGGTGCGGGTGGCACTGTGCTCGACACCGGCCAGGGACATTCCGCGTCTGGTCGAGGTTCTCGGAAGCGTCTGAGGCCGGCCGGCTCTGGGATACCCGTTCCTGAAACGCCCCCAAAAGTTGCGGCGGCGACTTCTTCAGCCTGCCAGGCTCAACTGGTATCGTGTGGACCGCTGAACCCCCTTCCAAGCATCAGGAGTCGAGGAGCCAATGGCCTATATCGTTGCCGAGCCGTGCGTCAAGTGTAAGTACACCGACTGCGTGGACGTCTGCCCCGTGGACTGCTTCGTCGAGGGAGTGAACTTCCTGGCGATCAACCCCGACGAATGCATCGATTGCGGTGCGTGCGTCCCCGAGTGTCCCACGGAAGCGATCTTCGAGGAGACGGAGCTGCCCGAGAAGTGGGCCGAGTACGTCGAGATCAACGCCAAGCTCTCCGCGACCTGGCCGGTGATCACCGACAAGAAGGACGCGCTGCCCGACGCCGACGACTGGAAGGATGTCGAGGAGAAGCGCGAGCACCTCTCCGAAGAGGCGTTCGAGGGCTGACCGCTGCCTCGCCCGGCAATTCAGGGTCGGGTCTGATCGAGCACACGACGCCGTCGGCATTCTTCGCCGACGGCGTCGATTTTTTTGGCCCTGGTCGGCAACTGGCAGACTGTTGATCAAGTCATCCGGCGCCAGGCCTCTCGAGAGCTGGTCACCGAAGCGGGGCATGTGAGCTCCGAATCCCATGCGCAACACGATCTCCATCCTGTCGGCCCTCGGAGTGGCCCTGTTCGCCCTGGCCCCGGGGGCGTTCGGTGCGCGCCCGGGCAACGATGCCAGGGGACTCTCGGGCCCCGCGCCGGGAGCACAGCTTCACCTGATCATCCTGCACACCAACGATCTGCACGGTCAGGTCTTGCCGCGGCCGGCATTCTGGGTGGGCAAGCCCAACCCACCCAACGCGGGCGGCATCGGGCGCATAGCCGGCTACGTCAACCGCGTCCGGCGCGAGGCTGCGGACGCGGGTGACGAGTTGCTCGTCCTGGATGCCGGCGATTGGTCCCAGGGCAGCCCCGAGGGCGCTCTCGGTCAGGGCCGCGACTTCATGCGGGCGCTGGTCTGGATCGGGTACGACGCCATGTGCCTGGGCAACCACGAGTTCGACCACGGGATCGACGCACTCGTCGACAACCTGGCCGCGGTGCCCCTGCCGGCTCTCGTCGCCAACGTGCGCGATGCGCAGGGCGGCGCGATCGGCGCGGTCCCGAGCTACAGGATCTTCGAGCGCGGTGGCCTGCGCGTCGCGGTCGTCGGATTGCTGTCGCCCGATACACCCGGCATCACCCATCCCACGGCGCGTACCTGGCGCTTCGGGGATCCGGCAGTGGCGCTGCGGACGGCTCGCGAGGAACTCGGCGATCGTGCGGACTGGGTGCTGCCCCTGACCCACCTGGGGCTGACGGCGGACCGTGAGCTCGCCCGTGCTCATCCGGACCTGGACCTCATCGTTGGCGGGCATTCCCACACGGTCCTGCCGAAGGGCCAGCTCCAAGGCTCGACACGCATCGTTCAGGCCGGCTCGAAGGCCAGTGCCATCGGGCGTGTGGACGTCTGGTTTGACCTGGAGAAGAAGCAGGTCGTGAAGCTCGAGGCGCGCATCGTCGACCTCTTCCGTGAACCCGAGGCGCGCGATCGAAACGAGCGCTTGCAGGCCGAGTGTCAGGCCATGCTCGAGCGCGGCTCCGAGGTGCTCGACACCCCGATCGGTTCCCTGGCGGCGCCCATGTCGCGTGCCCAGGGGGCCCTGCAGTCGTCGCCGTCCGGGAACCTGATCTCGGATGCCATGCGCGCCGCGACGGGAGCCGACGTGGCGTTGCAGAACCGGGGCGGAATTCGCGCGGACCTGCAGGGCGGGGTGGTGACGCGGCGCGACGTGTTCAGCGTGCTCCCGTTCTCCAATCGACTCGTGGTCCTGAACCTGAGCGGGCGTGAGCTCGAGGCCTGTCTGCGTCGGGCGGTCGAGGGGCGCGGACGGCGCGGGCCGGAGATCAGCGGCATGACCCTGGAGCTACGGCGTGTAGCGGGTGCGGTCGAGCTGGCGCGGGTCACGGTCGCGGGCCGCACCCTCGACCCTGGCGCGCGCTACTCGCTCGCGACGAACTCCTTCCTCGCCAGCGGCGGGGATGGCTACGAGGATCTGGTCGACGCCGAGCGGCAGGGCGAGACTTCGACCCTCCTGCGGGAGGTGCTCGAGGGGGTCTTTTCGGGCGGTGAACCGGTCACCCCGCCGGCCGAAAACCGCTACCTGTTCGTCGATTGAGGCTTCCCGGGCACCGCGCGATCGGGAGGCTGGCGCATCTGGTACAACCTCCCGCCATTCCCGTCCGCCGTGCAGAGGTTTCTCATGACGCGATCCGACATCCAGCCCGGGCAGCAGCCGCTCCAGGCCACTGCAGAGACCCTTTCTAATGGAAAGGTCAGCTACGCGAGTGGCGCGGGGCTTGCGCTCCTGACGCTGACCAACGCGCCCGCGAACGGCTACAGCTACGAGATGATGCGCGATCTCGACGAGGCCATCCTGCGCGCCCGCTTCGACGATGATGTGCAGGTGATCGTGCTCGCCGGCGAGGGCGAGAAGTTCTTCTGCGCGGGCGCGGATATCTCGATGCTCGGCTCGGTGACACCGACCTTCAAGTACGCCTTCTGCCTGCACGCCAACGAGACCATGCTGCGACTGGAGCACACGCCCAAGCTCGTCATCGCCGCGCTGGGCGGGCACTGCGTCGGCGGCGGGCTGGAGATTGCGCTGGCCTGCGACATGCGCGTGGCCCGCGAAAGCTCGGGCAAGTGTGGCCTACCGGAGGTCAATCTCGGTGTCTTGCCGGGTACCGGAGGAACCCAGCGCCTGGCTCGCATCGTGGGTGCCTCGCGCGCCATCGAGCTGATGGCGAGCGGTCGTACCTTCGACTACGTCGAGGCCGAGCGCCTGGGTCTGGTGGACCGCCAGATCGAGGCGTCCGATGATGCCAGCTTCCTTGAAGCGGTGCTCGAGTACGCGCGCAGCTTCTGCTCGCCGCAGCGTGCCGCCATGAGCGTCGGCCTGATCAAGCGTGCGGTGAAGAGCGGCCTCGAGATGCCGCTCGAGGGCGGCCTTGTGCTCGAACGTGAACTGCAGGCGCGCCTGTTCTCGTCGCAGGACGCGCGCGAAGGCGTCGCCGCCTTCGTCGAGAAGCGCAAGCCCGAGTTCAAGGGCCGCTGAAACAACGGGTCTGAGCCATGCAAGCTGTCCATATCCGCGAACACGGCGCGCCCGACGTGCTCGATATCGTCGACCTGCCGCGGCCCGAGCCGGGTGCGGGCGAGGTGCTGGTGCGCGTCCTCGGAGTGTCGGTCAACCACCTGGATCTTTGGGTGCGACGCGGGATGCCCGGCATGCCGATCGGGATGCCACGCATTCCGGGTTGCGATGGGACCGGTGAGATCGTGGCCATGGGCTCCGGCGTGGACGATGCGAGGCTCTCGGTGGGGCAGCGCGTCGTCCTCGAGCCCGGCTACACGACGCAGCCCTCTGCCGCCGTCGAACGGGGCGAGGACCACCTGGCGGACGACTACGAGATCCGTGGGGAGCACTGCGACGGCTTCGCGCGCGAGTTCGTCGCCTTGCCCGCACGGTACGTCTTTCCGCTCCCGGACGGCGTCGATCCCGTTCACGGCGCCGCGGTTCCGCTGGTCTTCGTGACGGCCTGGGGCCTTCTGCATTCACGCGCGCAGGTCCAGGCGGGCGAGCGCGTGCTGGTCGTCGCCGGCTCCTCCGGGGTCGGGTCGGCTGCCATCCAGCTGGCCAAGCTGGCCGGTTGCCAGGTCATTGCCACCGCTGGCTCCGAAGAGAAGCGCGCCCTGTGCCGCGACCTCGGAGCGGACGAGGTCATCGACCACTACGACGAGGCCTGGCCCAAGGCGGTCGGCGCCTGGAGCGCGGGCCGCGGTGTCGACGTGGTCGTCGAGCACGTGGGGCCTGCGACCTGGCGCGGCTCCATGGGGTGCCTGGCGCGCAACGGCCGGCTCGTGACCTGCGGCGGGACGACTGGCCCGAAGGTCGGCATCCTGCTGCCGCACCTGTTCATCAAGAACCTGAGCGTCATGGGTTCGACCATGGGGCCGCGCAAGGCGCTGCCTGAAATCTACGAGCAGATCGCCGCGGGGCGTTTGCGACCGGTCGTCGATCGGGTCATGCCGCTCTCGCAGGTGCGCACGGCACACCAGCTACTGGAAGACAAGAGTGTCAGCGGGAAGATCGTTCTGATCCCCGGGAAGTAATCACGAATGGCAACGATGCAGGCAACGGATATCGGACGAGCGGCGGTCATCGGCGCGGGCACCATGGGGCACGGGATCGCCCAGATCCTCGCAATGACAGGGATCGAGACGCGTCTGTTTGACGTGGACGCGGGCGCGGTCGAACGCGGACTCGGCAACGTGCGCGCCAACCTCGCCAAGGGCGTGGCGCGCGGCAAGGTCGACGCCGAGCAGGAAAAGGCCGCGCTGGCGCTCGTGCAAGGCATGACCGACATGACGCGTGCCGTTCAGGATGTGGACCTCGTGATCGAGGCGGTGCCGGAGAAGCTGGACCTCAAGAAGTCGATCTTCGCCGAGGTCTCGCGCCATGTCGGGCCGACGACGCTGCTGGCCACGAACACCTCCTCCCTCTCCGTGGGCGAGATCGCGGCCGCCGCGAGCTCACCCGAGCGCGTCGTGGGCATGCACTTCTTCAACCCCGTGCACATCATGAAGCTGGTGGAGGTGGTGCGCGCCGAGACGACCGAGGATCGCTTTGCGGAGCTCGCGCTCGGCCTGGCGCGCCGCATGGGCCGCGACCCGATCGACGTGAAGGACGCTCCCGGTTTCGCCTCATCGCGCCTGGGTGTTGCGATCGGAATGGAGGCCATCCGCATGGTGGAGTCGGGCGTTGCGAGCGTCGAGGACGTGGACAAGGCCATGGTGCTCGGCTACGGATTCCCGATGGGCCCGCTCAAGCTGACCGACCTGGTGGGCCTCGACGTGCGCCTCTCGATCGCGGAGTACCTGACGCGCGAACTCGGCCCGCGCTTCGAGCCGCCGCAGCTCCTGAGGCAGCGCGTGGCCGACGGCGACCTCGGCAAGAAGACCGGCCGCGGTTTCTACGACTGGACCGAATAGACCCGACCTGGCTGGATTGACGAATGACTGATCAAGAATGGGGCGATCTCGACGCGCTCCCGACAAACCGGTCGGGAGCTCCGCGCTGGCTGTGGGCCTGCGGCGGCGGCTGTCTGTTGATGGTGCTGGTCTCCATGGCCGCGGGCTGGGGCGTGGTGTCCTGGTACAACGAGGGTACACAGGGCGAGGACCGCTGGACGAGGCTGGCGGAGATCCTGCCCTTTGACGAGCGCTCCGAGGCTTTCGAGCTGGGCTTCGGTCAGACGGTGCCCTTCTGGGATGTCGAGTTCTTCCTGTTCACTTCCAACGGGCACGGCGTCCTGGACTCGTCGGCCGACGCCGACGCCGCGAACTCCGAGGAGCTGGAGGAAGTCGAGGAGCTGGAGGACCTGGCCTCGAGCGAGGAGAGTGCGCCTCGTAAGCGCTCGGAGTCCCTGTTTGTCGTGTTGATGTACATGTCGGGCGAGGCGAGCGATCAGGCCCTGCCCGAGCTTGTCGGTCCGGACGATGCGGGACAATTCCAGATGGAGATCCAGGGCCGCGAGCTGGCCGCATTCCGCCTCGATGAGGACGGAAGCTCGGAATCCTGGGCGCTGACCCTGGGGTCCCAGCCGACCCTGGCCGTCGAGCTGACGCTACCGGACGCGGAGGGACGCTTGATCCTGCTCGCCGGCCGGGAGCGGTCGCACGAGCCAGTGAGCTCCGAGGAAATCGCGAAATTCCTGGCCCCGTTCCACGTAGGGCCAGAGCGTTAGTCCTTGTCCGTCACTCCCCCATGACTACCCAGCCGGATTCACGCCGTGAAACGCCCGCCGCGGTCTTTGCCGTCGCGCTCGGGCTGTTTCTGATCGCCGTCTCGGCGGTGGCCATGTTTTTGGTCCGGTTGCCGGAGGTCGATGGCGCCGCGTTGCTCGACGAGCGCTTCGCTGCCCACGACCTGCCGGTCGGCATGGAAGTGGTCGATGCCATACAGCTCGTGCGCGGCGAGGAGGTCGTGGTCCTGTCGGATCCAGCGATCTGGTCCGAAGGGCGAGCCTCCGAGAGACTCGTGTGGGATCCGATCACCAAGAAGCAAGAGGCGGAGCGCGGCAAGAGCTTCGGGGGCGGCTCCGAGCGAGGCGGGCGCGGATCGAGCAGGCGTGGGGGCGGTGGTCATGGCGGTGGGCACGGTGGCCCGGGTACTGGCGCTGACTTCAAAATGATGGACTGGAGCTCGGTCGAGGCCGGCGAGGCCGGTCAGGATCCGTGGGAGGTGGCTTTCGTGTGGTACCCGCGCAAGCTGGCCGAGAAGGTCCTGAACACGCAGTTCGGCAGCCGCGGTTTCGATGACCTGCGCTTCATCGGTACGGGCGGCGGCAAGGCGACCGTGGCCCTGGGCTCCGTTGCTTGGGCCGGTTACGACACGCATTACGTGATCGAACGTCAGTTCGCGATGGTCGACGACGAGAAGGCCTTCCGGGATACGTTGCGCGTCAACCTCTCCCTCGGGACCCGTGGCTGCGTGCTCTACGCGCGCTGGGCAGCGGGCGTTCCCGGTTCGATCGACACGGTCTCTACCCTGCTCGAGGGATTCACACCGGTCGCTCCCGGTTAGCCCGGCGACTTGCGCAGCCTGGCGGCGAGCACCTCGGCCAGGTGCAGGACCTCGACGTCCATCTCGGACGCCTGCACGCCCGCTTGCCACTGCAGCTGACAGCCGGGATTGGCGGTGACCAGCGTCCGCGCACCGCTGCGGCGCAGGGCTTCAAGCTTCGGTGCGAGCATCTCGCGGCTGTCCACTGGACGCAGGATGGAATAGACGCCGGCCGACCCGCAGCAACTCTCGGCTCCCTCGAGCTCCACGCGCTCGGTGCCGGCGATCGCATCCAGGAGCTGGCGCGGCTGGGCGCGCACCCCCTGGCCGTGGCAAAGATGGCAGGGATCGTCGTAGGTGAGCACGCCGGTCGAGCTGACCGCATCGTCCAATTGGTCCGTCAGGCGCTCGAGGCGCACCGGGTCGGCCAGGTACTCGGCCAGGTCGACGACGCGCGCGGAGAAGGCGCGCGCACGTTCCGACCATTCCGGATCGTCGCCGAGCAGGCGCCCGTACTCCTTCATGTGCGCACCGCATCCGGCGCTGTTCACGACCACGGGCAACGGACCAGGACCTTCCGCAGGTAGCCGCTCGAAGGCCGCGATGGTCCCGCGTGCGAGTTCGCGTGCGCCGTCCAGCTCGCCGTTGTGAGCGTGCAGCGCGCCGCAGCACACGTGCTCCGGTGCGCTGTGGCACTCGACCCCGCACGCGCCGAGGACCTCGGCCGTGGCACGGTTCACACGCCCGAGGACCTCCGGCATCACGCAGCCCTCGAGCAGTGCTGCCGCTTCATGGCGCGTGCCTAGAGCGTCGCGGCGTGCGGGGAGTGGGTGCCGCTCGGAGCGCTTCGGGACGGCTGGAAAGCTGAGCAACGCACGGCCACGCTGACCGAAGAGCGGTGCGCCGAGTCGCAACAATCCGGAGCGCTGTGCGAAGCCCAGGAGGGACACGGATAGACGCAGGGCAGCGCGCTGGGGCAGGATGACCTTGAAGCCCAGCCAGCGGCCGAAGCGTTCGAGCATTCCCTGGGGACGCGTGCGCGCGAGCGCGTCCCGGGTGAACTCCATCATCGTGCCGAACTGCACGCCCGCCGGGCAGACACTCTCGCAGTGCCGACAGACCAGGCAGAAGTCCATCTCTTCCGCGAAGGCCGCGTCCGCGTCGAGCTCGGCCTCGGCCACCGCGCGCATCAGGTGCACCCGCCCGCGCGGGCTGGACGCCTCGGATCCTGTCAGTTGATAGGTAGGACACGTATTCAGGCACAGGCCGCAATGGATGCAGTCCAGGCTACGCGCGTAGTCGACGATGGCGGCGGCGGCACGGGTATCGGTCACGCGGGCCTCCCCGGATCGCGCAGGCCTGGGAAGAGCGGGCTCGCGAAGACTCCGGCCGGGTCGAAGCTGTCACCCAGCCGGAACATCCAGTCGAGCTGCGCTGCCTGTTCCCGACGCGGCGCGAGAGATTCGTGCACATCGCGCGGGACGGCCTGCGCTTCGAGCTGTGCGCCGTGCTCGCGCAGGGCGCGCGCCA
This sequence comes from Planctomycetota bacterium, assembly GCA_047618565.1. Lineage (GTDB taxonomy): Bacteria > Planctomycetota > UBA1135 > UBA1135 > JBLHKW01. The sequence continues at coordinate 41,972 of JBLHKW010000022.1, forward strand.
GGCGGCCGACGGGCTCGACCAGATCCGCAGCCGATCCCGTCGCGGTCTGCGGCTCGAGGCACACGTCGATCGAGGCGACGTGGGGCTCGGCACGTA
>JBLHKW010000023.1:0-41107 GCA_047618565.1 Planctomycetota bacterium
GGCGGGAAGGTGCCGCGGTTGACCACGCCGCTAGCGTGTCCTCGGCCCCGCTGACTCTTTGGTCGGCAAGGTTCCTCTGAAGTGCGAGCAGCTCTGAGCCCGATTCGAAGGCCGCGAGCTCGCTTTGATGCGACTCGAGTTCCACTTCGAGAGCTAGCCTCTTGGACTGGAGAAGAAGTCTCTGAGCTCTCTACTCCGGGGTCGGGTTCGCGAGGCTGATCAGAGAGTCGAGCTCGGCTGATACCGTCGTCGCCTCCTGCTTCTTCTCGCCGAGAGTCTTGGCGAGGTCCGAGCTGCGTTGATTGCGGGTCTCGGCGGCCTGCTCGAGGCGATCACGCGCGGTTCGCGCGCTGTCAAGCTGCGCCTGGGCCGTCTGTAAGCCTCGCTCGACCTCGGCCAGCGACGTGTCGTAACGAAGTGCAAGTTTCGGATCACTGGCCGGCCGGTCGAGTTCTACCTGAGCCTGAGAAGCGAGCAGGGGAGCGTTCTCAGAGTCTGCGCGGAATCCGATTCCACGGTCACGCCACTTCTTCTCCAGTTCGACTTGCAGCTGCGCCTGCTTGTACGTCTCTGTAAGGCGCGCTCGAAGGTCAGAGGAGAGGGTCTCGTCCTCACCGGTGGCACTGAGCGCCGCGTCGACCTCAATTCCTAGCTGCTGGGCTGCAGAACCCGGAGAGCTCACTGCTCCGTCCTGAGCCGTCGCAGGGGAAACGATGACCGCAAACAAGAAGAGCGCGGCCTGTATGAATCTCATAGGGTGAACGAACTGGTCGAAGTGACGTTCGATGGGGGTGTGGTCGGCGTGCATTCTCGTGGCCGTCTTCCTTGGCGTCCACTTTATCGAGCAGACCCCCGAAACCAGCGGCCGGGGCTCCACCAGGGCGTCGTGTTACCGGACGGGCTCTCTCCGTACTTGACGAGGTCAGGCAACTCGCGCTCGAGCTCCTCTGCCAAGGCGGAGAAAATACGAACGCCCATCCAGGGGCGGCGACGGGCGAGCTCTCGGAATGCCCTTCCATCGATCGAGAGCAGCCTTGCTTCCGAGTGGGCCTCGACCCGGACGTTCCATCGTCTTGGAACCAAGAGGCTGGTTAGTCCGATGGCTTGTCCCCGTTGAATCCGGAACGAGCTCCCATCAGACCGAAAGATGTCGAGCTCGCCGACGAGAGGGATGTACAGCGCATGCATGCGGTCCTGCGCACCGGCAATGATCGCGCCTCTTTCGTGCGTTTGAACCTCAGCCAGGTTGAACATCCGAAGAAGGTCGGCGAAACGAGTCGCGCCAAGAACCGGCACTTGCCGCAGTGCCTTCAGGCCAATACGGACGTCCCTCGAAAGGACGGCATCTTGTTCCTGATCACCTGGCACGACACGCACAACGACAGCGGTGATGTTGTCCCGCCCACCTTTTTCGTTGGCTTTTGCTACGAGCTCCCCAGGGACGCTGCTCAGGTCATCGCTGCCGAGCGACGTACTGAGCTCGGCTGGACCATCGAGGTATTGGCTGAGTCCGTCGGAACACAAGAGGAACACGTCGTCAGGCAGGACGTCCAGCATCAGAGTCTCGGGATCTACGGACTCCTGGGACCCCAGAGCACGCGTCAAGGCATTCGCGTATGGGTGCTCCTTCGCGTCGCCCTCGGTAATCTCCCCACGCCGCACCAGATCCGCAGCAAGAGTGTGATCGGAGCTCAGCTGCCAGGTTGACCCTTCGCGATGAAGGTACAGCCGCGTGTCGCCTACGTGGCCCATAACGGCTCTCGACCCAGAGGTGAGAAGAAGCGTTAACGTGCAGCCCATTCCAGAAAGCTCGGGAACCGTCGTGGCACGCTCGTAGACGCGCGCGCCTGCGGCTCTCATAGCATCAGTAGCCAAGCGACGTAAAACCGAATGGTCTAGGTCTCTCGACTCGATCCTCTGACCGGCGATGGTGATGGACTCACGAACGGCTTCGATGGCCAGGCGCGCTGCCTCCTCGCCAGCAGCATGTCCGCCCATTCCGTCTGACACTGCGTAGATGCCCAGGTCGTCATCGAGCAAGAATGCGTCCTCGTTGCTCTCGCGCTCGCGTCCAACGTCGGTTGACCCGAATCCTCTCGCTTTCATCTCACCCCCTTGAATAATCACAGGGTGCCCATGTCGACATTGTCGAAGTTGCGCCCGTAATAGCCCATGTACTGCACTTTCCGATCTAGTGCCTCGATGACGTACCTGCAGAAGTTGATCTTGGTGAACCTCTGTGCGCTGCCGAGTCCGCCCGGGCTGAAGACGTTGATCTCCATCAACTTGTCGCCGACGATGTCGAGACCCACCAAGAACATGCCGTCCTGGACGAGCTTCGGGCGGACGATCTCGGCGACGCGGAGAGCTGTATCGTCGATGTTGGCTTCCTCCAGGGTTCCGCCAGCGTGGGCGTTGCTGCGCAGATCACCGCCGGAACGAACCCTGCGAAACGCCGCATACTTGCCCTTCACCCGAAGAGGACGACCGTTCAAGACGAACAGACGTGTGTCGCCCGCCTCGGCTGCCGGCAAGTACTCCTGGGCGATCACATACCCGTCGCGACTCACAGCGTCGATCATCTGATTTAGGTTCGGCAGATCGTCGTTCCTGACGAGGAACACGCTCGCGCCGCCGGAGCCCTGAAGAGGCTTCAGGACGACGCGCTCCATCTCCTTTGCGAACGCCTTGATCTCATCGCGATCACGCGTGATGAGGGTTTTCGGGCGCACCTCCTCAGGGAACAGCTGGAAGTACATCTTGCTGCCCGCCTTGGCGAGTCCGTTCGGATCGTTCACGACGACGACTCCATGCCGCGTGGCGAGGCGCCCGAACTCGTGGGCCACGTTGCTGGCCCATGGTCTTGCGATGACGTCGTCGGAGGGCACGTTTCTCAAGAACAACACATCGAGGTCGTCGACTGAGACACGCTCCGAGACGGCATTCTTCCCTTGTAAGTCCGCGAAAAATCCTTCGTGCGACTTGTAGCGTTCCTTCGGCACGGTCCGGGCCCGGGCGCGAATGTGCTCGTCCGGATCGTAGGCGAGGTCACCCACTCCCATGACGAAGGCCTTGTGCCCTTGGTTCACGGCTTCACATGCCAGGCGAATGGTCGTGAACCCGACTTCTTCGGTCTTGATGTCGTTGACCAGGAATCCGATTCTCATAGCTTGCTCCTATCGATTAATTGAAGGGGCGATACGCCTCGCCGTAGAGCGGCCAGGCGTTCGCGTGGTAAGTCTTCCGCCATGTAGCTCGGCGTCAGAGGTGGCTTATTGAGAACTTTGCGCCACTGGAGTTCGCGAACGATCTCGATGTGAGCGGGCGCGATCTTTCCGATGAAGAGCTCGTCCAGAGCTCTACCTCCGCCAAGGTGGTCGAGCACTTGCTGCAGCCCCTTGAGGTACACGGCATCCTTCGTCAGGCCTCCGCCACGGTGGGTACGCATCGTGACGTTGAATGCCGTACGGGCAGGAAGACCGTGCGTACCGTGGAGAAGGTGGAATGTCTCGACAAAGCTCGCTCCCTCGATGAGTGCTGCGACCGAGACCACTCTAGCGGCAAGTAGCCTCAACCGACCTCGATTCAGACCGCCCACGAGGTACTCCGCCAGGACCGCGAGGCCTTCCTGGAGCGCTTCGTATCCAGCAAGGCCGGAGTACAGTTGCCGGAAAGGCTGCGCCCTACCGTTGGCGTAGGTCAGCACGTGCGTTCCGACTTCGTGCTGAATCAGCGCCTCCATGCGGGCCTGAGAGACGCGCCATCGTTCTCCGACGAAGAGGGTGTTTCGAGACACCATTACACTTGCGATATCCGGCCGTATCTCGACCTTTGCCTCAAGATCAGGGTGCTGGGCGCGCAAGAGTTCGATTTCCTCGCGTGCGCGGGCGGCGAAAGCGTTTGCGTCGACGCCTTTGGAGCCCGCCGAGCGATGAGAGCTCGGGCTGATTGTCGCTAAAGCTTCTTCGGCAAGGCTCTTGAGAGATGAATCGACTGGGCCGTAGACCTGTATGCTTCCGGGCAGGAAGCGCTTCGTGTTGCGGTCCTGCAGCATTGTGATCTGGCGGTCGACCTCTTCCATCTTTTCTCTGAAGAGCTGCCCGAGCGCCGGATCATCGATGCGCTCTACGGGTGCCCGATAGAGGCTCCGTTTGAGAGCGATAGGCTCGACCGGTATTGGCCTGTAATGGAATGACGGCGCGCGTTTGTACTTGGCGCGCCGAAACTCGCTCCAAGCGCCGTCAAGATTCGTAGGTGTAACGAGAAGCAGAAAGTCAAAGCTATCGCAGACATCTGCGATGCGTCGATCGGTCTCCCACACGCTCTTGACGATGGCTCTCCGGCCAAGGGCGTGAAAATGCGGCGGTCGGTGCGTCGTGTGTTGCAGTGAGAACCGAAACAGGACCCTTCGAAGAGCACGCGTCAGGTGGTGGCGTAGCTCCCTCAGTACGGCGGGATAGGGTTCCCCGCTCTTTTCGTCACGGTAGATCGGGGATACCTCGAGCCCGTAGACCTGACAGTTGAGAGAGGCCGCGTGGTCGGTCCGCAAGAGAGCCGAGGCGTCGCCCGCGGCACACCGTTTCGAGGTTTGGATGTGGAGTTCCGGGCGCCTCTTCGAGACCCGCACGGAATTGAGCTCGTTCTCGAGAACGTCCAGCACGCTGTCGTTGCTGGCTCCCTCGAGGGCTAGGATTCGAAACGAGGGTTGCGGCGGCAGTCCTGAAACGGTGTCGCTTGGCTTAGGTCCCGCCCAGAGCTCCAGAAGGAGGAAGGCCCCGAACTGCGCCGCTTGCGTCTCGACAATCGCCTCGACCACACGCCGGAGATCCGCTCGACCCCGCGCTGAGGAGGAGGCGACGATATAGGACGGATGCGACGTGATGAGCTGGTCCGTGCCCTGGTCCAGGTCGTGGGTTGACCTGTAGATCAGAAGGAAGGGAAGCGCGCGCTCGACGTGCACTCTTCCACCAGAGGGAAGCTCACGGCTGACCCGCTCCCCAGTAGCTATCCGCGCACGAATCTCATCGACCCAGTTGGGTTCGACGCGCGGCTTCGTCTTCTTGCTGCCCGTCACGGCTTGTGGAGCTCTTGAAGGGCGCCTGAGGCTGCGACATGAAGTGCGTCTGTGATCGCATGAAGCTGTCGTTCATCGACCCACCCGGTCCATTCGTCCATGAAGAACTTTTTGAACTCCACTGAAAGAACGCAGGCAGACGCATCGAACACCTCGTGAGTCCAACGAGCACAGTTTCCTCCGTGGAACTTCACGTTCTCACGTACGTCGAGATGCCCGCCTGGAAACGGGAATGCGGACAGGTTGTCCATGAAACGCCCTATCACGCGCTCCCACCTAGAGCGGTCCAACATCGTGCCGGTCCCGACATTGACCTGCGGGTTTCCGCAAGCATCCGCATGAGGCCCGCGGGGTCCGGAGCGCCGGTGGTTGTAGGAGTGGAGATCGAGGACGAGGAACCGACCATGTGTGGCCGTCATTTCCGTGTATAACTCTTCGAGCCCGGCGTAGAAGGCGTCGTAGCACGCAAGCGACTGCGTCACCAAGTGATCCGGCAACCCGTCTCCGTTCCAGACGGCCAGACCCCACGCGTCCTCGGTGGTGCGATACACGGCACGGTCCCTTGGCCGATTCAAGTCAACCTCGAATCTAGAATGCTGCAAGACAGCTCGCGTAGGCGCGATCGAGGTCCACACACCGGTGTGGGGATCTTCCTCGCGCAGCCGATCAGAATCGGACAGCGATACGTAGTGCGAGAGCTCTTCACGAATGTCGTGTCCATTGTGAATGGCGAGAGCGATCAGCGGAGTCTCTCCCTTCTCGAGGCTCCAATGGGTGGGGTGCATTTTCAGCCTCCTATAGTGACGCCATGGCGGCAGTGCTGGGTGAGGGCTGTCCGTCGACGTTTGGGTCGGGGACGACTCGGACTTCGAGCGGGCGAACGCTATCGACTTGCACATCGCGTTGCGGGAATGCGATGACGATGCCTGCCTCGCGGCAGAGAGCGTCGATCATGAATCGCAGACCGTTCTCCACGACTCGCTGCTAGACGCCGCGCGTAACTCGGGTCGGGGAAGAGGTCTGGGGAACGAGCCATCGTCGCGAGCGCGCTATCTCAGAGGCTTCGGATATTTCCGAGGCTTGGGGGCGTGCTCTCGCTCGGTGCCCTCTTCGCCGTAGTCCTTGTTGGGTTCCTTCGCCTCGCCCTCCGCTTCCTCGCGAACGCTCTTGTTGTCATCGGGGGCGGGGGGCGTTGAGGGCTTTGAATCCGTTTCCTTCATGCGTCCGCTCAGACAGAAAGATGTGCCTGTCGAGGTTGGTCTCTCCGACCCCGCGTTCCACCGAGGTACAGCGCACGTCCACCACTGGGCGGCCGAGTCAAAACGTTTTCGAGCGAGTCGAGAAGAAGTTCATGGCTAATCTGGCCATAGCACGGAGCATGCCAGTGCTCCCTCGACGGCGACCTCAACGTGCATAACATGCCTAATAGAAGAGGTTTAGGAATTCAGAGTGCTGCGTCTTGGTCTTCGCCCGCTTCCCAGAAACGGGTGTGATGTGCTGGAAAAAACGGCAAGAAGATGCTGGAAAGACAGACGTTATATGCTCTTGTGTAGCTTCTGATGCTCCTCCGAATCCTCATCGCAACGCAGGACCCTCGTTACTCGCAGCGCCTCTGCGATCTCCTCGACGGGGAGGACGTCCTAATGACCCCGTTGGGCAAGGGGGAACATCTCTGGGAGCGACTCCGCCACGAGGCGTGCGACCTGGTGGTCTTGGACGACCTCCTCTTGGGCGAAGGGCTCTCGGCGGCCCTCGCGGCCATCCGCGCTTTGCCGGACGCTCCGGAGGTCGTCGTATTCTCCGAGAACGACGACCCGGCGCATCGAGCAGAGCTGCTAGCAGCCGAGGCTTTTGCGGTCGTCAATCCCGAGGTCTCACGCGCAGAGCTCGTCGACGCGCTTCAGACGCTAGTTACGCGCAGGTCGGATCAGGCTCGCCTTAGCCTTCTCGCGGATCAGGCGAAAGACGAGAACCGTCTCAGCGACTTCGCATCCTCCAGCCCGGCGATGAGGGAGTTCCTCTCTCTCGTGCGGCGAGTCGCTGACACGGCAACGACGCTCCTCGTCCTTGGGGAGACAGGAGTGGGCAAAGAGTACTTGTCCCGAGCCATCCACGGGGAAAGCAATCGCTCAGATGGGCCTTTCGTGGCTGTCAACTGTGTGGCGCTCTCGGAGAGCCTCCTCGAGAGTGAGCTTTTCGGTCACGTCGAGGGCGCTTTCACGGGAGCCGTCCGGGCCCGCCGTGGCTACTTCGAGCTCGCCCACAAGGGGACGCTGTTTCTGGACGAGGTCGGTGAGCTCACACCCCAGCTGCAGGTCAAGCTGCTGAGAGTGCTCGAAGAGAGGCGCATCCAGCCGGTTGGAGGCGAAGAAGAGATCGAGGTCGATGTGCGCATCATTACCGCCACAAACCGCGACCTGGCGGAAGAAGTGCGAGCGAAGAGGTTTCGTTCTGATCTCTTCTACCGGTTGAGCGTAGTCACGCTCGACGTGCCTCCATTGAGGGTGCGGCGCGAGGATATTCCCGGTCTGGTGGAAAGCAACGCGGAACACTTTCAACTGACCATGAACCGGACCGCCGGGGTGGTACGCGAAGACGCGATGGAGATTCTCTCTAACTACAGCTGGCCGGGTAACGTGCGGGAGCTCATCAACGTGATGGAGCGAGCTGTGCTCCTATGCGAAGGAGCAGAGATTACCCCGCAGGATCTTCCTCCCGAAATTCGTTGTGAGGAGGAGCCGCTCCTCTTGCGGCCGGTGGGCATGCGGGCCACCGACAGTACAGCGGCGCCAAGCGAGAGCCTGCTGCACCAGCCCTTTCGAGATGCCCGCAGGCAGGTCATCGAGACTTTCGAACGCCATTACATTGAGAGCCTGCTGCAGCGCAGTCACGGCCGTATCAAGGACGCTGCACGCATTGCAGGGATCAATACCCGGTCTCTTTACGACAAGATGCAGCGGCTGCGCATTCGCAAGGAATACTACAAGCTCAACGAGCCGCCGATGGGGAACACATGAGACACACCGGTGCCTGAGCAACTCATAGCGATTCTAGTTCCGAGTCCCTGTCAGGACCGAGTCGGTCAGGAGTGTCAGCAGGATGTTCGCGGCTCCCCCAGAAAAAAGGGGGGGCCGCCCCCCTGCCCCCCCCCAAGAGAACAGCCCAGGAGCCTACTTAGTCCCATCCAACCCGACCGGAGCTGCGCGAAAGTACGTGTCCCCTAACTGCGCCAAAGATGGCGTCCCTTGACAGCGGCTCCTCTCGAGGGATCGGAATGGTTCGTTCAGCGCCACAAGGGTGGCGCCTTCCACGCACCGAGGGAAGCGCGGAGGTATGGCAGATCACGGGACCCAGCCGTAGGCCCCGGGCACAGTCAACCCAGAGGAAGGTCAGCTGGTTGGCAGCAGGAGACTCGACCGATGAACACTCAAGAAACCGTTACCTCGCTCAAGAAAACTGTCGGTGCCGCGATGCTGAAGCCGCTCGGCTTCATGCGTCGCAAGCACGTCGTTCCGGGTGCGCGACCCGGAGTCGACCATCTACCGGAGGCCAGTGCGCCTCCTCAGGAGGGGAGAGTTTCGATCGCCTGCGTGGGCTATGGTCCCGAACTTCATAGCTCCTTGGAAGTCGATGATCTCGATGCTTTCCTCGAGCAGGAGCAGCCCAAAGGGGCCGCAGTCCGTTGGAATAACGTGAACGGGCTTCACGCGTACACCGTTCGCCGCCTGCAGGAGGTCTACTCCTACCACTCCCTGGCGGCGGAGGATGTTCTTCATACGACCCAGAGACCGAAGGTAGGCAGCGGTACAAGGCCGCAGGCAACCGACCCCGATGACACGAAAACGAAGAACACATAGCCCGGAATTCAAAGCACGCGTGGCGATGGAGGCCCTGAAAGGGATCAAGCCAATCCACGAGATCGCCGCCGACAACGAGATCCATCCAGTGCAGGTCTCGCAGTGGAAGAAAGAGCTGCAAGAGCGGATGGCGGAGATCTTCGAGCGCAAGAACGCTCGCTCGGAGGATGCCGAGAAGGAGAAGCGCCACGTTGAGCGCCTGGAGCGGAAGGTCGGGCAACTGATCATCGAGCGGGACTGGCTCGCAAAAAAGTCCAGGGAGCTGGGGGTCGACGAATGAGGAAAACCTTCATCGATACGGGCCACTCCCAGCTCAGCGTGCGAACGCAGGCCAACATGTTGGATATCAACAGGAACCGCTTGTAGTCGAAGGTCCGCGGTGCGACAGCGTTGGATCTTGAGCTCTGTCGGGAGATCGATGAGCTACACCTGCGCCGGCCCTACTACGGATCACGCCGGATCTGGAAGGACCTGCGTGCGCGCGGGTACGACGTTGGGCGCGGGCGCGTCCGTCGGCTGATGCGACGAATGGGTCTGGTCGCGACGTACCCGAAGCCACGGACTTCGACGATGGCGACGGAGAACAAGGTCTATCCGTACCTGCTGCGCACGCTGAAAGTCGAGCACCCCAACCAGGTCTGGTGCTCGGACATCACCTACATCCCGATGAGGCGCGGCTTCGCGTACCTCGTTGTGATGATGGATTGGCACAGCCGGGCGGTCCTGGGGGGGCGGATTTCCAACACGCTCGACACGGATTTCTGTCTCGCGGCGCTCCGAGATGCACGTGGCGTCGCGGGATGCTGGCCCGAGATCATGAACATGGATCAGGGCTGTCAGTACACGAGCAAGGCCTGGACCGGAATGCTGCTCGATGCGGGCGTGAAGATCAGCATGGACGGCAAGCGGCGCTGGATCGACAACGTCTTCGTCGAGCGACTCTGGCGAAGCCTGAAGTACGAGGACATCGACCTGCGCGAATACCTCGACCTGGTGCACCTGGAGGAGGGCGTCGGCACCTGGCTGAGCTTCTACAACCACGAACGGCGCCACCAGGCGCTGGACTACGAGATGCCGTGGCACGTGTGGCAACAGGACCCGACGCTACAGGCCGCCTAGAAAACGCGCGTGGAGGGAAGGCACCGGCCTACGGCCTCCGCCTTCCCTCCACGCGATCCCCTGACGCTGAAACCCTGAACCAAGCCCTGAGCTGAGCGCTGACTGAGCTAACCTAAAGCAACCCGCCGATGGCACCGAAGGCCGACCCACCTCTCATCCCAGAACTCAGCTGGCGGTGGGGGCCTACGCAACCTTCTGGGCCGCGTGCCTTGCGACAACCGCGGGGCTAGTCTTCTACTTCCGACACAAGGGCTGGATTGGCAAGCAGAGCGTTGACCGCTGATCGAAGTGGCTGAGCGAAGATAACTACGATGCACATGCACCCCCTCTTGCCCGCGCTAGTGGCATCGATCGTCGTCGTCCTCCTGGTGGGCGCGGTGGTCCGGCGCTTTGGCCAACCGCACGTCATCGCCTACTTGATCGTAGGCGTCATTCTCGGCCCTTCGGGGATGGCGCTATTTGAGGGCGAAGCGGTCGCTCTCGTCGGTGAGTTCGGCGTGATCCTGCTGCTCTTCTTTGTCGGGATGGAAGTCGATTTGACCCGCCTGGTGACGGGCTGGCGCGTCTCGGTGATCGGCACCGTTCTGCAGGTTGCTCTGAGCGTCGCCGCGGTCGCGATGATCGGCTTGTGGTTCGACTGGCCTTGCCCGCGCTCGGTGCTGCTCGGCTTCGCCATTAGCCTCAGTAGCACTGCGCTGGTCGTGACGATGTTGCGGCAGTGGAAGGAGATGGACACCGAGGCCGGCCAAGATGCCATCGGGGTTCTATTGGTCCAGGATGTGGCTCTTGCCCCGATGCTGATCATCGTCGGGCTCCTTGGAGGATCGTCGCCGTCCGCTTCACTTCTCGTGCTGCAGCTCGTTGGAGGGATCGGAGTCGTGCTGTTGGTTACGACTCTCGTCCGCAGGAAGACCGTACGATTACCATTCGGAGAGCTTCTGCGTCGCGACCACGAGCTTCAGCTCTTCGCTGCTCTCCTCCTCTGCTTCCTCTTCGCCTGGCTCACCGGCGTTTGCGGACTGTCGACGGCTCTTGGCGCCTTTGTTGCGGGGCTGGTTGTTGCCTCGGCGAGGGAGACCGAGTGGATCCATCGCAATCTCGAGCCCTACCGGGTCCTCTTCGTAGCAGTCTTCTTCGTCTCCATCGGGATGTTGGTAGACCTTCCGTTCTTAGTCGAGCACTGGCGGCCGATCTCGGCACTCGTGCTGGCCGCCTTCCTGACGAACACCACGATCAACGCAGGGATCTTGAAGACACTGGGGCGGAGCTGGCGGACCAGCGTCTACACGGGAGCGCTCCTGTCACAGATCGGCGAGTTCAGCTTCGTCTTGGCGGCGGTGGGCAAGGACGTCGGCATCATGACCGACTTCGGCTACCAGATGATTCTCGGCGTGATCGTCGGCACCCTTATCCTCGGTCCTGCCTGGATCGGCGTCTTGCGGCCCTTGCGGGGGCCCAGCGCCCGAGCGTAAGCCGAGTAGACAGGCTGCACCGAAGACTCAGCGCAAAGCTTTTGCGCGGGCAACCCGGAAGCGTAGCCTTCGGCACATTGGTCAGAATCGTGATGAACCTCTCTGCCGCTGAACAGATCTACGTCGCTGTTGTTCTGGCCGCCGGGGGCTACGCGCTCGTCCGCACCTTGATGCCGCCAGGCGTCACTCGCCAGTTGCGCATCCGCAGCGTCAAGGAGAGGAGACGGTTCGAGGCTGTCAAGACGGAGAGTCCGCTCGACGACCCCAAGGCGGTGGCCCTGGAGCGTGGGATCGAGAGCATCGAGAAGCACTTCAGCGTCCTTCGGCGGCTCCTGATCCCACTCATCACCTTCCTCACGCTTAGGGGTGCGCGCGGCAAACTAAAACTGACCCACCCGGCAGACGAAAACTGACTCACTCCGAGCCAACCCGGGCAAGCTGTGAGTGCAAACAAACGGCAACCCGGAGGATACGTGATCGAGATGAGTCAGGTATTGGAATGTAAACAACAGCACGGCAAGGGCGTGCCAATTCGCGAGATCTGTCGCCGGACAGGGCTCTCGCGGAACACGGTGCGGGGCTACCTGCGGGGCACGGTGACCCCGGGGGTCTACATGATGTCGACCCCCAGAGCCCAACCGGCGCGAGCTGCCATCCGTGTCCAGGTGGTAGAAATTCTCGAAGCGGAAAGACGCAGCGAAGCACCCAAGAAGCAACGGCTGACCGCTGCGCGGATCCACCGGATCCTGGAGCGGGGCGGAGGTCAGACCAGCCTGCGTACGGTGCAGGAGCTCGTTCGCGAGGTCCGTTTCGAGCAACGCGACGTGCTCAAACAGGCCTACTTGCCGCTGGCCTACGAGCCCGGGGAGGATGCGCAGGTGGACTTCTTCGAGGCGGTCGCGGACGACGTGGACGGAGGTCGCTTCAAGGTCTTCGTGCTCCTGGTGAGAGCCTGCTTCTCAGGGCGTTGCTTCGCGTACGTGGCGCCGAATCAGACGCGGGAAGCACTGTTGGAGGGACTCATGCAGGCCTTCGAGTTCTTCGGCGGCGTCTTCCTCAATCTCTGGTTTGACAACTTGACCCCGGCTGTGCGCACGGTGCTCAAGGGGCGCGATCGCCGGCGACAAGAGGTCTTCGCATGCTTCGAGGCACACTACGGTTTCAAGGCTCAGTTCTGCAGCCCGGGGAAGGGCAACGAGAAAGGCGGCGTGGAAGGTGAGGTGCGCTACTCGCGTCATGAGGTGCTCACGTCGATTCCAGTGGTGGCGGGGCGCGCGGGGGCCCAGACACTCTTCGGTAGCTGGATGGATGTCGATTTCGACAGAACGATCCGTGGCCGGACTCAGAGCATTGGTGAGCACTGGGCGCTGGAAGCACCCGCCTTGATGCCGCTTCCTCCTCGGCGTTTTGAGGCTGCCACGACTCGTCAGGCCAAGGTGTCGAGCCGAAGCTGGATCCAGACTGGCACGAACTACTACTCGGTCCCGGTCGAATGGGTCGGGCGCGAGGTGATGGTCAGCCTTGATGCAGAGAGCGTGCGCATCGTGGGGCCGAAGGGCGAGATGACGCAGCATGACCCCCGGTACGGCTCGCATGAGATGGCGCTCGAGCTCGAGCACTACCTGCCGCCGCTCGAGCGCAAGCACCGCGGCGTCGACCGGGCCGTACCTGTGCGGCAATTTCTGTTGAACGAGAACTCCATCTGGATAGCTTCATTGTCCGAATTGAAGCGATTGCATGGCGAGGTCAACGGAGGGCAGGACTTTGTCGCCATCTTGCAATTGTGCCCGGTTTACGGCCAGTCCAAGGTCGATGCGGCCTTGGCGCGAGGGATGCGACACGAAATTTTCTCCGTGGAAACGGTGCGGCACTTCCTGTGGGTCACGATCGAGGAGGAGCGACCCGATGTCCCTCAGCTGAACTACGGCGGACCGAGGGTGGAGCAAGGGGCATTGGCGGCCTACGGAAGTCTGCATGGCTGCATGGCTGCATGGAGGTAGCCCATGTCTGATTCGACGACGATTGCGAGGATCGAGATGTGGCTGGTCGAGTTGCGCATGCCCACGATGAAACGTGAGTACGCGAAGGTGGCGAAGGTGGTGGCCAAGTCCGGAGGGGACTATCTCACTTTCCTGCACACGCTCCTGGAAGAGGAGCTGGGTGACCGACGCGCCCGGCGCGTGCAGCGCCGGATCAAGGAGGCTCGATTTCCACAGCTGCGGCGCCTCTCCGATCTTGACGCGAAGGAACTGCCGAAGGGGGTATGGCTTGAACTCTTGAATGAGCTGGCGCGCGGCGTGTACATCACAGAGGGCGGCAACGTCATCGCGGTCGGTCCGAGCGGGACGGGAAAGACGCACGTCTGCGACGCGCTCGGTCTCGTAGCGTGCGAGCAGGGCAAGCGCGTGCGGCGTTACACCGCGACGGGGCTGGTGAGCGAACTCGAGGAGGCGCAGGAGAAGAAGCAGCTTCATCGGTACCTGTCCCGGTTCGGAAAGCACGACCTGGTGGTGGTCGATGAGCTGGGTTACATGCCGATCAGTGAGCATGGTGCCGACCTCTTCTTTCAAGCCCTCAGCGAAAGGCACGAGCGAGGAAGCGTGATCGTGAATACGAACCTGCCCTTCGACGAGTGGGGTCAGATTTTCAGGACGGAACGGCTGGCGGTGGCCTTGCTTGACCGACTGACGCACCGAGCGCAGATCCTGGAGATGAACGGAGAGAGCTACCGGCTGAAGTCAGCGCGCCAGCGCAAGTCGAAGGGAGGTGACGGAGCGTGAGATGACAGGGCCACGGGACGCTGGAACTCATCCACAAACGATGAGTCTCCTCCCCCGGATCCCCTCCTCCCGGTGGGCTTAGCCCCCCCCCGGACCGCCGCGCTACGCCTCTGCCTGCTTGGGGCAGGCTTCGCACGGCTCCCCCCGAGAAGACAATGAAGGCCGTCGCCGCTTCGCGACTCCGGCCCCAATTACCCCAGGGCTGCGCCCTGGATCCAGAAACCCGCTCCAGGTGGGTCAGGTTTGGGCTGCCGAATGGGTCAGATTTCGATTGCCGTCGCCAGTGTGGGACTGGCGGAGGTATCTCGTTCCGAACAGCCGCATGCTCCAGTCGGCCTACGTCGAATTCTGGGTGGCACCCGATGTTGACCTCGATGAAGTTCGTGAGATCGCGGCGCAATCGCCGCTAAGAAGCGAGCATTTTGCGAAGCGTGGGGATCCGAGGTTCTGGATTATTAGAATCGAGAAGGATGAAGTCTGTTGCTGGGTGGCGGCATGGGCGGACACGCCTTCAGCAGCCTGGGCTCTGACGAACGACGTTCGCACCGAGCTGTTGGGGGAGCTCCGACGCCGCGGGATCCCCCTGTCGCTTCAGCGACACCACTGGTCCTCAGAAACTCCGCGAGATGGCACTGGCACTCCCAAGTAGGGGACCGCTAACTGCTCCCGAGTGCCGCGGCATCGAGAACGAGCCACCGTCCGACAGCGACCTGGGCTCAGCGGCCTGGCGCGATCGGCGGTCCCACGACCCGCTCGAAGTGCTCCATCACGCGCTCGAGCACCGGCGCCAAGTCGTCGACTTGCACGACGACCAGGTCGCCCGATTGCACGATCTCGAAAGCGCGATCGATCGCCTGCATGGGATCGATGACGATTTCAGCCCTGTCGTCGGGGATTCCCGTTGCCAGCGCGCCGGACAGCACCAAGCCAGGGGTTTCGCCGAGCTTCCGGTGACGAGGGTCAAGGTCGGTCACGATGATTTGGTCATAGACCCCCGCGAGCGCCGCGCCGAATTGCTTGATGTGCTCGTCGAGACGATTGCCGGTGCCGTGTGCGACCACGATCTTGCGCCCGTTGGTGATGTGCGGCAGCACGTGGCCAAGGGCTTTCACGGCGGGGACGTTGTGGCCGTAGTCGATGAGCACTTTGAAGGTGATGAAGTCGATGACATTCATGCGCCCGGGGTTTTGCGTGGAGCTGGGATGGAACGTCCTGATCCCGTTGCGAATCATGTCAACAGGTATCCCCAAGCCCTGGAGGGCTCCTACTGCTGCGAGGACATTCGAGATGTTGAAGGTAGCCACGCCGCCCAAAGTGATCGGGATCTCGATCACGGACAGCAGTTTGACCGAGGGCTCGCCGGAGTGAATGATGACGTCGCCGTCCCGCAGTACCACGGCGGTCCCGCCTCTGGCTAGATGCCGCCCTATGGCCTCGTTGTCGGCATGCAATGAGAACAAGATCTTCTGGCCGCCGGCCCGGTCCTCGAGCCCGACGACGATCGGATCATCGGCGTTGATGACGGAGACCCCGGAGTCTTCGACGACTTCAAGCACGGTCGACTTGACGAGCGCGAGATCCTCGAGATCCTCCACGCCATCGATGCCGATGTGGTCTTCATCCACGTTGAGCAGGATTCCGACGTTGCAGCTATCGAACCCAAGCCCACGCCGTACGATGCCACCGCGTGCGACCTCGAGAACGGCGTGATCTACGGTGGGTTCACGCAGAACGATGCCGGCTCCCTCCGGACCGGAGTAATCTCCTGACACGATCTCTGCTCCATCGATTTCAACGCCGGTCGTGCCGGCGAACCCCACCTGCTTGCCACAGTACTTCAGGGCATGGGCGATGAGCTTCGCCGTCGTGGTCTTGCCGTTCGTGCCGGTCACCGCCACGATCGGAACTTCGTAGTCGCTCTCGGAAGGGAACAGCATTTCCACAAACGGTTTGGCGACATCGCGCGCTTTTCCCTCGGTCGGTTCGAGGTGCATTCGGAATCCCGGCGCCGCGTTGACTTCGACGATGCCGGCGGTGTCGGCGGGCAGCGGCCGGTCGAGGCGCGGCGCGACGATGTCGATGCCCATGCAGTCCAGCCCGACGAGACGTGCGATTCGCTCGCACGTCAGCCGCACATCTGGATGGACTTCATCGGTGACGTCGCGTGCCGTACCGCCAGTGCTGAGATTGGCGGTCGACTTCAGGTTTAGCTTCACTCCGGGTGGCAGCACATCGTCGATTTGGAAGCCCTGGAACGAGAGCAGGCGCTGGGTCATGTCATCGACCGTTATGGCCGTCAGCGTGCGCTCGTGCCCGACGCCCCTTCGCGGGTCTTCGTTGACGGCCTCGACCAGCCTTCGGATCGAAGACTCGCCGTCGCCTACGACATGCGCCGGCTCGCGGACAGCGGCAGCCACCAGATTGCCGTCGATGACCAGCACGCGAAAGTCGAGGCCGGTGAGGCTTCGTTCCACGACGACTTCGTCGCATATTCTCTTCGCTGATTCGAAAGCCGATTCGAGTTCTTCGATGTCGCTGACAGAGGCCGTAATCCCCCTGCCGTGGTTACCGACCTCGGGCTTCACCGCGACCGGGTAGCCCAGGTCGTCCGCGGCGCGAGCCGCCTCTGCTAATGTCTGGGCGATGGCCCCATCGGGGGTCGGGATGCCCGCGCCGCGGAGCAGCTCCTTGGTCCTGAACTTCTCATCGGCGATCTCGACACCGAGCGCGCTGGTTCGATCGGTCATCGTCGCCTGAACGCGGCGCTGCTTGCAGCCGTATCCGAGCTGGACGAGACTGAGGCCGTTCAGGCGCAGGGCGGGGATTCCTCTTCGTTTCGCCTCTTCAACGATGCTGCGCGTGGATGGTCCGAGCAGATCGTTCTCGCGCAGCTCTTGAAGTTCCGCAACGGTCGCATCGGCATCGAACGGGCGATCCCTCGCGATGGCTTCGACCAGTTCGATGGCGCGCAGGCCCGCAAGCAGTCCGGCGGATTCGACTCGGTAGCGATAGGCGATCTTGTAGATGCCAGGCGTGGATGTGTCGTAGGTCTTTCCGAACCCGACCTCCATCCCCGCAAGACACTGCAGCTCCAGCGCGATGTGCTCGACGATGTGGCCAACCCACGTGCCTCTGTGCAGTCGCTGAATGAATCCACCGGGTTCGCCAATGGAACACCCGTGATTGTGCAGCGAGGGGACCAGCGTGACCAATCTGTCCGTGAAACCGGGCAGGGTGTCCGAAGGCTTCGCTTCGTATTCGCCGATGTCCAACAGCATGAACATAGCTTGATGACGGCTGTAGCGGTTCGGACCCCTGAGGGCGCGATGTTCTAGTAGCTTCATACGCGCGCCTCCGCCTGCTGTCCGTGCCAGGCCATACCGTGGCGCGCGCCACCCGCGAAGCCGGTTCGGCAGACGACGATGATGCCAACGTCGACGCTGTCGGCGAGCTGACCCAGCGCCCACTCGACGACTTGCGTAGGGCTCTTGCCGCGTTCGAGCTCAGAGTAGGCTCTGTACGCGAGCAAGGACCTGGCGATGAATTCACCATCCCCGGTCGTAGCGATTGCCCCGTGCTCACCCGCGAACATGCCGCAACCCGGCAAGGGTACATCTCCGACCCTCCCGCGCAGAGCTGTCGACGTCCCGCCCGTGCTCAGCGCGCAGGCGAAGGTCTCCCCGTCCCACGCCACACTGCCCACCGTGTCGCAGCCCAGTGCCTCTCGCAGTGGAGTTTCGAAGTTCCATGCCCGCTCGAGTTCAGTGCGCGACCACTCGCCGACCTGATCTGTGACGGCCAACACCTGTCGTAGTCGTTCCTTTGCAGCGGCCGTCGTGGGGTCGTATTCAGGAAAGCCTCTGCGGCGGGCAAACTCCGTGGCTCCCGCTGCCACGAGCAGGACGTGCGGCGTGTCCAGCAGTTGCCGCGCGACGGCGACTGGGTTCTTGACCCGCTCCACCGCTGCTACGGCAGCGAAGTCTCCGGCGCTGGTCATGCATGACGCGTCCATCTGGATGGTGATCCCGTCGAGACGGAGATTCGATCCTGTCCCGGCGTTGAACCGTTCGTCGTCTTCCAGAGCTTGCGTTGCCGCGACGACCGCGTCCAGCGCACACTCGTGGGACGCCAGCGTCTCGAGTCCAGCAAGACACGCGTCCCGAGGGCCGTCGACGTGGCTAGGTTTCGAAGCTGACCCAGCGTGACAGACGAGGATTGGACCACAGCCGGAGGCAAATGGAGTGAGCATGAACGCTTACTATGCATCGTCGGGGCCTCATCGAGTCAGGCCGAATCGGGCTTCTGGCCGATTATTGACAAGAGTGCGAAGTTCACGAGCAACAGCGGTGTACCCGACGGAGTAACATTCCAACGCTCCCGAGTTGGCGCTGGCAAAGGAATAGGATCAAAAATGCAAGTGACAAGAATCCGTAGCCAGTGGAGTCTCGGCTGATGTCGCGATTTTTGATTCCGATCGGCGGCAACGAGAAAAAGTCGCCCAACTCCGAGATCTTTCGGCGGATGGTCGAGTTGGCGGGGGGGACCAAGGCTCGAATTGTGGTCGTCCCTACCGCCAGCGATACCCCCAGCGAACGGGCGCGTGACTACCAAGATGTCTTCTCCGCGTTCCATCCGGAGAGCCTGCAAACGCTGCACATCGGCGAACGCACCGATGCTGGATCTGCTGAACTGACCAAGATCATCGGCGAGACGACCTTGTTCATGTTTGCGGGTGGCGATCAGCTTCGGCTGTCCTCGCTGATCGGCGGCACCCCCTTGCATCGGGCCTTACTGGCGCGCTACCGCTCCGGTGGCTGTGTCGTCGCCGGCACCTCGGCCGGAGCCACCGTGATCGCTGAGACGATGATCTTCCAAAACAACCGATTTCGATTGTTCCGGAAGGGCGGCCTCGAGGTGACCAAGGGTTTCGGTCTTATCCACGACACGATCTTCGACACTCACTTCATCCAGCGGTCCCGGATCTCCCGCCTTGTTCATGCGGTCGCGACCAACCCTGCGTTGTTGGGGCTTGGAATCGACGAGGACACGGGCCTGTTCATCGAGGATGAGGTCAAGGCGACGGTTGTCGGATCTGGAGCGGTCATCGTGGTGGATGGGAGTTCGATCGAGGTCAACCACATCGGCTACGTCGAGAATCGGATGCCGTTTGCTCTCACCAACGTCACCTACTCGGTGTTGACAGCTGGTGTGGTCTACGATCTTAAACGCCGTAAGGTGATCGACCCCGGGCCGATCGGTCCACCGGAGAGCATCGTTCCCAAGCGACAACCTCGCTCCAGTTAGGAGCGAGGATTTGCCAGGGGCGGTACCGTGCCGGCCGGGGGTAGGTTCGCGACCGCTCAGTAGTTGACGACGTGGATCTCCACTCAGCGAAGCCCGAAACCTCAAGTGGAAGCCTCTTCCTCTGGGGGTAAACGCACGTCCCGCAAGCCGGCGGCCGCACGGATGTTTAGGTCGCGTTGCGGGAAGGCGATTTCGATGCTCGCCTTTCGGAACGCATCGTCAATCTGGCTGTGAATCGTGTCGATGAGGGCCGTGGGGCTACCCGAGATCGGCGCTATCCGTGCCGTTCCCCAGGTCGGCGGACTCCATCACCGGTACACCAGGAAGGCTGCATGACCCCGCGGATGGGTTTTGAGGAACGACAGACATAGGGGGGACAGACTACCTGGCACGAAGTGGCAACGGGACCTCGAATCGGCCGTCGCCTAACCAGGTCCATTGCGGCGACGCGTTCTTGTGCTCATCGGTTCCGGATACCTGCTCCACTTCAACCACGAGCGGAATCACCAGGGCATCGGCAACGAGCTGATCGACGGTGAGGTTGGCGTGGGCACGGGGTCGGTCGAGTGCCGCGAGCGTCTTGGCGGCCTGCTCAAGTTCTACCACCGCGCGGCCTGACGGAAGATGGCGCCGCGGATGTCTGAGGTCGGTGGGGGATGTGTGCCCATGCTGTGCGTGGGGCCGGAGCTCGGCCGTGAAGTCGGTGCGTGGACTCGTGCAATCCGTTGTCATGGCTCGAGTTGGGTTTCGGCCGCGTTTTTGCACAGTACGGGCCAGCGGAGCTCGCTCAGCGATCCGATACAGCGAATCTCCGCTCCTCAACGATCTGATCCTCGGCCTGCGCCCGGCCAGGGCGATCGATCCCTGATCGATGCCCGGGAACAGACGCACGGGTGGGGCGGGCCACTGGCTGGTTACTCGTCCTTCTCGCCGCCCAGGTAGCCCAGTCCGCGCAGGGCGGCTGCGTCTTCGGGCGAGAGTTCGCCGTCGGATTCCCAGAACGAGGTCGACATGACCTGGATCCAGTTCTGGAGTGAGGTCTTCATGGACGAGACCTGATCGGGGAACTCGGTGATTACGTTTTCGGCCTCGTTCGGATCGCTCCGCGTGTCAAACAGCTTGCTCTTGCGCGCATCGGAGCGGACCCAATGCCAGCGTCCGTCGGTCACGGAGAGTTCCTGGCCGCTGAGGTGTTTCTGGTCGCCGCGCTCGAGGGAACGGCGCTGGGAGAAGTGCAGGCGCGCGGGCAGGGGCTGCGCGTCCATCAGGTTCGTGAGCGAACGCCCGGAGAACGGCAGAGCGCATGGGAGTCCCAGCAGGTCGAGCACGGTCGGCATCACGTCGAGCACGTTCACCAGGCTGTCGTGCACGGCCGGACCGCGCTCGGCATAGGAACCCGGGAGCCAGATGACGAGCGGGATGCGCAGTTCGCGCCGGCTCAGGAACTCGCCGTGGTCGAAGGCATAGCGCTCGGTCTTGTAGAGTTCGTCGAGGGTCTCGCCGTGGTCGGAGATCACGATCACGATCGTGTTCTCGCGCAGGTTGCGATCCTCGAGGAATTTCAACAGCTTGCCGACCTGGGCGTCCGCGTAACGGATGCCCGCGTCGTAGGCGTCGATGCTCTTCGAGCGTGTGGCGCGGTTGAGCGGGTTGTTCAGGAAGCCGCGCTCCGGGGGCAGGGCCTGGCCGAGCGGAGCCTTGAAGGGCTTCGTGAAGGCCGGCTCGTCGGTCTGGTACCAGCTGTGGGGATCGTACATGTGGACGAAGCAGAAGAACGGGTCGCCGCTCTTCGTACCGGCGTCGATCCAGTCCATGGCCACGGCGCAGGTGTCGCCACCCTTGCGCGGCTCACGGCCCGGGCTGTCGTAGACGTCAAAGCCCTGGCCGATGTTGACGCTCTCGTCGAGCGGGATGGCGCTCACGAAGCCGCCCGTGCGGAAGCCCTCGGCGGCCATGCGTTCGGCCATGGTGTGGACGCCGTCGGGCACCTTGAAGCCATTGGCCAGCACGCCTGTCTGGGCCGGGAACAGGGACGTGAACATGGAAAGGTGGGCCGGCAGGGTGGTGGCCATGACCGTGTAGGCCGAGTCGAATCGATGGCCGTCCGCGGCCAGGGCGTCGATGACCGGGGTCGTGGGGCGCTCGTAGCCGTAGCAGCCCACGTGGTCGGCGCGCACGGTGTCCAGGCTGACGAAGAGCAGGTTCATGCCCGCGTCGTCCCCGGCGCCGGAGCAGGCCGTGGCCCCGATCGTCAGGCCCGCGATCAGGGACAGGGCGCGGAGGGGGGCAGCAGTGCGGAAGGACGGCGGGTAGCGCATTGGATGGGGGCTCGGGGTGGCGGATGGGCCGGGCGGGGATCGTAGCCCGGTTGCGGGGCCCGGTGGAGAGCCGATTCGGCGAGGAATGCGGGGCGGGCCTGTTGGATGCCTCCCTGGCGGCGCCTAGACTCGCTCCCGTGAACACGACGCACACTGCAGGAAACGCCCGCCCGGACAGCCGAGGCCGCCGAGTTCCCATGGGTCCTCGGCCCCGGATCCGGAGCCATGTGCGTACAGGCGCGCTCGCCCTGGCGCTCTGCGCAGCTGCAGCCGGCTGCCGCAATGCGGCCGTGGCCTCCGCCAACCTCGATGCCCTGCACCGTGCAGATGGCAAGTACCACTACAAGGCGCGCCAGCTCTCGCGGATGCGCGTTTTCATGGCGCAGGTCCTGCTCGCGTCCGGCATGTCGCCCGAGGATGTGCTGGCACGCCAGAAGGAAGAATCGATCAAGAACCCGGCGCGCAAGACCCTCGAAGGGGTTCTCGTCCTCGCCGATGGTCCGGACCAGGCCGTGGCCCCGGCCGGGCTGCGCGTCCAGCGCGTGCGGCAGTTCGCATACCTTTGTTGCGAGGATCCGTCGGCGCTCGTGCGCGAGCGCGCTCTGATCGAGCTCGGTCCGATCGCGGCCCAGGCGGATCTCGGTGCACCGACTCCGGCCGCGGCCCACGTCGCCAACGCCCCGGAGCTTTCCGAGGCGATCCTCGGGCTGGCCGAGGTCATCAAGCCGATGCTCGCCTCGCGCAAGACCGTGACCGCCACCCAGCGGGTCGATCTCGAAGCGGCATGCGGACTGCTCGCGGAGATGGACTTCGACGTGGCCGGTGCACACCGCATTCTGGCCGTTACCGCTGCCGTACTCGACCGGCGTGACGAAGACGGACTGTTCGCGCCCGTGGCCGAATTCAGTGCCGAGGTCGAGCGCTCCATGATCCGCCAGGCCCTGGCGCGCAGCCTGCAGGATCCGGTCGCGCACACCCGGGCCGCCGCGGTGGAGGCGAACTGGCGCGCCTACGGCGATGTCTTCCTATCGGAGGCGATGCGCGCCGTTGCCGGCTCTGCGCCCGCAGACGACTCGATCTTCAACATGGCCCCGGTCTGGCCCGGCGACGAAGACGTCTTCCTGACCGTCTTCGGCCTGATTCGCGACCATGGCCTGCCCGTGGCCAGCGACGACCGCGCCGGTCGACTGCAGAGCCTGTTCATCCTGTCCACGATCGCGATCGACTACAGCCTGTTCTCCGACCGCACGCGCAACGCCGCGATGCTCGCCCTCGGCGAGGTCTCGGGTTCCGGCCTGCACAGCCTGCGCCTCGAGGACTGGCAGGTGTGGTGGGACGATTTCGGAGTCGGCGAGCAGGCTGCCCTGCGTGAACTCGAAGCGGAGCGGGCGGAAGCCCAACCGGAATCTTGAGCGAGACGCAGGCGAGCTCGGTTCGTTCCCGGGTCATCGGGGCGCTGCGCATCGCGTTCGCCCTGGGACTGCTCTGGTTCGTCGCGCAGACCGTGCCGTGGCGCGACTCGCTGGTCGTCGATGGGCAGAGCTTCACGGGGCAGGTGCGCGGCGACTGGAAGGGCGAGGAGATTCACTTCCGCCTGGACGCCCTCGAGGAGGTGCCGCAGGCCCTGCGCGAATCAGGCCTCGGGGCGGCTCTGGCCACCGGAGACGAGGTGCTCGCGCGCCACGACGGGATCACGGCCGGCAGTTTCCACGCAGCGGAATGCACCTGGCAGGCGGGCATGCCGCGCGCTTTCTCGGACCTGGATCTGCGCGGGGTCTTCACGGCCCTGGGCTTCATGCTCGTCTCGTCGATCGTCTGCATCACCCGCTGGTGGCGCCTGCTGGCGCTGATCGATTGCCGCACCTCGTGGGGCAACGCCATGCGCCTGACGTACATCGGCCTGTTCTTCAACCTGGTCGTGCCCGGGCTTACCGGTGGCGACCTGATCCGCGGTGTGATGGTGGTGCGCGAGCATCCGGACCGGCGCGCGGACGCCTTGATGTCCGTGATCGTCGATCGTCTGCTCGGCCTGCTGATGCTCACGGCCATCGCGGTCGCGGCAATCTTCTGGGTCGGCGAACCGTTGCACGAATTGCGCCTTCCGGTGGCCCTGGCCTTGGGCGCGATCCTGGCGGGCCTGGCCGCCTTCTTGAACCCGAACGTGCGGCGGCTGACCCACTTCGATGCGATCGTGGATCGGCTCCCAAAGGGCGAGAAGCTGCGCAAGCTCGACCGCGCCCTGCGGCACTACGCCAGCCAGCCGGCCGAGATGGCCTTCGCGCTGCTGCTCTCCCTGGTGAACCACCTCATGATCGCGGCCGCGATCATGACCATCGGTCACGCCTTCGGGGACCAGCTCGCCTACCCGCAGTACCTGAGCGTCAGCGGCGTCGCCAACACGCTCAGCTCGCTGCCGATCGCTCCGGGCGGTTGGGGCGTGGGCGAGGCCGCCTTCGGGACGCTGTTTGTGATGCTGGGGGCGGCGGCCACCCTGGGCGTCGCGACCAGCGTGACCTTCCGTCTGTGCAACATGGCGCTCAGCCTGGTGGGTGGGGTCTTCCTGATCCTGCCTGGTGGGCGCAAGATGCGTGCCGAGATCGAGCAGACGCGCTCGATCGATGCGGACGACTGACGGCGCACTCTTTCCGCACTTTCCATTGCTCGGCTGGGGGTTATCGCCCAGAATCCCGCGCTCAGAGACCCCCTTTTTTACGGAGCCCTCCATGTCCCTGCTCGTCATCGGAACCATCGCCTACGACACCGTCGAGACCCCCTACGATTCTCGCGATGAGGCGCTCGGCGGTTCCGCCACTTACTTCGCCATCGCCGCCTCCAACTTCACGGATGTGCGCATGGTCGGTGTGGTCGGGACAGACTTCCACGGTGAGCACCTGGCGGCGCTGAAGTCGCGCGGGATCGAGACCACTGGTATCGAGGTCGCCAACGGCAAGACCTTCCGCTGGGGTGGTCGATACGAGGCCGACTGGAACACGCGCCACACCACGTTCACGGACCTGAATGTATTCGAGACTTTCGACCCGAAGGTGCCAGCCAGCCAGACGGACTCGAAGTTCCTGTTCCTCGCGAACGGGCACCCGAACATCCAGATGAAGGCGCTCGAGCAGATCGAGAACTCGCGCTTCACGGTCGCCGACACCATGAACCTGTGGATCGACATCGCACGCGACGAGCTGCTCGCGCTGCTGAAGAAGGTCGATGGGGTGGTGCTGAACGACGAGGAAGCGCGCATGCTCACGGGCACCCAGAACCTGATCCAGGCCGCGCACGATGTGCGTAAGCTCGGGCCGCGCTACGTGATTCTCAAGAAGGGCGAGCACGGCGCCTTCCTGATCGGCGAGGACGTGCACTTCTCCCTGCCGGCCTATCCCGTCACCGACGTGGTGGATCCGACCGGGGCCGGGGACGCCTTCGCGGGCGGATTCATGGGCCACCTGGCGAGCTGCGGTGAGGTCACCCCGGGCAACCTGCGCCAGGCCATGCTGTACGGCACGGTCACCGCGTCCTACTGCGTCCAGGGATTCAGCATCGACCAGCTGGGCGAGGCCACCAAGGCGGATTTCGAGGCGCGCCACGCCGAGCTGCAGTCGATCGTCACCATCTGAGAAAATACGCGTCTTTCTTGCCCCACGCGCCGCATGCCGCGCGGAGAGCCATGATGGACCCTGTTTCTGAAGGCGGGGCCCATTTGTTGGAGAGAACCGCGACAGGGGGGCGGCCACGTACCGCAGGTGCGAGCCGCCTCCGCTGTCCTGTCCCGCGCGCGCATTCGGGATGGGGGCTGCGGCTTCGGGGCGCGTCGGTTAGAACGGGAACCAGGAATGGCGATCGATTCGACACAGAGCGGCCGTCCGGAGTCCCGGGCTGATGAACGCCGGCTCTTCGTGGGCATGCAGCCCCCGCCGGAGGTCAGCCAGCGGCTGATCCGCAACGTGGGCGCGACCCTGGAGAACGGTGGGGGTGGTCTGGCGCCCGGCATGCGCTTGATGGCGCCGGACGATCTGCACCTGACCCTGTGCTTTCTGGGGGCCTTTCCGGAGGCACGCCGAGCGGCTCTGGAGGCCAGCCTGCGCGAGGAGTTGCGCGGGCTCGACGCTCCAGAATTGACCATCTCCGGGACCGGCGGATTCCCGGACCTCGACCAGCCGCGCGTGCTCTGGGCCGGTGTGGACGAGGAGCGCGCGACCTGCGGCCGGCTGCACGTCCTCCACAACCGTACCCTGCAGGCGGCCTATTCCATGCGCTGGCGGTCGCCGAACAACGAGCGCCGGGACAGCCTGCGCCCGCACCTGACCGTCGCGCGCCTGGGTGAGGAAGACGCTGGTGAGGCAGCGATCCACGCGGCCTTCGGTCGCCTGATGTTCAGCGTTAACTGGGTCCCGGTCGAGGTCACCCTGTTCGAGTCGACGCCCGACTCCCCGGACGAGCGCTACCGAGCTCTGGCTTCGTTCCCGCTCGTGGTTCGGCCGGGCTGAGACCCGGGGTCGATTCGGGCTACTTGCCGTCCTTCTGCTCGGCTTCCTCGTCGTCGCCCGCGAAGTAGCCGAGGGCCTTCATGGCCTCGTACTCCTCGGCGCTGAGTTCCGCGGGCTGGCCCGTAAGCGGGTCGCGCGGCGTCATCGCTTCCTTCGCAGCTTCCCAGAGCGCTTCCACTCGCTGGGGATGCTCCTGCGCCAGGTCGTGCTCCTCGCCCGGGTCCGTGCGCATGTCGTAGAGGCGCTTGGCATTGTCGATATCGTTCCAGATCAGTCGATACTGGCCGTCGCTAGCGGCGACCCACTTGGGACGCTTCTCCGGCGAGGGCAGCAATAGCTGGGTGACGATGCGCGGCTCGGTCCAGGTGCTCCGCAGCAGTGATTCGCCGCGCAACCCGGCCACGGGCGCGAGGCCAAGGGCATCGATCACGGTCGGAAAGACGTCGAGGTGCGAGACCGCGAGCCGGGTCTCGCCATCCGCGCCGGCTGCCGGCAACGGGAAGCCGTCGGGGGCCCGCACGAAGAACGGAATGCGCACGATCTCGCGGTGCAGGCTCTCCCCGTGACAGAACCAGAAGTCGTGTTCGCCGAGGGCCTCGCCGTGGTCGGCGGTGAAGATCAGCAGGGAATTCTCGAGCAGGCTGCGCTCATCGAGCCAGTCCACCAGCCGTCCCAGTTGCTCGTCGAAGAAATGGATCTCCGCGTCGTAGCGCGCGCGGTACATCTCGGGCTGGTTCGATCCTTCGATGTGCTGGTAGTCCGGGATGACGCGGTGGCCGAATCGACTCTTGCCGATCTCCACGCGCTGCGCGCCCGCGGGCCGGTCAAACTGTTGCTTGTGTTCCTCGGGCGGCGTGTAGGGGCCGTGGGGGTCCTGGTAGTGCACCCACAGGAAGCAGCGTCCGGCGCCCCGTTCCACGTAGCTCTCGAGCCATGAAATGGCCGCGTCGGTGGTGTGGCGCGCCGTGCGTTCCTTGAGGCCGCGCGTCGCCTCCCTGTCCGGCATCGCATCGTCGAAGTGGTCGAAGCCCTGGGCCACGCCGGACTTCGGCTGTCGCTGGTTCTTGCGCAGCAGGTAGTTCGACACCACCGCAGCGGTCTCGATCCCGTTGGCGGAGATCGCTTCAGCCAGCGTCTCGATCTGCGGCGGCATCAGGCTGCGGTTTCCGGGCGTGACGCCGATCTCGGTCGGGAAGCGCCCCGACATCAGGCTCGAGACCGCGGGCTGGGTCATCGGCGCGCAGGCGTAGGCCTCGTCGAACACGGTCGATTCGGCCGCCAGGGCATCGAGATTCGGGCTCACGTCGGGGCCGTAGCCATACATGCCCAGTCGGTCGGCGCGCAGGGTGTCGCAGCTGAGCAGGAAGACGCGCTCGACCGGGGCCGGATCCGCGGCGCTGGAGCCACAGGCTGCGCTGAGCGTGAGGAGCAGGAGGATCGCAGGCAGATTACGGGTGGGCATACGGCTTCAGCATAGCCTACCCGTGACCCGGATGGGCCTGTGGGGCCTCACCGTCGAGCGCTACTGCCGCAGGCGCGCGACCGTGTACGGGCCCAGGTGCTGGATCACCTGCAGGCGCGAACCGAGCGCGCCGATCAATCGGCGATCCGCGCGCCGGCTCTTGGCGAGCACCAGGCCGCGCACATCGTGCCGCTCGAGAAACTCCAGCGTGCCCTGCTCGCCGCCGCGCAGCATGGGCCAGCTGTGGTTGAAGACCGGGCGATCGAGCTCCAGGTAGAAGTGGGCCGAGCGACTGGAGGTGATGGCCTCGTCCGGCCCGAAGGTGTCGCGCAGCAGCTGGCTGGTCTCCATGAAGGCCGTGTAGTCCTTCTCCATCGTCGCCTGGTAGGCCTCGTTCGCGTCGTAGTCTGCCACGGCCCAGACCAGCAGCATCACGGTCGTGATGCCCGTGGCCAGGCGCTTGCCGCAACAGCGGCCGAGCACCCAAAGGAGGACCTGCGCAACGGCCGGGACGACCATGAAGAAGACCGGCAAGAGCAGGCGATTCATGAACCCGAAGTAGATCGTGATCACGAACAGCGTGCCGGCCACGAACCAGTCGCCCGTGCCGCGGCGCACTCCCAGGACCACGGCCCAGGCCAGGAGCCCGAGGATCGTCAGGGTGTGCTGCAAGGTGGTCGGGTTTTCCCGCTGGACCATGCGGCTGCCGAGGGTGCCGGCGATGTCCGAGGAGCGTGCGCGCACGCGGCGCGTCAGGTCGGACAAGGTGATGTAGGGCGATCCGGGGTCCGCGGCGTCCGTGTGCAGCAGGGCCACGCCGTAGGAATGCAGGCGCGTGAATTCGGCCACGTCCGGGCTGGCGACACGGTCCTCACGCAGTTTCCAGGGCAGCACGGCCACGATGGCCACGATGAGCACCGGCGCGATGCGGCGCAGAAAATAGCGCGGGAGTGCGCGCCACGCGCCGTGTTCGGGGGGCGCGCAGTCCGCCTGTGGGGATTCCTCAGTGCGCGGCTGGCGCAGGAAGGCACAACCGCGGCCCAGGACCAGGGCCGGCAGGAGCAGGATGTGGACCGAGCGCAGGTACGCGGCGGCGGCGATCGCCAGGCCCAGGCCAATGTCCATTCCCAGGCTCGGCCGCTGCCGCGCGCGGCGCTCCAGCAGCAGGCATCCGAAGAGCGCCAACAGGGCCGGCACGTCCGACATGATCTGGTTGGCGGCCAGCTGGAAGAAGGAGTTCAGGAACAGCACCAGGCATACGGCCAGGGACACGGGAATGCCGAGGCGCGGGCGCTGGTAGCAGAAAAAAGCCCCCAGGCCGGCGATTCCGCACAGCCACACGAAAAGGGTCAGGACCGTGGTGTCGCGCCCGAAGAGGCTGATCAGGGGCATGATCAGGACCGAAAATCCGGGCGGGCGGATGATGAAGGGCTCGCCCAGGTAGGTGTAGCCCTCGCCGGCCAGGAGATTCTGGGCGCAGATCATGTAGATCGCGCCGTCTCCGCCGGAGAGCAGGGTCGGGGCGTAGGAGTGCAGCCACAGGAATGGGGTGGCCGCCAGGCCGAGCAGCAGCAGTGCGATCAGGGCGCGGCGCGAGGCCTTGGCGGAGGGATCCTGCAGGAGGCGGTCCATGATCGGACTCTACCAGACCGTGCGGGCCAAGGCGCTTGGAGCCTGGGGTCCGATGGAATCGGGGAATCGGGGAATCGAGGATCTGGGATGCCTCGAGCGGAAGGTGCCGATCAGTCTGGGCGCCGGGCACCGTCTCTGTCATAATCGGGGGATGGTCGAACGCGGTAAGACGATCGTGGTGATGCCCGCCTACAACGCGGCAAACACCCTTCAGAACGTATACGACGACATCCCCAAGGACGATGTCGACGAAATCATCGTCGTGGATGACGTCAGCAAGGACAACACGGCCGAGATCGCGCGCGGTCTCCCGGTCCAGCTGATCGTGCACGAGAAGAACACGGGCTACGGGGGCAACCAGAAGACCTGCTACCGGACGGCTCTCGAGCACGGCGCGGACTACGTGGTCATGCTGCATGCGGACTACCAGTACGACGCGCGCATGATCTCGGCGGCGGTCGACATCATCCGCATGGGCAACTGCGACGTGGTGCTCGGCAACCGTATTCGCACCCGGCGCGAGGCGCTCGACGGCGGCATGCCGATGGTCAAGTACCTGGCCAACCGCGGTCTGACCCTGATCGAGAACGTGCTCTCGGGCCAGAACCTCGCCGAGTGGCACTCGGGCTTCCGGGCCTACTCGCGCAAGGTGCTCGAGACCGTGCCCTTCGAGCGCAACAGCGACAACTTCGTCTTCGACTCGCAGTTCCTGATCCAGTCCTGTCACTTCGGCTTCAAGCTGGGGGACCTGCCCGTGCCCGTGCGTTACTTCGACGAGGCCAGCAGCATCAACCTGGCGAGTTCCACGAAGTACGCCCTGCAGACCCTTGGCACGTTTGGGCAGTGGTACGGCCACCGGCTCGGGCTTGCCAAGAACCCGCTCTTCGAGCCTTCCGACTGGGTGAACGCCACGCCCCAGGCGAGCGCTAGCTGATCCCGTCGCGCCGAGCCATGGCAAGCCCGGTTCCTTCGCTGTCGGTCGTCATACCGGTCTACAACAGCGCGCCCATCCTGCCCGACCTGGTCGCGCGCCTGGAGCCGGTGCTCGAGGCGCGTGGTGGCGAGTTCGAGCTGGTGCTGATCGACGACGACAGCCCGGACGGGAGCTGGAAGGTCATCCAGGAGCTGGCACAGAAGCACCCGTGGATCCGCGGCGTGCACCTGATGCGCAACTTCGGACAGCACAACGCGCTCCTGTGCGGCATTCGCGAGGCACGTTTCGAGCGCATCGCGACCATGGACGACGACCTGCAGCATCCGCCCGAGGAGCTGCCCAAGTTGCTCGAGAAGCTCGAGCAGGGTTACGACGTCGTCTACGGGACGCCCGAGTCGGAACAGCACGGCCTGTTCCGGAATCTGGCGTCGCAGATGACCAAGATCGCGCTGCAGAGTGCGGTGGGGGCCAGCACCGCCCGCAAGGTGAGCGCCTTTCGGGTGATCCGGACGAGCCTGCGCGAGGCCTTCAAGGACTACCGCAGCCAGTTCGTCTCCATCGACGTGTTGCTGACCTGGGGCAGCACGCACTTCGCGGCGGTCACGGTGCGGCACGACCCACGCATGGTCGGCGTGTCCAACTACACATTGCGCAAGTTGCTGGCGCACGCGATGAACATGATGACCGGCTTCAGCACGCGGCCCTTGCAGTTTGCGAGCATGGTCGGCTTCGCCTTCACCGTGTTCGGAATGCTGGTGCTGGCCTTCGTGGTCGGCCGCTACCTGTTGCAGGGCTCGAGCGTGCCCGGCTTCGCCTTCCTGGCCTCGGTCATCGCCATCTTCTCCGGCGCGCAGCTGTTCGCCCTGGGCATCATCGGCGAGTACATCGCACGCATGCACTTCCGCATGATGGAGCGCCCCGCGTACGCAATGAAACAGCGCACGGACGCGGGCGGACCGTCCGGGGACGACGCTTGAGCGCCTACCGGATCCCCTTCAACAAGCCGCCCCAGGTGGGCCGTGAGCTGGAGTACGTCGAGCAAGCCTTCGCCCAGGGACACCTGTCCGGTGACGGTCCGTTCACGCGGCGTTGCTCGGAGCTGCTCGAGGGCGAGCTCGGTGCCGCGCGCGTCCTGCTGACGACCTCCTGCACCCACGCGCTCGAGATGAGCGCCCTGCTGCTCGACCTGCAGCCCGGCGACGAGGTCATCGTGCCCTCCTTCGCCTTCGTGACGACCGCGCTGGCGTTCACCCTGCACGGTGCCACGCCGGTCTTCGTGGACGTCTGCCCGGAGACCCTGAACGTGGACCCGGCGCGCGTCGCCGCGGCGATCGGTCCGCGCACGCGCGCGATCGTCGCCCTGCACTACGGCGGGGTTGCGTGCGACCTGGACGCGCTCACGAAGCTGGCCAGCGAGGCCGGTATCACCCTGATCGAGGACAATGCGCACGGCCTGTTCGGCGCCTACCGCGGCAAGCCGCTCGGCACGTTCGGTGCCCTGGCGACCCAGAGCTTCCACGAGACCAAGAACTTCTCCTGCGGCGAGGGCGGCGCCCTGATCATCAACGATCCGCAGCTGGCCGAGCGCGCCGAGATCCTGCGCGAGAAGGGCACCAACCGCAGCCGTTTCTTCCGCGGCCAGATCGACAAGTACAGCTGGGTGGACACGGGCTCGAGCTACCTGCCGTCCGAGATCCTGACCGCGGTGCTCTGCGCCCAGCTCGAAGCGAGAGAAAAGGTCCAGGCCCGCCGCCACGTGATCTGGGAGCGCTACGCGAGCGAGCTGAAGGCGTGGGCCAGCACACGCGCGATCACCCTGCCGGTCATCCCCGATGGATGCGATCCGACCGCGCACGTGTTCTGGATGCTGTTGCCGTCCCTCGAGCAGCGCGGGCTCTTCATCGAGCACCTGAAAGCGGTCGGTGTATTGTCGGTGTTCCACTACCTGCCACTGCACCTGTCCGACATGGGGCGCCGGTTCGGCGGCAAGCCGGGTGACTGCCCGGTGTCCGAGGACGTCAGCGATCGCCTGGTGCGCTTGCCGCTGTTCTTCGCGCTGACCGACGACGAGCAGTCCGACGTGATCGGCCAGGCCACGTCGTTCTGAGGCGCAGCCTGCTAGCCCGATCTATTCATGACCACGCGGACGAAATACCACGAACGGCCGGCTTCGCCGTCCTTTCGGGCTTTGGCGGCACTTTGCGAACATTGGCGTCCTCGGCGACCAAAAAAGGTCGCCTGCGGGGCCAATGCCCGCAAAGCACCACCAGAAGCCGAATCGACGCGTTTTGGCTCGCGCTTCATGAATTATCCGGGCTAGCAGCCCGTTGAAAAACTCCCTACTCGACTTCGCCCTCTCCGCCGCCGCTGCGTCGTGCTCGCCGAGCCGTGCTCAGCGGCCCTACAGGGCCGCCTCCGCCGTCTCGACTTCGCACTCCTTGCTGCGACGAAGATGGCTTCGTCTCGCTACGGGACTTTTTCAACGGCCTCCTAGTCGCTCGTCGAGCGCTGCGCCAGAGCGGCGTCCAGGCGTGCAGCGAGCAGGCGGTGGAAGTGGTACTCGCCCATCTCAACCTGGGGCGCGTAGCGGCCGCGGTCGTAGCTCGCGGATTTCAGGCCCAGCTGCACGGACTCGCAGATCGCGATGTCCTCGCGCTGCGTGACGGCGCTCTGGGCGACGCTCTCTGCGATGAACTGACGCGCCTCGTCGCCCTCGTCATCCATGAAGAAGAATTCGTAGACCACCTCGCAGGCATCGGGCCCGCGCGGGATCACCCGATTGGTGTCCATGCACGGTCCGTAGCGGTTGATCATGAAGTTGGGAAACAACCACATGTACAGGGCCTCGTCGCCGATGCGGCCTCCCGGGTCGTACGAGATCCTGCCGTCCGCGGCAGTCGCGGAGCGTGACGACTGGATGGAGCCATCGTCGAATAGCTCGGTCCGATAGCTGTCCATGTCGAGCTGTGCATCGAGCGTCGGATGCATGTGGGGGATGTGGTAGCCACCGTCCAGGTAGTTGTCGACGACCACCTTCCAGTTGCACTCGATCTGCCAGGTCGCACGACTGACAAAACGCAGGCGTTCCCAGCCGCTCGCTTCCAGGCGCTCGGTCATCGACGCGACGCTCTTCGACAGGGGCGCGGCGTGCGGGTCTCCGTTGATGAAGATCCAGGGGCCCCAGGTTTCGAGCGCCATGCGGGGCAGGGACATGGCCTTACGGTCGAAGTCGGCGATACCCGCCATGCGCGGCGCGCTGCGCAGCTTGCCCTCGAGATCGTAAGTCCACGCGTGGTAGCCGCAGACGAGTTCCGTCGCACTGCCGGATCCCTGCACGACCTCGCGCCCCTTGTGGCGACAGGTGTTGTGGAAGGCTCGCAGCTGATCGTCCTGGCCCCGAACGACGACCCACGGGCTGCGACCGGCAACGCCGCTGCGGAAGGAGCCGGGCGCGGAGAGCTCTTCCACGCGCGCCACCGGCTGCCAGCTTTGGTCGAAGACGTTCGCCTGTTCGAACTCGTGGAATTCCGGCGAAGTGAACCAGGAGGCCGGCGGCGTCCACGCCCGTTCGATCGGTAGGCTGGCGTCGAAGCCGGCGTTGAATTCCTGGAGATGAATCCGGTCCATGTGCCACAGGATACCGGGCCGCGGGGGATTCCGATCCCTGGCGTCCGGTGAGAAGCGTCAGTCGTCGTCCGTATTTCGGGCCGCTCCGGCCCTTTGCTTCCCGGTGCGGAGGTACGCGGTCCCGGCCATTCTCTCCTTGGACTCGGAATCCAGGCGATCCAGATACGCTGCGACGGCCTCGGTGTCGTGGCGATTTCGGTAGATGCTCAGCATCGGGTCTCCGCTGGCTTGCATGGCCTTGACCATCTGTTCGCGGTAGCCATCGATCAACTCCGCGTGCTCGGGATCGTCGATCAGGTTGTGGAGCGCATCGGGATCCCGCTGGAGGTCGAAGAACTGCTCGGGAACATTGTGAGTGTAGAGCTCGAGGCGCTGCATTGAGTGCTCGTGACCCTCCTCTGCCAGCCGTTCGAGTTCCTGGGTGGTGGCCATTCCGGTCGTGACGGTCTCGAAGACTCGCTCGCCGTCCGACCACAGGTTGCAAATGTAGCTGTGGTCCCTGGACGAGATCGCGCGCGCCGGCTGGCGATGCCCGCCAGCATTCTCCTCGTACATCAGGTAGACGAAATCACGGTCGTCCTGGGCTTCGCCATGGAGGATCGAGGCGAAGGAGCGTCCATCGAGCCCCGCGGGGTTCTCGATCCCGAGCGCCTCCAGCAAGGTGGGCAGGATGTCGACCGTCCCGATCAGATGCTCTCCATCCGTTGCGCCGCCCTCGGTGACACCAGGCCAGTGCACCATCAGAGGCGTGTGAGTGCTGTGGTAATAGAGCGACGTCTTGGCAAACGGGAACGGCATGCCGTGATCGGAGAAGAAGATGATCAGCGTGTTCTCGTAGACGCCGGTGTCCTTCAGCGCTTGCATGACGTACCCGAAGGAATCGTCGCCGCGGCGCACGCTGTTGTAGTAGGCCGTCACCTCCTTGCGCGCCAGCTGCGTGTCCGGGAGGAACTTCGGCATCGTGATCTCATCCGCCGAGAAGACACGGCTCGGTCGGTTCTGGATGTCGTACCTGGTGGGCCGGGTGGAGGACTCGCCCTTCTTGTGTGAGAAGCTGTAGAGCGGCGTGTGCGGATCGTGGATGTCCATCGAGAAGTAGAACGGCTTGCCGGCAGCTTTGGCCGCCTCGATGCCGCGCTTCGTGTACTGGTAGAAGCTCTTCGTCTGGCGCGGATTCCGCCTGCGCTGCTCCAGCTCGCTGTCGAAGTTGAGATCCCACGCGGGGTAGGGCTCGTAGGGCGATGAGTGGTCGGACTTGCCGCGGATGATCGTGAAATAGCCGTTATCGCGCAGGATGTCGGGAGTGGTCGCGAACGTCACCTGCTCCTCGGGCAGCTCGTAGAAGCCCTCGATGCCGCTGTTGTAGAGGTAACGCCCCGACTGGACGATGTTGCGTGAGGGGATACAGCTCGTCGTATGGACGTGCGCGTGCATGAAGCGCATGGCCTGCTCTGCAAACCTGTCCATGTTCGGTGTCGTATCGGGCGTGCTACACCCGAACGCGCCGACCGAATCGCAGTTCATGTCATCGATCGTCAGGACGAGGATGTTCATCCGCTCCTCGTCCTCCGTAGCGCCGCGAACGGCCGCTGGAATCCAGGCGAGGACGAGCAGCGCCAAGGGCGTCGCGAGGGACCGTCTACGCGTGGCGGATGTGGGCTTCATCATTGAGGTCCGGCGCTTTCGGCGGCTGCGCTTCTGGCTCCCGAGCCCAGGAGCGCGATGGTCTCCGCTGCATGTGTTGGCGTCGGGGGGCATGTTGTCGGGGGACGAGAGGCAACGGGAGCGTCCCAGGTTACCG
Source organism: Planctomycetota bacterium (assembly GCA_047618565.1). Taxonomy (GTDB): domain Bacteria; phylum Planctomycetota; class UBA1135; order UBA1135; genus JBLHKW01. The sequence goes on from JBLHKW010000023.1 coordinate 35,874, forward strand.
GTACTGGCGCTCGTTACTCCAGCTCACCGCTGTCATTCGTGCTCAGGGGACGACTATCAGGTGCATAGTCATGGGTGTGCCATTGCGCAGTATCTCGATCTCGACCGACTGCCCGACGTTGCGCGTCAGGCGCCACCACGAGTGGAAGTGGTCTGCGGATGCGAAGTCACGCTTGCCGTCCGCGGAGACAAAGATGTCGTCCTTGCGCAGGCCCGCTCGCTGCGCGCGCTCCCCGTAGCGGCTGTTGTCGCCCCATGTCACCAGGTACGACACGCGAAACGCAAACGCATCCGGGGCAAGGCCCAGGACGCGCTTCTCGGCTGCGGGGAGTGCGGGGCCGCCGAATCCGGGCGCCGGGGTGAAGCCCCACTTGAACGGGCGCCAGGAGAACTCGAGCGGGGTCGCCGTCTTCCACCCGGGCGACAGCTCGAGCGAAACGTCGCGCCCGGCGCCGTCGCGTTCGATCTGCATCTGGAGCGTTCCGCCCGCTGCCGAATGGTCGTGCAGGACCGCGGAAAGATCCGAGGCCGTCGCGAGCTCTCGATCACTCGCTCGTCGCAGCCGGTCACCCGACTGGACTCCGTTGCGCGCTGCGATCGAGCCGTCGGCGACCGACGTCACGAGCGTCTGGTCATCCCGGTCCAGGTCCAGGCCGATGCGGCCGGGCGAAGGATAGACCCAGCGTTGCTCAGGGGACCACGTGTTCGCCGCGCGTGCCTCCTCGTACAGAGCCGGGAACACGCTGTGGCAGTGGATGCAGCCGCCCTTGTCGCGCTTCGCGAACGAGGGCAGCTCCTCGAGCACGAGGCGCGTTCGTCCAGGCGATCCGGAAGCGTCTACGTCGGGCGATGCCGCGTAGACACCATGCTCTTCGAGCGTCCGCTCGAGCAAGCTCTCCCAGGAGGGCATCCCGAGCCAGGTGTCCGCGCCGCGCTCATCACGCCCGCCATAACGGTGGTACACATGCCCGTCCGGGTGAATGAGCAGGGCGGCGAAGGTCAGGTCGAAATCGAACGGCAGGCGCGCCAGGTCGACGCCGCGCATATCAGTCACGCGCACGCATACATAGCGTTCGTAGAGGGGCTCGAGGTGACTGGGAGGACGGACAACCTGCCCGTCGAAGGACTTGCAGTCCTTTCAGACCTCTCAGCGGAAGACGATCAGCAGCGGTCGGTCCTTCTCGAGAGCGAGCGCAAACGCCTCGTCGATATCGCCGAGCCAGGTCGGTCCGGACCATCGGTCATCCACGATTGACGGAAACCACGCGGCAACCGCCACCAACAGTGCACCCATGAGCTTCATGCGTGCGAGTCTAGCCCGGATAATTCATGAAGCGCGAGCCGAATCGACGGCGAAGCCGGCCGGTCGTCGCGTTTAGGCCGCGTCTTCATGAATTATTCGGGCTAGCAGGCTTCCGGGCTGGCGAGCAGCGCGGGCGGCAACAAGACCGCAAGAGCGAGGCAACCGGATGCATTCCATGAAGATCCGGGCGGATCCGGTTTCGGGGAATAGCCGCCGGGCGCGGCCGTCCCTGGGCTTGTCGCTCGACGTGAGCGGACACACTCGATCCTGTCATCGGTAGCTGGAGAGAATCAAATGCAACTCATCCTGGCCCTCGCCTCGCTCGCTCTTACCCTCGCGCCGACCCCGAATCAGGAGGACGGGAGCCGAGTGAAGGTTCCGGCCTGGTGGGACTCGTTTCCGGAGGCGAGCGCGGATCTGACGCTCGACGTGGGGGACGACGGGAGCTATCCGAACATGATGGCTCTGGCGAATGACTATGCCCAGCTCACGGGGCAGCACCTGTTGATCGGCACGGAGACGCGCGCGATCCTCGAGTCCTCACCTACGGGGATCCAGGCCAGGATTGTCGTTCCCAAGGTGCATGTGCAGGCATTTTTCGAGACACTGCTGATCGAGAATCAGTTCATGCTGCAGCTGTTGCGTGAGTCTTCGCCGCGCCTGCTCACGATCCAGAGCCTGCGCACGCAGGAGCGGAACACTGCCCGCGCGAGGGCCCGGCTCGTCCCGCGCGAGCATCTTGAACTGATGCGTGATCACCCTGCGATGCTGGTCACGACGACGCTCGCGCTGCCCTACACGGACGTTCGGCAGCTCTCCAACTCGATGCGCACGATCATCACCGACGCCAACACTCAGCAGATGCTGCCCGCCGGGAACAGCAGCTCCCTGGTACTGACGGGGTTCGGCACGGCGACCGCCGACCTGGTTCTCATGCTCGAGCGCATCGACGCGGAATCGAAGGTGGGTTGGGAACGGGACGAGGCGCGCCGCCGGCTCGAGGAGGCTGCGCAGAAGACGGATACGGAAGAGCCGTCCGACGAGTGACCCTTAGCTGGTGCGTCCGTTCGAGAAGGGGTACGCCCGATGGCGCCCCTGCAGCGACGGGGTAGTTCACCCGTGCGGTCCGATGCCCGGTATACTGGCATCGGACCGCCGACCGATTTACTCGAGGATCCCCGCATGACCCATCCGTTGCTCGCTCTATCGCTCTTGGCTTTCTCGGCCTCCCCGGCGGGGACGTCGGGGCTCGGTCCGGCGCGGCAGACCGCGGGCGCCGCGGATGTCGCCGCCGATCCGTTGCCCGATTTCGAGGCACTGCTGACCGAGTACAAGGCTGCCGTCAAGATCTGGGACAGACAGTATGAGGCTGCCGAGGACCCGATCATCCGGCGCGACCTGCAGGCTCGGCATCCGGCCGTCGTCTACTGGCCGACGTTCCAGGCTCAGGTGGACGCGGGCAATGGTCGCGCGGTGCTGTGGATGGTGGTCAGCATCAAGGATCTGGGCATGAACAGTCGCGAGGCGCGCGCCGAGAAGGCACGCCTATTGAGGGTCCTGGGAAAGGAACACTTCAAGGCGGTCTGGTTTGGCGAGGTTCTGACTTACCTCCCGCGTGAGCGACGCACTCTGCGGGACGATGAGTTGAGCATCTACCTGAGCGTCATCGACGGAAACGAGCACCGCCCGGTTCAGGCGTTCGCCATGTATCAGCTCGCCGAGGCATTGCTGGACTCGAAAGACCCGGAGAGCATGTCCGAGGGCCATCGCTACATGGACCTCCTCGCCGCGGACTATCCGGAGACCTCTTCGGGCGGAAAGGCGCGCGAGCTCAATTTCAAGCGCAGCCACCTCGAACTCGGCAAGATCGCTCCCGACTTCGATGCCAGAACGGTCGACGGGCAGGAGTTCAAGCTCTCGGACTATCGAGGCAAGGTCGTCCTGATCGACTTCTACGGCTTCTGGTGTGTTCCATGCCGGGCGGGCATGCCGCATCTGAAAGAACTGCTGAAGCTCCATAAGGACGCTCCGTTCGCCATCATCGGCGTCAACACCGGTGACAAGGAAGTGGCCTTTCGCGCGGGTCTCAAGAAGTACAACCTCCCCTGGATCAGCGCCTTCCAGGGTCGCAAGACGCCGATCGCTGACCTGTACCAGGTCACGGGTTATCCGACCTACTGGCTACTCGACGCCGAGGGTCAGATCATCTATCGCGGCCATGACGCCGAGGCCGTCGACGGGCCCATCGCGCGCTCGCTCGCGAGCATGAAGCGCTAACTCAAACGCGTCGATTCGGCTGTTGGCCGGTGCTACACTCGGCGGCATGCTCATGCGCCGATCGCAACGCTGCTGCAGGGATCGCCACGGGGTCTCCATGGCGGCGGTCCGCCTGACCGTGCTGGCGTCCATCGCCATCGCTAATGGCTGCGGTCCCGCGCAGCAGCGCGCGCTCTCGGGTGTGATCATCACGATCGACACCACCAATCCGAGCGCTCTGGATATCTACGGGGCGGATCGCGGCGTGACGCCATTCCTGAGCGAGCTGGCGCGCTCGAGCATCGTCTACGAACGCGCCCATACGGTCGCGCCGATCACCTTGCCGGCGCATACGTCGATGATGACGGGCCTGTACCCGCTGCGCCACGGCGTTCGCGACAACGGCTGGGCGCGGCTCTCGGCGGACGCCGAGACCCTGGCCGAGCGCGCACGCGCCGCCGGGCTCAGGACGGCGGCCTTCGTCTCAGCGGTCGTGCTCTCCGCACCCTATGGCCTGGACCAGGGTTTCGAGCTCTATTCCGAACCGGAGCATGCGCCGGGCGGATCCCTGGCATCCGTCACCCAGCGTGGGTCCCGGGCAGTCACTGACGACGCACTCTCGTGGCTGGAGCGCACCGACCCGGAGCAGCCATTCGTGATGTGGGTGCACTACTTCGACCCGCACTGGCCCTACGAAGCACCGGAGTCCTTCCTCAAGCAGGCTGGCGGTCATGCCTACCTGGCTGAGGTTGCCGTGATGGATAACGACATCGGCCGGCTGGTGCGAGCGCTCGACGAGCGCATTGGTGCGGACGCGTACATGCTCGCCGTCGTGGCTGACCACGGAGAGTCCTTCGGGCGGCACGGCGAACCGACACACTCGGCGTTCACCTACCAGGCGACCGTTCAGGTCCCGTTCCTTCTGCGTTTCCCGGACGGTCGGCGTGCCGGAACACGTTCGGACGAGCTGGTGAGCGTCGTCGATCTCTTTCCGACCTACACGGACGTACTCGCACTGGGCGCTCCCGGGCAAGTCGACGGCATCAGTCTGGCCGGCGAGCGCGTGGGCGAGGATCGTGGTCTTTACGTCGAGTCCTACTCGGGCTTCCTCAACTACGGATGGAGCCCGCTGTCAGGCTGGGTGAACGCGGATGGCAAGTACCTGCACAGCTCGCGGCCGGAGTACTACGACCTCGCGCAGGACCCCAAGGAAGAGCACGACCTGATGGCCCAGCGCGAGGTCGATGTGGCGCCATACCTTGACGCCCTCGAGCGATTGAGCGCTCTTCCTCGCCTCGAGTCGAGCGAACTTGAGCTCGACGAGGCCGGCCTCGCTCAGCTGCGCGCCCTCGGATACGCGGCCGCCGGTGGGGAGGTTCGTGCCCTGCCCGACCCGCTCGCTCCGAGCGATCGCCCGGCTCCCCGTGACCAGGCCGAGCACCACGCCCAGTTCTCGACGGCCCTGGGCCTGGCCCAGGCTGGAGAGACCGCGCAGGCCGTCAGCCTTCTGCAGGAAGTGCTCGCGAACAATCCGGGCAACCTCTTCGCGGTCGAGACCCTGGCGGGATGCCTGCTCGAGGAAGACCACTTCGCGCAGGTTCTCGAGCTGCTCGAGCCGCTCGCCGGCCAGGTCGCCGATCGCCACCAATGCCAGGTCTACCTGGCGGCCACCTACG
>JBLHKW010000024.1:0-41000 GCA_047618565.1 Planctomycetota bacterium
GCCCGCAGTCGGTGGCCCAGCTCTCGTTGCCCGCGCCCACGGCCCTGGGTCTTACGCCCACCCGTTCGAGTCGCAGCGACCGGATGCGACCCGCACGCCGTTCCCTGGATGCGCGCTCGCAGATGCTCGCAGAGCCGCGGGAGAGACCCGTACTGCGGCCCCTGGCCGCGCTGGCGATGCCGGCCGACGTGGCGTTGCCGGAACGGGATCGCAACTGGGACCACACGCCGTACCAGAGCCGGGTGGGCGAGGCCAAGGTGCGCGCGATCGAGGAGCACGGTGGTTCGACGGACACGGAGCGCGCCGTCGAGGCGGGCCTCGAGTACCTCGCCAGCATTCGATCGCCTCAGGGCTTCTGGGGTAGCGCGGACGACAAGCACGAGAAGTACGGCCACGTGGCGGTCGGCAAGACCGGGCTCTGCATGCTGGCCTTCCTCGGCGCCGGCCATACGCCCGGGTCGGAGACCGAGTACTCCAGACTTACCCGCGAAGCCGTGGACTTCCTGCTGACGGTGCAGGACGAGGATTCGGGCCACTTCGGCTACTCGAGCTCCTACAGCCACGCGGTCGCGACCTACGCCCTGGCAGAGTGCTTCGCCCTGACCCACTCGGAGCGTTTGCGCAAGCCGCTCGAGGCGGCCGTGGCCCACATCTTGAGCCAGCAGGAGCGCAGCTCGGACCGTCGCTTCCACGGTGGCTGGGGTTACTACTACCCGGACGACCGCGAGTTCGATCGCTGGCCGCGCGTGTCGGTCAGCGTGTGGCAGGTGATGGCACTCGAGTCCGCACGCATCGGCGGCCTGTCCGTGCCCGACCGCGCCTTCGAGGACGCCCACAGCTTCCTGCTCAGCGCCTGGGACACGCGCCACGACGCCTTCCGTTACTCCCACGACCCGGCACGCCTGCGCTCGAACTGGCCCATCCTGCCGGGTTCGACACCGGCCGCCCTGTTCGCCCTGTCCCTGCTGGGCGACGACACCAGTTCACGCTCCTTCGGCGCCGCGCGCGCCTTCGTGCTCGAGCGCGCACCGCACCGCTACCAGCCCGCGTCCGACGACGACTTCGTCCTGCGCGCCCGCGGCAACCTCTACTTCTGGTACTACGGCACCCTGGCCCTGTTCCGCGTCGGCGGCGCCCCCTGGAAGGAATGGAACCAGGCCATGAAGGGCACACTCCTGCCCGCCCAGGACGACGATGGCTCCTGGGTCCCGATCTCGACCTACGCGGACTACGCCGGCGACAGCGACCGTGACCGGAGTTACACCACCGCCATGTGCGTGCTGTCGCTCGAGGTGTACTACCGCTACTTCACGCCGCTGCTGAAGATCGAGTAGGCGGACGTACCGGGCCGGACGTTCGGAGCCAGAGCAAGATCCGGCGGGCACCCACCCGTCGGATCTTTCTCTGGCTCCGAACGTCCGCCCAGTTAAGAAGTAAGGGCGCGCGATGGGAATACCGCGCGCCCTCGAGGTTCGAAAACCTCGACCGGTGGGTTGCCTGCCAGAGCCCCACCGGCTCTTTTTATTAGCCCGCTGCGCACGGGGGTAACCCACGAAATAACCTATTTGTGAGTCTGCCGGTGTTCCCCATGTAAGTGGCAAGCACACGTTCTGTTAGTGGCGCTCGCATGGGGCTCACAGGCCTCGAGAATCGGGCTTTCCTTCGCGCAGCGGTCCCTGGGTACCTGGTCGCGTTCCGGGCAACGGGGGTGGAATGCGCAGCCCGGCGGTGGCGCGCTCGGTGATGGCACATCGCCTGTGAGCACCACGCGCTGGCGCGTCCGCTCGGTGCGCGGGTCGGGGTGCGGGACCGCCGACAGCAGCGCGCGCGTGTAGGGGTGCCGGGGGTCCTCGAAGAGCTCGTCGCGCTCGGCCGTCTCGACGATCTGGCCCAGGTACATGACCGCCACGCGACTGCACAGGTGGCGCACGACGGCCAGGTCGTGGGCGATGAACAGATAGGCGAGATCGAAGCGTTCCTGCAGCTCCCTCAGCAGGTTGATGACCTGTGCCTGGATCGAGACGTCGAGGGCCGAGACCGGCTCGTCGCAGATGAGCAGCTCCGGTTCCAGGGCCAGGGCGCGCGCGATGCTGATGCGCTGGCGCTGACCACCGGAGAATTCGTGCGGATAGCGTTGCAGGTGGCGCGGGTTCAGGCCCACGGCTTCGAGCAATTGCAGGGCGCGCAGGCGCCGGTCGCGTGGGCGACCGATGCGCTGGATGGCCAGGGGCTCCGCCAGGATCGAGGCCACGGTCTGGCGTGGATCGAGGGAGGCGTAGGGGTCCTGGAAGATCATCTGCATGCGGCTCCGAACGGGCTTCCAGCCAGCGCGCGAGAGCCCGTTCAGCTCCGTGCCATCGAAGCGCATGGAACCCGAGGTCGCGTCGTTCAGGCCGACCAGCGTGCGCGCCAGGGTGGACTTGCCGCAGCCCGACTCGCCGACCAGGCCCAGGGCCTCGCCCGCGTGCACGTCGAAGGAGACACCGTTCACGGCGCGCAGCCAGGCCGTCGGGCGGCCCGACAGAGCGCGCCTCCCGGTCGGGAAATGCGTGTGCAGATCGCGCACCTCGAGCAGCGCTGTCACCGGTGCTCTCCTGCGGTTTGCGAGGCCGCGTCGTCCGCGTCCTCACCGGGCCGGAAGCAGGCGGCATGCCATGGGTCGCCGCCGACGGAGAACGTTTCGAGCGCGGGCTTCTCGCGCATGCAGCGTTCGACTGCCAGGCTGCAACGTGGATGGAAGGCGCAGCCGGCGGGCAGGTCCGCCACGTCGGGCGGCGTGCCCTCGATACCACGGAGGGGTTCACGCGGGTCGCCGCTGAGGCGCGGAACGCTGCGCAGCAGACCCTGGGTGTAAGGGTGCAGGGGAGCATCGAAGATGCGCTCGGTGGATCCGCTCTCCACGAGTCTTCCGGCGTACATGACCTGCACCCGGTCCGCGCAGCTCGCGACCACTCCGAGGTCGTGGGTCACGAACAGGATGGCCGTTCCGCAGCGTCGTTGCACATCCGCGAGCAGCTCCAGGATCTGAGCTTGAAGGGTCACGTCGAGGGCGGTGGTCGGCTCATCGGCCAGGAGCAGCTTGGGGCTGCAGAGCAGTGCCATGGCGATCATCACGCGCTGGCGCATGCCCCCGGACAGCTCGTGTGGGTGGCGATCGAGGGTCGCCTCCGGCTCGGCCAGGCCCACGTCACCGAGTGCCCGCGCGCATTCGACGCGAGCCGCGGCGCGCGTCATTCCACGATGCAGTTCGAGCACCTCGGTCAGCTGCCGGCCGATCGTGAGCATCGGGTTCAGCGACGTCATCGGGTCCTGAAAGATCATCGAGATCTCGTTCCCGCGCAGCTTGCGCAGCTCGGGCGCGCTCAGGGTCGTGAGCTCCCGGCCATCGAACCGGATACTCCGTGCAGCGACCCTGCCTGGCGGAGAGGGAACCAGCCCCATCAATGCCAGGTTGGTGATGGACTTGCCCGATCCGGATTCGCCCACGAGCGCCAGGGTCTCGCCCTGCTCGAGCTCGAAGCTGATCCCGTCGACGGCGCTCACGATTCCGTGTGGCGTGTCGAACTGGACGGAGAGGTCGCGTACTTCGAGCAGTGCCATGTCAGCGACCTCCGCGCAGCTTGGGATCGAGAGCGTCGCGCAGGCCGTCGCCCAGGACGTTCAGGGCCAGCAGGGTCGAGCCCATGGCGGCGGCGGGGAAGACCACGATCCACCAGAAGATGCGCAGCGGGTTGATGGCCGCGATGCCGTCCGCGGCCAGCAGGCCCCAGCTGACCTTGGGCGGTTCGATACCCAGGCCCAGATAGGAGAGGAAAGCCTCGAACAGCATGACGGCCGGGATCGTGAGCGTCAGGTAGATGATCACGATCGAGACCACGTTCGGGACGATGTGCGTGAACAGGATGCGCGTCGTGGAGGCGCCGAGTACGCGCGCGGCCTGGATGAACTCGGATTTCTTGAGGGACAGCACCTGACCGCGCACCACGCGCGCCATGGTGAGCCAGTAGACGGCGCCGATGATGATGAAGAAGACCTTTTCCCGGTCCAGCCCGTAGCGTTCCTCCAGCAGGGCGCGGTGGTCACCGATCAACGTGACGAGGAAGATGACCAGGAAGATGAAGGGGATCGAGTAGAGGATGTCGACCAGGCGCATCATCGCATTGTCGATGCGGCCGCCCATGAGACCCGCGAAGGCCCCGTAGAGCACGCCGATGAGCAGGCTGCAGGCCGTGGCCGCCAGGGCCACGAGGATCGAGGTGCGCGAGCCCCACGCGATGCGCGCGAGGATGTCGCGGCCGAGCTGATCCGTGCCCAGCCAGTGGCCCGTCTGCCAGCGGCCGAAGAGCGCCAGGCGCGCGCGCACGAGGCCGTGATCCAGGGCGTTCAATTCCCAGTACGAACGCTCGATCTGTGAGCGCGTCGGGTGTTCCTCGGTCGGCACCCGCTCCAGGAACTGGCTGTCGCCGGTGTCCAGATGGGGGGCGATGAGGGCCTGGTCGAGATCGCTGCGCACGGGCGAGCGCAGCGGCCACACGGGGGTTAGCCACGAGCCCAGGGCGAACAGCATGAGGAACAGCAGCGCTGCGAACGCCGGGCGATCCGCCCGCAGGCGGCGCCACGCGTCGGTCCACAGGCTCTCGCCGCGCAACTCGCGCGCCTCGGCCAGCAGGCGATCGGTGTCCTGGGAGGCGAAGTCCCAGCGGCTGCGGACGCGCGCCATGCTCAGGCCTCCTCCAGATCGATGCGCGGGTCGAGCAGGGTGTAGGAGAGGTCGACCACCGTGTTGAGGGTGTAGACCAGGACCGTGTAGACGATCGTGACGCCCATCGCGAGCGTGTAGTCGCGGTTGAGGGCGCTGTTGATGAAGTGCGATCCGGTGCCCGGGATGTAGAAGATGCGCTCGATCACCAGGCTGCCCGTCAGGATGCCGGCGGTCGCGGGGCCGAGGTAGGAGATGACCGGTAACAGGCCGCCCTTGAGGGCGTGGCGCATGACGACCGTGCGCGGCGCCAGGCCCTTGGCGTGTGCGGTGCGAATGTGATCCTGGCTCAGGGCCTCGAGCATGCCCGTGCGCGTGAGGCGCGAGATGTAGGCCGCGAACACGAGCCCCAGGCAGAAGGCAGGCAGCAGCATGTGGCGCAGGTCTCCCCAGCCGGCGACGGGAAAGATCGGAATCAGGAAGACGAACAGAATGATCAGGAAGCTCGCGATGACGAAGTTGGGCAGCGCGATGCCACCCGTGGCTGCCAGGCGCAGGGCCAGGTCGAGCTTGCTGCCGCGCCACAGGGCCGACGCGATCCCGGTCGAGATGCCGAGGGCCAGGGCCCACATCATGGCGAGCAGTCCGAGCAGGGCGGAGATGGGCAGGGACTCCGCCAGGATGTCGCCCACGCTGAAGTCGCGGTAGCGAAAGGACGGGCCGAAGTCGCCCGTGAGCACGCCCCCGAGCGGACGGCTTCCATCACCATCCGTCAGCCACGGCAGGCCCTGCTGGTCGAGGTTCAGGGGACCGACGTAGTGCAAGAACTGCTTCCACATGGGCCAATCCAGGTGGTAGCGCGCTTCGAGGTTGCGCTCGATGGCGGGATCGAGCTGGCGGTCACCGTCGAAGGGGCCGCCCTTGACCGCGTGCATCAGGAAGAACGACACGGCCATCACGATGCCGAGCGTGATCCCGAACCAGACCAGGCGACGCAGCAAGAAGCGTGTCAACGGGCGCTCCGTCTGCGCTGCTGCAGAGGCGAGTAGAGGCCCGACGCCGGGCCGTGCGGCGCCACCAGGGTCCAGTCGGCGGGCTGCGCGGCGCGCTTCCTTGCCAGCTCGGCGTCGTCCATCCAGTACAGGAACTTGGGGAAGTGTGCGTCGAGCGCGTTGTGGTGGAAGCCGCCCAGGCGGGGTGCCACCACGTTCTGGTGGACGTAGTAGAAGATCGGCAGGATCGGGCATTCGCGCATGAGGATGGCCTGCGCGTCCTGCAGCTGACCCACGCGCCGTTGCGCATCGCGCTCGACCGAGGCCAGGGTGACCAGATGGTCGTACTCCGCGTCGTTCCAGCCCGTGCGGTTGTTCTCACCTGCGCTCAAGAAGACGTCGATGAAGGAGCTCGGGTCCGCATAGTCCGAGATCCACGACGAGCGCGAGACGTCGTAGCCCAGGCTGTTCTGGGTATCGAGAAAGACCTTCCACTCCTCGTTGCGCAGCTTGACCTTGATGCCCAGGGCGTCGCGCCAGGCGGCCGCGACGACCTGCGCGATCGCGCTGTGGGATTCGGAGTTGTTGTAGTGGATCTCGATCGGCGGGAAGCTCGCGTCTCCGTCTCCGTCGCCGAAGCCGGCTGCACGCAGGAGTTCACGGGCGCGGTCCAGGTCATTGGTCTGCGCGGGTGCGTCCCCAAAGCCCTTCAGGATGGTCGGAACCAGGGAATAGGCGGGGATCTGGCCCATGCCCATGACCTGCTCGCAGATCGTCTCGCGCGGCAAGCTCAGGTAGAGCGCGCGCCGGACGCGCACGTCATCGAAGGGCGGCCGGGTGGTGTTGAGTCGATAGAAGTAGGTCCCCAGGTAAGGCCGCGGGAGAAAGTCCTCACGCGGCAACATCTCGCGCGCCAGCGCCGGGTTGATGCGCTCGCTGAAGTCCAGGTCGCCGCTCAGGTACATGTTGAGCATGGTCGTCTCCTGCTCAACGGCGAGCACGTCGATCGAGCGCATCGCGACGTTGTCCGCATCCCAGTAGTTCTCGGACTTCACCAGGCGGATGCGGTCGTTGACGCGTCGCTCGACGATGCGAAAGGGGCCGTTGGTGACGATATTCTCGGGTCGCAGCCACTCGAGCTCCCAGCTGCCTGGCCAGCGCGCCTGAGCCGCCTCGATACTGCGCCGATTGACGGGGCAGAGTGCGTAGAATGTGACCAGATCCAGGAAGAATGGCGTCGGGGAGTTCAGCTCGATCACGAGCGTGTGGTCATCCGCAGCATGGATGCCGACCGAGGAAAACTCATTGCGCGCGCCTCCGTCGGCGCCCACCTCGCTGGTGTAGGCGCGCGCGCCCTTGACGTACCAGAGCAGGTAGGCGTAGTTGGCGGCGGTGAGCGGGTCGAGCAGGCGCCTGAAGGAGTAGACGAAGTCGTGGGCCGTGAGCGGGTCGCCGTTACTCCAGCTTGCGCCGCGCTGCATGTGGAAGGTGTAGGTGCAGCCGTCCGGAGAGAGATCCCACGACTCCGCGGAGCCGGGCAAGGGCGCGAGGGTGCTGGGGTGGAACACGATCAGGCCTTCGAAGATGGCGCGCGCGATGCGCCCTCCGGCCAGGCCCGTCAGGGTGGCCGGATCGAGGCTGCTGACCTCGTTCCCGTTGTTGAAGGTGAAATCCGCAGGTTCCTGGCGCGCCCCGCCGGCCAAGCCAAGGACACACAGGAAGGCGCAGGTCAGCAGTCCGAGGGGGAGGAGCTGCCGTGGCCTCAGGTTGCTCACGTCGATCATGCGATGGCATGCTAGGAAAGCTACCGGGATCGACGCAAGTGTCTGCTGGCAAACGGCTTGTATGCTTGACCTGAGCTGAGGAAAGCGGGTAGCCTGAGCTGGCCGTGGGCGCTATCTCAGGTGGCTTCTGGCCCCACTGGCACTCTGGTCGAACGAGAAGGGAACCCCAACGCGATGTTGCTGCAGAGTCTGTGTCTGATCGTTAGCGCCATGCCGACGACCTCGCCCGTTCCGGTCCAGGACGGGTCGACGGCCTTTGCCGATGACATGCGCGAGCCCGGGCCGCGCCCGCTGGATACTTTCCACCCGGACAATCAGCCTGGTGCGGACGGAAGCATGCCGCCGGCGCCCGAGCCCGCCTATGGCGGCCGCGTGATCCTGCACCTGGAGTCGATGCCCGCGAACCTGAACCGCGCGCTCGAAAATTCCAACGTCACGCGCAACATGCACCTGGCCATGCACGACTCGCTCGTGCGGCGTGACTGGGAGACGTGGGAGTACATGCCCCACGTCTGCAAGAGCTGGGATACGGAGGACATGCTCGTGCTCAAGCCGGGGGCCGCCGAGAAGTACGGTGCTGCGGTCCAGCGCGTGCGCGTGCGCGTGCCCGGAGAAACGGACGCCGAGGGCGTTCCCGTTCAGCGCGAGTCGGACGTCATCTACGGCATGGTCAGCGATGCGGACGGCGGCTTCCAGATCAAGCCTGTGTCGCACGGAAGTGCCCTGAGGGAGACCGTACAGGTCCCGGCTGCCGACGTGGCGCAGATCGAGCGCGGATCCGTATTCACCTTCAACCTGCGCGATGACGTCTACTGGCATCCGGCCCAGGGTGTCGAGAAGCACAAGCTGGATGCGCGTGATGTGTACTTCAGCTGGTCGATCTACCAGAACCCGGATGTCGACTGTGATCAGGTGCGCTATCAGTACCTGAAGATCACCAAGGGTGAGGTCGTCGACGCGCAAACGGTGCGCTTTTTCTACGAGAGTCAGTACTTCGCGGCCGTGGCATCCGTTGGCGAGTCGCTGATGTTGCTGCCGTCACACTTCTACGATCTCTCGGATCCGGACAACGCGGATCACCGAGCTGACGCTTCGGCCAAGGAGAGCGCGACCTACATCAACGACAACCCGGTCAATGCCAATATGGTCGGCCTGGGACCGTACCGGATAACCGAGCACAACCAGGAGTATATCGACGTCGAGCGATTCGCGGACTACTACGCTCCGCAGCGTGCGGGGTACTTCGACACGATTCGCTGGCGTCACATCGCGGATGACAACACGGCCTTCCAGGCCCTGCTCAACGGCGAGATCGACTTCTTCAGCCGCATCAAGTCAGCAGACTACTTCGGCGCGGCGACCAAGATCCCCGAGTTCACAGAGGGCCTCTACAAGGGGCACTTTTACTACCCGGTCTTCGGCTTCACCGCCTGGAACACATACCGCCCGGCGCTCCAGGAGCGCGCGGTGCGGGTTGCCATCGCCCACGCGTTCGACTTCGAGGACCATCGCCGTACCACCTACAAGGGCGTTGCCAACCAGGTCACCGGCCCGTTCCCGTACATCTCGCCCGCCTACGACCACAGCATCGAGCCTTTCCCGTACGACCCCGACAAGGCCGTGGAGTTGCTCGAAGATGCTGGCTGGTACGACCGCAATGGCGACGGCGTGGCCGACAAGGATGGCGTCGAGCTGGAGCTCGAGTTCATGCTCCAGGCGGGCAACGATGCATCCAAGAACTTTGCCTTGCGTCTGCAGGAGAGCCTGGCCGAGGTGGGGATCCGACTGAAGGTCGCGCAGGTCGAGTGGGCGACCATGAATCAGCGTCTTCAGGACCGCGATTATGACTGTTCGAGTCTGGCGTGGTCGTCCGCGCTCGAGGACGACCCGGAGCAGCTCTGGCATTCGAAGTGGGGCGGTAGCGACAAGCGCGGTTCCAATTTTTCCGGTACGCGCGACCCGAAGCTGGATAAGTTGATCGAGCGCGGACAGCGCGAGCTGGACTTCGACAAGCGCCAGGCCATCTGGCATGAGATCCACGGGATCATCTACGACGCGCAGCCGTTCATGTTCATGTACAACCTGCCGCGCAAGTTTGCCCTGAGCAAGAAGGTACGCGGCGTGCAGTTCTTCGCGCTGCGACCGGGCTACAACCCGGTGAAGTGGTACTTCGCAAAGGGCACCCCCGGCACGCGCGCCACCCTCGCCAGAAACTGACCCCAGCGTCCCCAGATCACCATTCCAGCCGCCCGTGTTCGCCTTCATCGTCCGGCGCCTGCTGCTGATGATCCCCACGACGCTGGGGATCGCGCTGGTCGTGTTCGCGCTCTACCACGCGGCGCCCGGCGACCCCGCCACGGTCATGATCGGCATGGGCTCCAGTGAAATGGAGGGCCACGCCGACCGCGATGCGCGCATCGCGGCCTTTCGTATCCAGCATGGCCTCGATCGCTCGTTGCTGGTGCAGTTCCTGGCGTACATCGGACCCTTCAACCTGTTGCGAGACGGGTACCCATGGTTCTCGAGTCCATACGCGGAGCGGCGGCTGAGCACGGTGCAGCTGGACGACGGTACGCGCGTCGTCGAGGGCCTGCCCATGCCGATCGCAGCCTTCGGCGCGACCGAGGCCGAGCAGGCCACGCGCCTCGCGAGACTCACCCGGGCGCTTCGTCGCGGTGATGGTGACGCTCAGGCCCAGCGTGGATCGTTGCTGGCCGCGGGCACGGACTCGCTGCCGCCGTTGCTCTCCGAGCTGCATGGGTTGCTGGTCGACCCGGAGGGCTACGTGGCGGGTATTCAGGCGATCTCGGATGTCCTGTGCGAGTTGACCGGCCACGAGCTGGACCTCCCGCAGCAGCACCTGGCTGCCGAAGGGCCGGCGGCAACGGTGCGCGCCTGGTTCGGCTGGTACTACAGCGAGGGCGGCGGCCAGCGCGTACGCAACAGTGGCGAACGTCCGTGGGCGGGCCTGCTGGCACTGGATCTCGGGCGTGAGATGCAGCGCAAGACGCCCGTGTTTCCCGAGCTGCTACGGCGCTTGCGGGTCTCCGTTCCGCTGTCCCTGGTCGCGGTCGTGCTGTCCTACCTCGTGGCACTGCCGCTCGGCATCTTCTCGGTGCGCCGCAGGGGCACGCGCCTCGACGGTCTGGCCACGGTCTTCCTGTTCGTCCTCTATTCGATACCGACCTTCTGGGCCGGCCTGATGCTGATCCTCGCCTTCGGGGTCACGGGCCCGGATTGGTGGTGGTGGCCACGCTTGCCGGTGCTGGGGCTACACCACAAGGACGCCGCTCTCATGGGGACGGTGGACTACGTCATCGACACGGCGCTGCATGCGATCTTGCCTGTGGTGACCTTGACCTATGCTTCCTTCGCCTATCTGTCGCGGCAGGTGCGTGCGGGATTGCTCGATGTCATCGGGCAGGACTACATCCGCACCGCACGCGCGAAGGGCGTCAGCGAGCACGTGGTCGTCTACAAGCACGCCCTGCGCAATGCGCTGATCCCCGTGATCACCCTGTTCGCCTCGGTATTGCCGCTGCTGATCGGTGGATCGATCATCGTCGAGACCGTCTTCGATGTGCAGGGCATGGGCAAGTACGCCTTCGAGGGACTGCTGCGGCGCGACTACTACATCATCATGGCGACCACCATCATGGTGGGCGTCATGACGCAGTTCGGCATCCTGATCTCTGATGTGGCGTACGCGATTGCGGACCCACGCATCCAACATGACTGAGGTGCACCAGACAGAGGATGTCGACGAGCTCATCTCCGAGGGCGAGGCCTACTCCAAGGACTCCCTGGATCTCGTTTGTGAGCAGCTCTGCCGCCGGTCGCTGTTCCGGATCGGCGCGGCCATGCTCGCGCTTCTCTATGCGGTCGCCATCTACGCGCCCCTGATCGCCAACGACCGGCCCTACAGGATTGAGGCGGTCTACCTGAACGAGTACACGGGTGCTGTGCGCTCGCTTTCCGCGGTGACCTCGAGCGTCGTGAGACTGCTGGGGCAGTCGCCGCAGGAATACCTCGAGGCGCGCGGCGAGAATGCTCCAGTCACGTGGGAAGCCGCGTTATCCGTGGAGCAGGCCGCTGCCGAGGAGCGGCTCCAGGCCCTGCGTCGGGCCTTGCCGGAGGTGCATCACGCGAGGCTCGACGAGTACATCCGACTGCTCGAGGGGGCTGCGGGTGCGGGTCGTTCGGGGGCGCGGGACGAGGCCTTGAGGCTGGGGGAGCAGGCCAGGAGCCTGGCGCGCGAATTCCGCACGGAGCTGGCGGTGCGCACGGGGGCCGACGCGCACTCGGGCGCTGAAGACGCAGCCGGAGTTTCGCTGCGCGGTGAAACGCGCTATCCACTGTTCGAGTCGATCAGTCACTGGGAGATCTTCTTCATGGTGCTCTGGTCGTGGGTGCTCACATTCCCCGTCTGGAACCGCGTGCTGAACCGGTTGCTGTTGCGCGCGGACCCGGCGCGTGTGCGCCGCTGGCGTCGACGCAAGCTCGGGATGGTGCTCGGGAGTTCCGCGCTGGCCGCGCTCTTGTGGGCCGTCACCGTCGGCGGGCAGTGGGCTGCCTTCGCCACGGCGCCCTTCAAGTCGGCCCTGGATGACGGCGGCATTGTCCTCGCCTGCGGGGACTGGACTGCGAGTCGTGCGCCGGTCTTCGCGCCGATTCCCATGGGCTACGCCGAGACCCATCCGGAGGAGCGCTTCAGGCCGCCGACCTGGACGCGCGCGTCGATGGTCGACGAACAGGGACGCTACCTGCACGGCTTCCGCAGGCCCGATGCCAACTCGATCACGGGTGTCGAGGCCACGACCACGCCGGTCGAGGTGCGCCATGGGGAGCCCGGGACCAACTCCTACCGGCGGCACCTGGCGGGCACGGATGGGCTCGGCCGCGACCTGCTGGTGCGCATGATCTGGGGCAGTCGTGTGAGCCTGTCCGTGGGCATCCTGTCGGCCCTGCTCCTTACCGTGATCGGCGTCGTGTTCGGCGCCGTGGCCGGTTACATGGGGGGCTGGATCGACACGCTCATCATGCGCGTGGTCGAGATCCTGCAGTCGATCCCGGCCTTCTTCCTGATCATCGTGACCATGGCCTTCACGGATCCGGATGTGGTCCCTCCGATCTTCTCGATCGTGTTCGTGATCGCGATCATTCGCTGGACCGGCGTCGCGCGCCTGGTGCGCGGAGAATTCCTCAAGCTGCGCGACGCCGAGTTCGTCGTGGCTGCCCGCGCGCTCGGGTACTCGTCGCGTCGCACGATCTTCTTGCACGTGCTGCCCAACGCCATGGGACCCGTGCTGGTCAGCGCGGCGTTCGCGGTCGCGGCCGGGATCCTGACGGAGTCCGCGGTCTCCTACCTGGGCTTTGGAATCCAGCACCCGGGCGCTTCGTGGGGCTCGCTCGTGAACGAGTCGAAGAGTGCCGAGCACTGGTGGGTGCAGATCTTCCCGGGCCTCCTGATCTTCCTGACGGTGACCTGCTACAACCTGGTCGGGGACGCGGTGCGCGATGCACTCGACCCGAAGATGAAGGTAGAGGCTTGAGCACCCAGGGTTCCCATTCTTCAGGCGCGCCGGCGCCGCTGCTCGAACTGCTGGAGTTGCGCACACACTTCTTCACGGACGAGGGCGTCGCGCGTGCGGTGGACGGTGTCAGTTGCTCCGTACTTCCGGGGCAGAGCCTGGGTCTCGTCGGTGAATCCGGTTGTGGCAAGAGCGTGACTGCGCTCTCGATCATGGGCCTGGTCCCCAGGCCCGGGCGCGTCGTGGCCGGGCGCGTGCTCTTCCAGGGCGAGGACCTGTTGCTCAAGTCCGAGGACGAGCTGCGCGCCCTGCGCGGTGGCCAGATCGCCATGGTCTTTCAGGAGCCCATGACGGCCTTGAACCCTGTCTTCTCCATCGGGAGCCAGATCATCGAGGCCATCGAATTGCACACGGACCTGGATCCGGTTGCAGCGCGCGCACACGCCATCGCCATGCTGCGCCGCGTCGGAATTCCGAATCCGGAGCGCAGGGCAGACGACTTTCCGCATCAGCTATCCGGCGGGATGCAGCAGCGCGTGATGATCGCGATGGCTATTTCCTGCCGTCCTGCACTTCTGATTGCGGACGAGCCCACGACGGCGCTGGACGTGACGATCCAGGCCCAGATCCTGGATCTGATCCGGGAGCTGCAGGTCGAGAGCGGTATGAGCCTGCTCCTGATCACGCACGATCTGGCCGTGGTCGCGGAGACGGCACAGCATGTGGCCGTGATGTACGCGGGCAAGATCGTGGAGCACGCCGCGGTGGGGGACTTCTTCGAACGGCCGCGGCACCCCTATTCCATCGGGCTGTTGCGCGCGCTCCCGGGCCGCTCCCGAGCGAATGAGCGTGCCGCGGGCAGGCGCCTTCCGACGATCCCCGGGATCGTGCCGAACGCGACACGCTTTCCGTCAGGCTGCCGTTTCAGAACGCGCTGCCCCGTGGCCAGCGAGCGCTGTGCGCTCGAGGAGCCGTCATTGCAGGCCGCCCGGCCCGCATCAGGGCATGCCGTCGCATGCCACCATCCGGAGGAGGCGCTGGGCCTGTGAGTACTCCGGCGCCTCCGTTGCTGGCCATACGAGGCCTGCGCAAGCACTTCCCGATCACCGCGGGGGTCCTGCGCCGGAAGGCTGGCGATCTGAAGGCGGTCGACGGGCTCTCATTCGAGCTGGCCCGCAACGAGACCCTGGCTCTGGTGGGCGAGTCGGGCTGTGGGAAGACGACGGCGGCGCGCACGATCCTGCGCCTGATGGAGCCGACTGCCGGCGAGGCCTGGTTTCACCCGGGTGGGAGTGCAGAGCCTGTCGACCTCTTCGATCTGACCCTGCGACAGATGCGGCCCTACCGATCCGACTTGCAGATCGTGTTTCAGGATCCATTCGCCAGCCTGAACCCGCGCATCACCGTGGGCAACGCGCTGCGCGAGGCTCTGCGCGTGCACGGCGTGCGAGCTGCCAGCGAGATTGGCGATCGCGTGGCCGTCTTGCTGCGACAGGTCGGCCTGCGCCCGGAGCTCGCCAACCGCTACCCGCACGAGTTCTCGGGCGGGCAGCGACAGCGTATCGGGATCGCCCGTGCGCTGGCCGTCGAGCCGCGCCTGATCGTCTGCGATGAGGCGGTTTCCGCCCTCGACGTCTCGATCCAGGCCCAGATCATCAACCTGCTGCGGGATCTTCAGGACGAGCTGGGGCTGTCGTACATCTTCATCGCCCACGACCTGTCCGTGGTACGTTTCATCTCGCACCGCGTGGCGGTGATGTACCTCGGGCGTATCGTCGAGATCGGCTCGACGGAGCAGATCTTCGAGGCGCCACGCCACCCGTATACGCAGGCGCTACTGGCCGCCATGCCGGTCGCGGACCCGGGTCGTCCGCGCCTGCGAACCCCGCTGGTGGGGGACGTTCCCTCGCCCGCGAATCCACCGTCGGGATGTCACTTCCATACGCGCTGCCCGCTGGTCGAGGAGCGCTGCGCTGTGACGTACCCCGAGGAAACGCGGCTGGGTCAGGGACACAGGGCGAGCTGCCACCTGATCGACTGATCAGCGGCCTGCCGGGCTCAGTCCTCGGGCGCGTATTCCTCGTGCAGCGAAATGTTGTACTCGGTGCGCAGGATCTGCCCCAGCTCGCGGAAGTCGTCGACCACATGGTCCGGGTGGAACTGGTCGATGTCCGGGCCCGGGTGCGCTGCGCGGCGGGCCCAGGTGGTATGCATGCCCAGGCCCTGGGGCGGCGCGATGTCGTTGACCAGGTTGTCGCCGACGTACATCACCTGATCCGCCTCCAGACCCAGGCTACGCAGAGCAGCCAGGTAGAGCTTTGGATTCGGCTTGGAGATGCCCACCTGCTCGGAGATGAAGATCGCCGACGGGGTCAGCAGCGGCATGAGCTGCAGCCGGATCAGCTTCTCGGCCTGCTTCGTCGTCCAGCCGTGGGTGACGATCCCGGTGACGATGCCCGCCGAGAGCAAGGCCTGCAGCAGAGGGGCGACGTCGGCGAATGGCTCCAGCTCTTCGAACTTCGTGTCGTGGTACGCGACCACTCCGGCCGCCACGACGAGCGCCGGGTTGTTGTTGCCGAGCGCCTCCGGTGGCAGGCGCATGAGGAGCTTGTCGTAATGGTGCTCGTAGTTCGAGCTGAACTCCGCGATGACCTCCTTGAGTTCCTGGTAGACCTCGTCTTCGGGTAGCCGGATGCCACCCTGGATCATCGCGCGCACGGCGTTCCGTCGCGCGCGCGCAGCGAACTCCGTCGTGGAGAACAGGGTGTCGTCGATGTCGAAAAGGACTGCCTTGAGAGGGCTCATGATGGCATGAGTGAACCCGAAGCGGGGGGGCGCTGCAAGCCAAAGCCTGGAGGTCCGGTGGCGGAAGGGGTGAAGCGAGAGAGGCCGCGTCCCGGTGCGGGACGCGGCCTCTCTTTCGGTCGCTTCGCCTGCTTGCAGGCGGCGTTACAGGATCAGTAGCCGGCTTCCAGGCGCTCCTGAACGGCCTCGCGCACGTCCGTGATGCGAGCCTTGATCAGGATCATCAGGGAGCGGCGTTCGTCGCTGTAGCCCTCTTGCTTGAAGAGGAATCCCACGATCGGGATGCGTGCCAGCCACGGAACCTCGGCGCGGCGCTCGATGTTGCGGATCTGCGACAGACCGCCGAGCAGGATCGATCCGCCGTCGGGGATCAGGGCCGAGGTGTTGACGCTCTGCACTTCAAGCTCGGGCAGCTGGAAGGAGACCGGCGAGGTGTTGCCACCGAGCGTGGTCGAGAAGTCGCGCAGGGCCACCACCGTGGCGACCGTGGGCTGGATCTCGAGGGTCAGGAACTTGCGGTCGTGATGGATCGTGGGGCGCACGTCGAGCACGACGCCTTCGTGAAGCACGTTGACCTGCGGGTCAGCAACCGCCTGGAACTGGGCGACCTCAACATCGAAGTCCTGAATGTAGGCCCTCTGGTTGATGACCGTCACGTAGGCGCGCTGGGTGTTGTGCACACTCAGCATCTGGCTGTTGACCAGCTCGAACTGGCTCGACTTCTCGACCGCACGCAGGATCAAGGACAGCTGCGCGTCGTTCAGGAAGGTCAGCTGGAAGGTCAGGCCACCGATCACCGAGAGGGCATCGCCGAGTGCGTTGCCGAAGTAGTTCTGGGTGGTGGCACGCAGGTCGCCATCCTGGCCATCGTCATAGTAGAAGCCTGCGGACGGCGCGCCGGCGGCGCCCTGGCCGGAGTTGCCCGTGCCGCCGTTGTCCAGGCCGCGGGACGCCATGTCCTCGAGGCCGTTGGTCACGTCGGAGACGTCGAAGCTATCGAGCCCGCGGAAGTCGACGCCGATCTCCTGGATCCAGTTGTCGGCGACCGTCATGAACTTGGACTCGATCGTGACCAGGGACGAGTTGAAGCGTCGCAGGTCCTCGAGGAACTCCTTGACCTCGGCCTGAACCTCGACCGAGTGGACGATCAGGATGAATCCCTCGCCCGCTTCGATCGAGACGCCTTCGTCCTCTTCCCAGGTCTCGACGGCAACGTTCTCGGAGATCAGCGTCGCGAGCTCGTCGATCTCGATCGAGGCACGGCTCTCAAGGATGCCGCCGAAGGGTCCGCCGCCGTCGTCGTCTTCCAGCTCGTCGAGCAGGCGCAGACGATCGATGCGCGGGCCGGTGAAGCTCGTCAGGCCCATGATCAGGTCCTGCACGTCGTGGTTGTAGATGATCAGCTCGCCGCGTGCCTTCTCGCGGGTCGTGACCAGGATGGCGTCGTGACGAAGGGTCCAGGAGACCTCTTCGCCCGCCATCTCGGTGATCAGGTTCAGGGCCTGCGCCACTGAGAGTTCGTTGTCGAAGCTGAAGTCGAAGACGATGCCCTCGTCGAGGACCGCGTTCTCCGCGGCCGGGTCGACGATCAGGGGCAGGCCCGTGAAGTTGCGGATCAGGTCGATGACAGCCCGCAGGCTCTCCTCTTCCTCGATGCCGGGCAGGCGCACGGTCTGCGTTGCGATCTGCTCGCGCAGCTCGGCCTCGGAGCTACTGACGCGCTTCGACAGGTCGAGCCCACGCCGTGAGCGCCGCCGATCCGTGATCTGCTTCCACTTGTCCCGGTCCGGGTAGGTGATGACGTCGGTCCACGGAATCTGGAGCTCCTGCAGGTCCTCGCGCCAGAGCGCGAACTCCTCGCGTTTCTCCGTGATGTAGTCCGCGCGCACCTTGTCACGCCCGGCGCGGAAGGCAGCGTCGCGCAGCTCGAGCGCTTGCTCGTTGCGGGGCGACTTGCGCAGGGCCTCGTCGGCGAGCGACACGGCCTCGTCGTAACGCGCGTCCTCGAAGGCGTCGATGGCCTGGCCAATAATGTTGGAGACCAGCGCCTGGCGCCGGTTGTCATCCTGGTTCTCGCGCTCGCGGAGAGCTTCGGTCGCTGCCTGCTGTTGCGCCTCGCGCTGCGCTGTGGCCGCCATATCACGCTCGGTCTCGGCGCGCGTCAGGAGTGCCTGAGCCTGGGTGTCGATTCCGCCCCAGTCGATCGAGTAGGGGGCCCACTGGATGTGGTTCAGCGTGAGGCGCAGCTCGGCCAGCGCCTTGTCGTAGTCACGCCGTCCAAGCGCCAGCTTGCCGCGGCGCAGGCTGTCGCCGGCCTCGGCCTTGAGCTGCTGGATGCGCAGTTCGTACTCGTCGCCGAGTTGCTCGGCGACCGTACCCCATGTGTCGCCCG
This sequence comes from Planctomycetota bacterium, assembly GCA_047618565.1. Classification (GTDB taxonomy): domain Bacteria; phylum Planctomycetota; class UBA1135; order UBA1135; genus JBLHKW01. Next base: position 18,204 of record JBLHKW010000024.1, read on the forward strand.
GAAGGCCGAGCATGGCACCGACCTCGGACAGCTTGCGCTTGACCTCGGCGTTCTCCGGGTCGAGCTCGTATGCGAGCCCGAGCTCGCGCCGAGCTTCCTCGAGCTGCAATCGGTCGAGCAGCTCCGCGGCTTGCTGCAGGTGCGATTGCACCATGAACTCGCGCTTCTGTTGCGCCAGCGACAAGCGCTCGGCATCGGCGCCCAGGTCCTGGGGAGCGGCACCCGAAGCGGGCGGCGTGGTCGCTGCTGCCACTTCGGAACTGTCGTCCGGGGTCGTCGCGTCGACACTCTCGTGTTTCGCGGCGCTGGAGCAGGCCGCGATAGTCCAAAGGCCTAACGGCAAGACGAGTCCGGTGATCCTCATTCGCATGCTACTTCTCGAGGGAGCCGTTTTGGTTTCTGTGCACATGGGTCTGCGCTGACATATCCGCGCAAAGCCGACTGGCTACCAGAAACCTGATTGGGGGTGGGGGGGGGGGGCGATTCACCCGCGGGCGGGTGAGCAGGGGGAGGGGATTTCGAGAGCTAGCGGGCGCTCGGGAATCCCCCAAAACGAGGTGGAACGATACTCGATCGGCTGGAGATGGGTCAATCCAAAATCGGCCAGCAGAAAGGACTTAGGACCCATTTGCGCGGGCTTCCGATAGCCCTCCTGAAATGGCGAAGCCGCCCCCGGCGCGTGAGCGCGGAGGCGGCTTGTGCGCGACTCGTACGGCTGCGCAGTGGCCTGTCCCGGGGCCCCAAGTGTCCAGGGCGTGGGGCGGGCTTGCGGGGGCGCCTACTGGACGTCGTAGGCGCCTACGAACGTGATATCGGTGAACCCGGCGCTCATTGCCTCGTCCAGGACCTTGACCACGTCTCCATAGACGATCCCGGGCCGCGCGTCGATCGTTGCCGGGCGCTCGTCATCCTGCTTGTGCAGGTCCGCGATGCGCTTGGAGATCTCGATCAGGTTGTTGGTCTTGCGCGCACCAACCGAGTACTGGATGACGCGCGTGCTGTCGTACACGAAGCGTCCCTCCCCGGCCCAGGGCTCGCCGTAGGGGTCCAGCTTGTTGCCCTCCGTGACGACCTGGAGCAGGATCTCGACCTTCTCGATCGGCTCGGACTCGCTGGTGTTGACGCCCACATCCTTCGGGAGGTAGGCGGCCAGCTTGCCCTCGAGTGTTTTGAACTTGAGAGTGCACATGAAGAAGATCAGCAGCAGGAAGGTGACGTCGATCATCGGCGTCATCTCGAGCTCATTCTTCTCGTTATTGATCTCGGATAGTTGGGACATGGTGGTGCCTTTCTGGTTCCGGGCTTACTGCCCGTCCTCGCTCGGCGGTTCCGACGCGGCCAGCTGGACCTTCCAGATCTGGACACCCTTTTCGCCGCAGAACGCCATCAGCTTCTGAATATGGCGGAAGGGCGTACTCTGGTCAGCACGGATCAGCAGGAAGTCATCGGGGATCAGTGGTCCCGACTGTGCCTCCACGTTGAAGTGCTCCTGGCTCATCTTGTCCGCCACCAGAGATAGCCACTCCTTGACCTTCAGATACGGAACGGCCTGGGAATCGTGGATCTCCGGGTCGTAGTACACCTCGCGCTTGACGACCATCTGCCCGTCGTAGGGGATGTTGATGATCGGTCGCCACTCGCCCGGCTTGATCTTGTCCGCCACCGCGTGCGTCGCCGTCGGCAGCTGGAGATCTTCGAGCTCCTGCTGCGTGAGGTCCGTGATGATCATGAAGAAGATGATGAGCAGGAACACGACGTCGATCATCGGCGTCATGTCGAGCTCCATCTCCGTCTCAGGATCGTGCTTGGCTAGGTTCATGTCGGTCCTCGGCTTGGGTGCGGGCCGCAGAGCGCGGCCCGCGCGGGATCACGCAGCGCTCTCGTCGCGGAAGCGTTCGAACAGGTCCTCGACGATGGCACCGACTTCGATGACGGTCTTGACCATCCGGTTGCGCAGGAATGCGAAGACCGCGGTCACCGGGATGGCGACGATCAGACCGAACATGGTCGTCAGGAGCGCCTGGGAGATACCGTCGGCGAGCTCGGCGGGGGATGCCTGGCCACCGGAGGAGGCGATCTCGTTGAACGCCTTCACCATACCGGACACCGTTCCGAGCAGTCCCATCATGGGCGCCGTGTTGGCGATGAGTGAGAGCCAGCCGATCTTCTGGTGCAGCTTGATCGACTCTTCGTCGCCCATCTCTTCGAGGGACTTCTCGATGACCTCGAACGAGTGACCGATCTTGGCGATGCCTGCGCCGCAGACGCGCGTGAAGTAGTTGGGCTCGTTCTCGCAGAGCTCCATGGCCTCCTGGTACTGGTCCTCGTCGAAGAGGGCCTGGATCTCGTCGATCAGCTCCGGCGGGGCGATCTTGTCGCGGTTGAGCGCGACGAAGTTCTCGATCATCAGTGCCAGGGACACGACCGAGAGCAGGATGATCGCGATACCGATCGGACCGGAGGCGGTGATCAGGTCACCGATCGAGGCACCCTCTTCAGTGGCCGGGGCAGCGGCGCCGTCCTGGGCGAACAGGGGAGCCGATGTGACCATCAGGAAGGTCGCGAAGGCGAGCGCCGGGCGGGCCAGGCGGGCTTGGAGCTGATTGAGGTTCATGACGGTCAGGACGTTAGTCGAGGGGACTGCTTGGAGGGATTCGGCTGGCCGCGTGTCGCACGGTTAGCCGAGGCGTGGATGGTTAGAGGGTTTTCAAGAACTCGTTCGCGTCGCGCGCGGCAGGCGTGCTGGCGTAGCGAGTCTGGATCGTTTCGATGTAGCGTTTGGCGTCCTCGAGGGCATCCGTGTCGCTGAGCTTGACGGAGGCGCGCGCGAGTCCGAGCAGGGCGCGCGCGCGTTGATCAGCACTCGAGTGGTCCACGGCGGAGACGCGCGCGAACTCGATCAGTGCGGACCTCGTGCGGCCCTTGGCCAGGTAGGCTTCCGCCAGGCCCAGGGCGGCGCCGCCGAGGGATGCCTGGCCGACGTTGGAGCGCTGTCCTTCGAAGAACGAGAGCGCCTGGTCGGTCTGCCCGTCGGCGAGCAGGCAGAAGCCCTCGCCGAGGGTGGCCGTTCCGCGACCGGATTCGAGCATTGCCATCTCGCGCGGGGCCGCGTCGCCATCCGTGGATGCGATCAGGCCCTGGAGAGCGTTATTGAGCGTGGCGTAGAGCTCGCGCGCGCCGAGCGTGTCGCCGGCCGACAGGAAGGCTTCTGCCGAGTCCAGTCCTGCCGTGAGGCAGAAGGCGCGATCAAAGCCCTCGGTCGGCGGGTCGCTTGCACCCTCTTCGTAGAGCGCCTTGAAGCTCTGCGCGGCCTCGGCTCCCTTGCCCGAAAGGCGCAGTGCGCGCGCCTTGAGCCAGCGCACCTTGGGCACGTCGCGGTTTGCCGGGTAATCGCTCAGGAAACGGTCGCACTCGCTGGCGCAGTCATCGTAGTGGCTAGTGTCACTGGAGCCGCGCGCCAGCAGCGCGCGCGCTGCTCCGAACCTGGCGGCCGCCTGGATCACGTCGCGTGCGTCCGAATCGGACGCAGTGCTGCGGAACATGGCCACCGCGCGTTCGTACTCACCGCGTGCCAGGTTCGTCTCGGCGTCCTTGTAAGACGCCGGTGCACTGCTCCACACGATCTCGACGATGCGCGTCGTCTCGAACTGCTTGCTGTCCCCGGAGGGCGTTTCCGCGCGCACCTTGCTCAGACTGTTCTCCGTAACCACCGCGGCGATGGTCTCGACTTTTCCCGTGCGCGGGTTCTGGCGGAAGATCTGATCGGGGCTGAGTCCGGCCGTCTGGGCCGTCGCGCTCAGCGCCAGGGCTGCCAGGGCGGCGAGCACTCCGGCTCCTGATCGCACGCGGCGAACCGTCGGGCTGGCGGCTTCCGAGGCGCGGCGGCGGGGGGGTACTGCGGGGCTTGCTTCCATGGTGGGCGCGAACATGATAGCCGGGGGGGCGGGGGTCACAACTCAAAGATGGGGGCCGGGGCCCCGGGGAGGGTCTGGGGTGGCCGGGCAGGGGCGCCGGCCAATGGAATGGCGCTCAGAGCTTGCTGTTCAGCCAGCGGTAGCGGTCCTGGAGGGTCTTGTTGCCCAGTGTCGCGCGCACGTCGGCCGGGGTCTCGTCCGAGCTGCAGAACTGGTCGATGATCGAGAAATCCGACTCGGTCTCCGACATCACCGTGCCGATTTGCTTCTTGGCAGCGTCGAGTTTTGCGCTGTCGACCTGACCCCAAACGTACAGGGCGTAGATCGACATGAACTTGTCCTCGTACCAGTCGCAGGAGGTCCACTTGTCACCGCCCGCGGCAATGGTGTTCAGGCGCGCGGAGACGGCCTCGAAGTCCTCTGCGGTCTGGCCCGCGCCCGGAACGATGGCGACGTCCTTGCCGGAACCCTCGACCCAGCCGACCACGGATCGACACCAGTTGACCATCGTCGTGCGGCTCGGGCGATGCGACTTATCGGTGTCGAGTGCGAGTGGCTGCAGGATGTCCATGGCCTCTGCGACCTTCTTCTGAGCCAGGAGCGCGCGCCCCAGGTCGGGCTTGACGTAGCGCCGCACCGACTCCGCATTGGCCTCGCCGTCGAACTGCTCGACGAGCTTGCGCAGCAATGCTTCGGCCTTTGCATACTCGGCCAGGTCCAGCCAGTGCTGCGACTCCTTGCGCAGGTTCGCAAAGGAGGGGGACGACGACACGTTGTTCGCCAGCTCGAGCTGCTGTGCCATCTCGAGCAAGATCGGGTGCTTGGCTTCGCCCTGCGCTGCTTCGTGGAGACCTTCGAGAGTCTTGTAGTAGGTCACCGACGCGCGGCCCGTGTACTTGGACTCGGGGAATGCTGCGATCAGTTTCACGAGCAGTTCCTTGGCCGATTCACGCTCGTCACTCTTCAGTCGACTCTCGATCACCATCTGCATGGTCCAGGGCGCCAGGGTCGGCTGTTCCTGATAGTCGATGTAGAAGTTCTCTAGCTTCGTGGCCACGTCCTTGAAGCCGTCGGTCGTGCCGGACGCGTTGGCGTTGTTGAACAGGATGAAGCCGCGGTAGAACTCGGCCGTCGCCTTGGCCTCCTGGCGCTTGGCGAGGAAGTTCTGACCGGTCGACGCGTTCGTCGGATCATTGACATAGGTGTCGAGGTAATCGTCGAAGACCACGAGAGCAGAGGCCGTGTCCTTGGCCTTGACCATGCACACACCGATCTGAACCTTGGCACGCTCGAAGAAATCGGAACCCTGTGCCACTTGCTGGTACTGGGCCGTGGCCTTATCGAGCTCTTTCCTGCGCTCTGCCTTCTTGCCGAGGTTGAAGAGCACTTCGTCACGCTTGGACTCGCCCTCTTCGGCCACGATGCGCTCGGACTCCGAGATCAGGGCCTCGAGCGGGTCCCGGTCACCATTCGCGCCGCGCGCGAAGTTCGTGATCATCTGGTAGTAGGCCTGGGCGTTCTTCGAGTCGAAGCTGGGGTCACCGAGCCAGGTCGTGGCTCCCTCGCGGTAGGCCATGGCGGCCTCGAGCGAGCGGTCCAGCTTGCGGTAGCAATTGCCCATGCCGTACATGACGCGCGCGCCAAACTCGAGCCGCGTGGCCTGTCCCTGGCCATCGAGGGACGAGAGCACCCCGCGGAAGCCATCGAGGGCGGACGCGAATCCGGCGGTCTGCAGCGTCCTGTCCGGGATGCCCAGTGCGTCGAGGTACTGGCCCTCGGCCGCCTCGAACAGGATCTGAGGCGAGGGCACGACACCCGGGCGAGTGATGATCTCGGCCATCAGCTTCTGGGCCCGCACACGCAGCAGGTTGCCCGCGTTCTCTTCCTTGGTCGTCTGCGCGAAGCGTAGTGCCAGGTCGACCGCCGTGCGTCGGTTACGACGTGACGAGACAGCGTCCTTGGCCTCGGCCTCGGTGGCGAACCAGCGCGCTTCGCCGGCTGCCAGGTCGCCGGCGACGAAACCGCCCGCGTTGATCAGTAGCTTGGCGACGGAGAGCATCGCCTGGTGTCCGTAGGGCGAGAGCGACAGGCCCTCGCGGCGCTGGAAGTTCACGAAGTGCAGCCCGTACTCCATGGCCGGGCCGAGCTTGCCGAGCTGAAGGTAGGCTTCCATGAGGCCCGGGATCGCGCGCTCGAGGAACAGGAAGCGCAGCTCCTTCTCCCCGTCGGTCATATCGGCATTGACCAGGTCTTTCCAGGTCTGGGGGTCGACCGGGACGGTCAGATCGACCGTGGCTTCACCGAAGGCTACCGCCTGGCGATAGTCGCCCATGCGGGCGTAGGCGCTGCCCATCTCGATGTAGGCGCGCAGGGCGTACGAGGTGCCGTCGCCGGCCTCGAACACGAGCGCTTCGAGGGCCAGGATCGCCTGATCGACGAAGAACTGGCCGGCCCCGGCCTCGCGCGCATTCTCGGCTGCGCCGATCTGGCTCAGCATGCCGCCGCGGTTGAGCATCAGGTCGAACAGCTGGCGCGACTCCGCTTCGGAGCGTTCGTCCGTCGGGATGCCCGACATGCTCGATACGAGATCCGAGGTCTGGTCGACGGCCGCGGTCAGCACCTCGATCCGGCGTCCACTGAGCTTCTCCGACGCCTCGCCCGTCGCGTCCTCGATGGCCATCCCCAGGAATCGGGCGTAGGCCGCCGATGTGTCCACGAAGGCCACCTCGGCGGAGGTCTTCGAGCTGGACTGCGGATTGTCCTCGATGAACGACTCGTAGGCACCGAGCGCCTCGTCGAAGAGCTCATTGCGTCGTTCGACGTCGCGCTCGCTGCGCGCCCCGATCGCGTAGACGTCGCACTTGACCAGGCCCAGCTCCTCGGACATGCGGGAGCTGACGCCGGATTCCTCGACGTTGCGGATCACGGTCTCCGCAATGTCGACGAACGACCAGTCCGCGGCCAAGCCGCGCGCGAAGTCGATCTCGGCGTTGGCCTCGGCGTCGCTCTTCTGAGCGGCAGCCGGCAGGGCCGAGAGGGGCAGCAGGCACAGGGCCAGCGCGGGTCGCATCCAGTTCGGTCGGGCTTGAAAGTCGATCATGCTTCGTCGTCCTCGTTGTGAGAGCGGCGCGATCACCCGCGTAGCTGGCGCAGGTGGCGTGGGGGGGGCAGGTAACGGAGGCGGGCTGGTCGGTAGACCAACCCAACGATTTATCAGAGGAGGCTCGAAGGCCTCCGATGGGTGGGCACTCAGGAGTACCCGGTCGCCCGGTGGCGGATACGAAATTCGAGCTAACTTGGCGGGTAGATCGGCCTTGGGCGACCGAACGGTCCGTCATTCAGTTGCCCGTTTCGTTGCCCGCCGCCATCTGGAGTCCTCGGGGTTCAAGGAACCGGACCCAGGGACTCGCGCAGGAGCCTGGGTCCGGCTGCAATGGACGTGAGGGCCTCCGTGGGGAGGTCGTCAGTCGGCCAGGCCCAGCTCGGCGGCCGTGGGCTCTGCTTCCTCCGGGATCACGATGGACGCGCGCAGGAGGATCAGCAGCTTGCGGTTGGAGATGTAGTTGCCCTTGCGCTCGAAGAGCGCGCTGAGGAGGGGGATCTTGCTGAGAATCGGGACACCCGACTGGTAGTCCTGCTTCTCGGAGATCTTCTGGCCACCGAGCAGGACCGTGCCGCCATCGGGGATGGGGATCGAGGTCCGGACGCGCTGGATCTCGACTTCGGGCAGCTGAATCGTCACCGAGTTCTGGCTGCCGAGGGTGGTGATTTGCTCGCGTATCGGGCGCTTGAGCTGGGCGATCGTGGGCCGCAGTTCGAGCGTGATGAAGCGCCGGTCAGCGGAAACCACGGGGCGCACGTCGAGGATTACGCCGTCCTGGATGACCGCGATGATCGGGTCGGCGATCGAGGCCGCCTGGGCGATCTCAACGTCGAAGTCCTGGACGTAGGCAACCTGGTTGAGCACCGAGAGGTTCGCGCGCGCGGTGTTGTGCACCAGGATGCGCGGGGCGGTGACGAGTTCAACGCGTTCCGACTTCGAGACCGCGCGCAGGATGAGCTCCAGCTGCAGGTCGTTCAGGAACGTCCACTGGAACGAGAGGCCGCCCGAGCCACTGACCACCTGGTCGTTGCCGAGCGTGTCGTCGAAGAGCGATTCCACGCGGCCGCGCACGTCACCGTCGTTGCCCTCGTCGAAGAACGCGCCCAGGTCAGAGCCCTGACCGATCTCGCTGCCGAGGTCGTTCTGGGTCGAGGCGTCGCCGAAGTCGTTGAAGTCGAACCCGTTGACGCCCAGGCCAGGCTGGCCGAGGCCGCGGAAGTCGACGCCGATGTCCTCGAGGAAGTTGTCCTCGACCTTCATGAAGCGCGCCTGGATGTCGACCATGATGCCGGTCGCTTCACGCAGGTCCTCCAGCAGGTGCTGGATCTTCTCGTGCACTTCCGGTGTCTGGTTGACGACGAGCTGACCGATCTCGGTCGCGCGGATCGAGTTCGCCGGGTCCGTGGTCCAGGACTCCGGCGCGATGTTGTTGCTGATCAGCTCCTGGAGCACGTCGACGGTGACGACGTTGGCTTCACGCTCGACGATGTCTTCGTCGGGCTCGACCAGGCCGCCTGACGGGGAGATGTTGATCTCGCGGCTCGGGTAGTCCGGAATCGGTCGCACCAGGTCCTGAACGGAGTAGGTGACCAGCTCCTGACCGCCGGTGAGCTCGTCCGCGGTGACAAACTTGACGACGCCGTCGTCGATCTTCCAGCGCAGGCTCTCGGAGGTCGCCGCGATGATGTCGAGCACCTTCCGGACGCTGCGCTCGGGCAGGTCGAGAACGATGGCCGTTTCCTCTTCGTCGAGCTCGTCGCGGACCGCGTTGCTGATCCAGAAGTTGACGCCCGTCAACGACTGCATGTAGTTGCGAACCTCGTCGAGCGGCGTGCCCTCGCCGTCGGGCCCACCGAACTTGGGCTCGAAGCGCAGCTCCTCGAGGCGCGCCATGACCGCGGCGGTCTCCGCGAGGCCTTCGGGGTCGATGGAGCGGTGGGTGAGCGGCTTGCGCTCACGCACTTCTTTCCAGCGATCGGCGTTGAACTTGAGCGGCACCGTCTGGGGCACGTTCAGCGTGTCGAGCTCCTCGAAGGTGCGCAGCCACTGCTCGCGGTAGAGCTTGCGGCTCTGCTCGTCGACCTCCTGGTGGCGCGCATCGCGTGCGGTCGCCAGCAGGGTCGTCGCGGCTTCGTTGCCGGCATCTTCAATGAGGATCAGGCGCGTCCAGCGTTCCGCTTCCTCGAAGCGGTCGTTGACGAAAGCCTGGTTGGCAAGCTTGTAGTACTCGCGCAGCTTCTTCTCGCGCTTCGCGGTATCGGCCGCAACCGTCGCGCGGCGCGTGACGTCCGCCTGCTCGCGGTCGTTGCGCAGGCGCTCGGTGCGCTCGCGCTCGAGGCGCTGCCCGGCCTCGTCGATCTTGCCCTGCAGCATGCGCTCGTCGAGCGACTCCGATGCGATCATCGGGTGCCAGCTCAGGATCGCTTGTGCCTGGCGATAGCTCTGGATGGCGTCCTCGTAGTGCCCGTCGGCGGCGTCGGCGTCGCCCTTGCCGGCGAGTTCACCGAACTGCAGCCGCGCGAGAGCACGCTTCACCATGGCGCGGTCCGTCTCGTCGCGCAGGGTGTCGCCCGCGGTCGCGAAACGATCGCCCATCAGCGCGCGCACGCGGCCGAGCATGGCGCGCGCGTCGTCGCTTGCCGGATCGAGCTCCAGGGCCGACGAGAAACTCGTCAGGGCCGCGTCGAGGTCGAAGCGGTCGAGTTCCTGTTGCCCGCGCTCCAGGTACTCGGCGGCGAGCGAGCGCCTGCGTTGTTCACGCAGGGCGTGCTTGTCGGCGTCGCCAACTTGAGCGGCGGCGCTGGTTGGCGTGGCCGCGCCCACTGGGGCAGCGGTGGCGGCCGGAGTTGACTCCGATTGCGAAGACGCCGGATCGATACTGCTCTCTTGAGCAGTGTCGGCGCTCTTGCAGGACAGCGGGAGCAGGATCGAGAGCGCTAGGATAACAAGGGACGGCCGCATGGTCGTTCAGGCTTCTGTGGGGGGTGTGGGGGGCAACGTGCACAGGTGGCTCGGATTGCGCATGGGCGACTCCGACCCAGGCCCGAGGGGGTGCATCCGGTCGACCGAGGTCGTGGGATACGCGGGTGGTTTGGAGCACGTCGGCGCGCTTCGAGCGTTGATTCAAAAGAGCAGGGCCGGTCCCCTCGGCGACGGTCACCGATCCGCAGGGGGCGCGGGGGGGGGGGGGAGCCAGGGGGAGGGTGGATCGTGGAGCCACGGGGCTCAGCTATCAGAGCGGAGGAGCATACCTGTGTGTTCACAAACGGTCAACCTGGAGGGACTTGTGGTCTGTGATCCCAGGAATAGCAGAGCCTACCCAGCTGGCGTGGGCTGGTTACCGCGGGGGTCCCGCCTGGCCGTCCGCCGGCTTCAGGACGCCCATGGCGAGCTGGATGTCCTTCCAGCAGGTGGGTTTCATTTCGGGGCTGCGCAGCAGGTATGCGGGGTGGTAGGTCGGGACCACCGGTCGGCCGTCACGCAGGTGGATCCGGCCACGCATCTGCCCCAGGGGGGCTTCGGACTGCAGCAGGTGCCCTGAGGCATGCTTGCCCAGGGGGATGATCACCTTGGGGGAGCTGAGTTCGATCTGCCGGTCGAGCCAGGGTGTGCAGAGGGCCTTTTCCTGCGCCGTGGGGTCCCGGTTTTCAGGCGGGCGGCACTTCAGAACGTTGCAGATCGTGACCGTCTTGCGCTCGAGGCGCATGCCTTTCTCTATTATAGAGGTAAGGAGTTCCCCGGCGGGGCCCACGAACGGCACCCCCTGGGCGTCCTCGTGGTAGCCGGGCGCCTCGCCCACGAACATGACCCCGGCGCTGCCCTCGCCATCCGCAAACACCGTCTGGGTGCGGCTCTCGCTCAGGCTACAAGCCGTGCAGCCGGCGACGGCTTCGCGCAATTCCTCGAGGGTCGCGGCGGCCGCAGCCCGGGAGCGGATGGCGGCCACGGCTTGTTCGAGGTCCGAAGCCCGGTCCTGTGCCGGCGCGGGGGCCGGAGTCGGGGCGTGGGCGGGGGAGGGGCGGGTCTGAACGGCTTCGGTCGAGGCCGATTTTTGGGCTGACGGGGCGAAATGGGGGGGCTCCGGGGCCCGCGCAGGCGGGGCGGCGCCCGGCGCCTGGACACTGATCGCGCCGGTCGTGGCGCGGCCGGTGCGCCGCCAGCCCAGGGCCCGGCGGCGCCTGAGCTCCGCCCGGAACGCCGCGGTCAGCTGCCCCAGCTCCTCCCTGGCATCCGTCATCGGACGACGGCCATATCGTCGGTGGGCCTTCCGATCAGCTCGACGGTCCGGTCGGCAAGGGGCAGGCTCAGGTCCTCGTGCACCTCGAGCGTCAGGCGAGCTGCGGCAGGCAGCGCGCCCGGGTAGTCGTCCAGATCGATGCGCACCCTTTGATAGCGCCCGGACAGGCCGGCGGTGCCCTCGAGCACGACCCATTCCTGCACCCCCGCCAGGCTGCGCCGGAATTGCTCGCCGATGGCGTGCGTGCGCTCCGAGAGCTGGGCGCGTCGCTCGCGCACCGCCTCCGGCGCGGGTCGGTCGCCCATGGTCCACGCCGCGGTTCCCGGCCGGGGCGAGAAGGGAAATACGTGGACCCGCGCGAAACCCGCACGGTCGACGGTGTCCAGGGTGTTTTGAAACTGGCGCTCTCCTTCGCCCGGGAAGCCGACCAGGATGTCCGCGGTAAACGCCGGCCGGTCGACCCGGGCGCGGATGCTGTCGCAGGCTGCCAGGTACTCGCGCGTCGTGTACCAGCGGTTCATGCGCGCCAGCACCTCGTCGTCGCCGGACTGCATCGGCATGTGCAGGTGCGGGGCGATCCGGTCGGGGCGTTCAGCCATCAATCCAATCAGGGAGTCGTCGACCTCGGTCGCCTCGATCGAGGACAGGCGCAGCCTGAAGTCGAGCGAGTTGCCCGCGTCGTCGCGCGCGTCGATGGCCACGAGCGCGTGCATCAGATCCGCCAGGGTGGCATCGATGTCGAGGCCCCAGTGACCGATGTGAATGCCGCACAGGACGACCTCGAGATGCCCCGATTCGACCAGGTTGCGCACTTCACGCACGAGTTCCGGGATCGGCCTCGATTGGCTCTTTCCGCGTGTCTTGGGGATGATGCAGAACGCGCAGGCCTTGTCGCAGCCGTCCTGAATCTTGACGAACGCGCGCGTGTGCCCGGCGAAGGCGGTGATCCCCGACGGGATGCCCAGCTCTTCGGGTTGCGCGTCGAAACCGAGCTGGCGCAGGAAATTCGCGGGCCGCTTGGCATCCCCGTTGCCGAGCACCCACTCGACTCCCGGAAGCTCGCGCAGCACGTCGGCCTCGCTCTCCGCCAGGCAGCCGGTCACGCAGATCTTGACCTTCGGATCCTCGCGCACCAGGCGCCGGATCTTCTGGCGCGCCTTGCGCCCGGCCTCGGCCGTGACGGTGCAGGTGTTGACGACCACGAGGTCGGCGCCACGCTGCTGTTCGAGCAGGCCGCGTCGAACCAGGGACTCGCGCAGCACCTGCGTGTCGTACTGGTTGGCCTTGCAGCCGTAGGTGATGAAGCGGACGGTATTCACGGGGCGCGTATCCTAGCCCGAATAATTCATGAAGACGCGGCCCAAACGCGACGACCGGCCGGCTTCGCCGTCCTTTCGGCTTCTGGCGGCACTTCTCGCGCGTTGGCATCCTCGACGACCCGTAAGGGTCGCCTCCGGGGCCAACGCGCGAGAAGCACCACCAGAAGCCGAATCGACGCGTTTTGGCTCGCGCTTCATGAATTATCCGGGCTAGCAGCCCGTGGTGAAAGTCACGACCCGCTCAAATCCGCCAGGCTCCGTCCTGGCGGCGTTGCGCTTCCTCCGAGTATCCACGAATACGCGTCGTCAGCGCGCCTTGCCAGATCGAATCCTGACGGCTTCGAGCCCGCCGTGACTTTCACCACGGGCTGCTAGCAGGCCGTTGATAGAGTGCTCCGGACGCCGCCCTGGGGCCGGACGCGGTTGGAACGGCCTACTAGCTGGCGTCCGGTTCGATGCCGTCAGCGATACGGCAGACGCGCACCGGGTCACCGACGATGGCCGATAGTCGGGCCTGTGCAGCTGGCTCAAGGGACCAGCCCCGTTGCGCGCACTGCTCCGCGAAGATCGGGAACTCCTCATCGGTGGTCGTGATGAGCCCACCTGGAGTGACGCAGTCCAGGACCTTGCGCAGGAGTTCGCGACCCGCAGCCAGCTCCGCAGGCAGATAGCCGCGCTGCGTGGCGAGCGCTGTGCCCGAACGGCCGTAGAGTTCATCGTGCAGGGCCGGGAAGTTGTCGGGGTCCGTGAGCACGCTGACGAGCCATACGTGCTGGCAGCGTCCGACTCCCATGGGGTCCCAGTCGCCGCAGCGGATGGAGGGTAGGTCGAAGCCGAGCGAGCGCGCGACCGTGTCCAGCGCGCGGTTGATCTCAGTCGTCTCGGGGTTCGCCAGATTCAGGGCGACGACCTCGCGTTGCATGACGAGGGCCTCGCAGAGCATCGGTGCCAGCTCGCCGACTGCGGCTCCGACGTAGAGGCTGCGACCGGGGCCCTCGGGGGCCGACGCCACAGCTTCACCCACATCCGCGGCCAGCAGCAGGCCGGCATCCGTGATCGCCTCCCGCTGCTGGGCCGGAAAGAAGTGTTCACCGCCCTCCTCGCAATAGAGCCCGCCCAGCAGGTCCCAGTCGAGGGCCTCGTGGACTTCGGTCAGTGCGGCGGCGAAGCGCTCTTGGGCTGCGGGGGACATGATCGCGGACATGGTGGACGTTGGGGCGTGGGCTGTCGAGGGTTGGGGTGGTGGGCGTGTGGGGAGGATGGATGGCCCCATCACATACCATCCCTAGCCCCACCCACCCGGGGAGATCGATCCGACCCGTCGAGGTTGCATCCGGCCTTCGAAAAACGTCCGGTGGTGCGATGACTCCGGCCCGTTCGTGCCGAAATAGCCAGGTGGGCCCCCGTGGTCCGGCCCCCTGCCCGGACCCTGCCGACGAGCGACCATGACCCTGACTGGCGCCAATCCCCTTCTGACCCTGTCGATAGTCCTGGCTGCCGGCGTCTTCGCTGGCCAGCTCGCGCGGCGCGTCCACCTGCCCTCGGTCACGGGCCAGATCCTGGCGGGCATCCTGTTGGGTCCGTCGCTGCTGTCGTTGTTCGAGCACGGCGCCCTCGACGGCATGCGGCCCATGACCCAGTTTGCCCTGGGCCTGATCGCGGTCACCGTCGGGAGCCACCTGAACTTCTTCCAGCTGCGCAACGCTGCACGCCGGCTCCTGATCCTGCTGGCGTTCGAGTCCATCCTGACTCCGCTGCTCGTACTGGCCGTCGTCTACTACTCGCCGGCCGGCAGCTGGGAGCTGGGAACCTTGCTCGCCGCGATAGCCGTCTCGACGGCACCCGCCACGATCCTCGCCATGGTACGTGAGGGTCGGGCCAAGGGCGTGTTCGTCAAGACGCTCGTGGCGGCGGTGGCCTTGAACAACATCATGTGCATCTGCCTGTTCGAGGTGGCCTTCACGGCTGCGCGACTCACGGCCGATGCAGGTAGCACACATTCGCTGACCGAGACCCTCATGGCGCCCGCGCGCCAGATTCTGTACTCGGTCCTGCTCGGCGCTGGCTGCGGGATCGTCCTGATCATCGCGACGCGCAGCATCGTCAAGCGCGACCGGCTCGCGACCGCTTCGATGATCGCCATTCTGATGACCGTTGGTGTGGCCCAGTACCTCGAGGTCTCGTCGCTCCTGTCCTGCATGTTCCTGGGCCTGACCCTGGCGAACCTCACGCCCCAGAAGAACGAGACCGGGCACGGAGTCTTCGAGGACTTCTCGGGGGCCATCTACGCGGTCTTCTTCACGCTCGCGGGCATGGAGCTGGACCTCAAGTATGCGCTGCCCGGCGGTGCCCTCGCGCTGGCAGTGATCGCAGCGCGAGTGCTCGGCAAACTGGGAGCGGGCTACATGGGAATGCGTGTGGCCGGTGCGCCCCGGCGTGTGCGCAATAATCTCGGCCTGGCGCTCGTGCCCCAGGCGGGGGTCGCGGTGGGCCTGATCTTGCTGGTCCAGCAGGAGACCGCTTTCGATCCCGATTTCCGGCGCATGATCCTGGCGGTGGGCCTGAGCGTCGTGCTCGGAAACGAGATCATCGGCCCGATTCTCACGCGCATCGGTCTCAAGCGCTCCGGGGACTGGGGTCGAGATCGCGCGCGCCTGATCGACTTCCTGCACGAGGAGAACATCGTCACGGATCTGGTGGCGGAGACCAAAGAGGAGGCCATCGCGCGCCTGGCCGATGTGCTCATCCAGTCCAACCACCTGTCCGCGGATCGCGATCGCCTGGTGCAGTCGATCTTCGACCGCGAGGAGGAAATGTCCACCTGCCTCGGTGGGGGACTGGCCGTTCCGCACGGGATCCTCGAAGAGGGCGAAGACATCGTGGGGGTCATGGGCCTCAGCCGCAGGGGCCTCGATTTCGACGCGATCGACGGACTGCCGGTGCACTGCATGGTCTTGCTGGCGACGCCGCCCAGCAAGCGCAAGCGACACCTCGAGGTCCTGGCAGCCCTGGCGCGCGCCATCGGCACCGACCCCCAGATCCAGCGCCAGCTCTTCAACGCCAAGTCCCCGGCACACGCGTACCTGATCCTGCACGCGGAGGAGTCCGAGGACTTCAACTACTTCCTCGAGGACGACGCACCGATGGACGTCACGCCCGCGGTGGCGGGCTGATCGACGAGCGTGCTCGGGACTATTCCGAGCGACCTTCGCCGAACTTCAAGACGTGCACTCCATCGGCGGCCAGGGGGCCAAAGGATTCCTGCCCGCCGCCGGGCCAGGTGACCGTGACGCGCTCGACTCTTGTGGCGTCGCCGAGGCCGACATGCACACGCGGGTCGTTGCTGGCGAGGTAGCTGTACGCGGTCTGCACCTGACGCCGCTGTGTGCTGGTTCCGGCCTGGATCTCCAGACCGGCTCCGATGGCGTCCTTGCCGTTCTGGAGCACCCGTAGCTGGATGGCGTGCGCGCCGCGCGGCGCAGTGTTGCGCAGGATGCGGACCGGAGCATCGCGCTCGACGACGACAACGTCCACGTCACCATCCCCGTCGATGTCTCCGAAGGCCGCCGCACGGCTGGTACCAAGCAGGTCCGCACCCAGACCGGCGTGGGGCACCTCCTCGAAATGCGCCGCGCCTGTGCCACGGAAGAGCAGGTTCGGCTCCGCGTAGGCGTCGCCGGGATCGTGCCGGTGTTTCCATGACTGGACGGCACCGTTGGCGATGAAGAGGTCGAGCTGTCCGTCGTGGTCGAAGTCCGCGAAGCCCATACCAAAGCCGGTGAACTGGATGCTGCGTCCGAGCATGCCGGTCATGCGCGTGACATCACCGAAGACGCCCGACCTGTTCAGGTAGAACGTGTTGGACTCGTCGCGCAGGTGGGTCATGAAGAGGTCGAGATCGCCGTCGTTCTCGATGTCGACGAACTGTACGCCCATGCCGGCTTCGGCGCGTCCGTCTCCGTTCACCGCACAGCCATTCTCAAGTGCCGTGTCCTCGAACTGCATCTCACCCAGGTTGCGCCAGAGCTGGTTCGCTCGGGCATCGTTGGCCACGTAGAGATCGATCTTGCCGTCGAGATCAAAGTCGCCGCAGCTCACGCCCAACCCGTTGCCGTAGGTCGATTGCAGCCCGCTGACCGCCGTCACATCCTCGAACTGGCCCGCGCCCAGGTTGCGGTAGAGCGCATCCGGAAGGGCGGCGTTGTAGTTGTTGGGACTCGAGTAGTCCCGCTCGCCGTAGTAGTTGAAGCTCTCGATCTCCTCGGACTCGTCCCAGCCGAGGTTGTTCAGGACGATAAGGTCGAGCTTCCCGTCGTCATCGAGATCGACGAAGGCGCAGCTCGTACTCCAGGTGTCGCCGGCCACTCCGGTCGCGTCGCTGACGTCCGTGAACGTGCCATCGCCGTTGTTCCGGTAGAGCACGTTGGGGCCGACGTTGGTGACGTACAGGTCGATATCGCCGTCGTCATCGTAGTCGCCGCAGCAGACGCCCATCCCGTATCCGTCGTGACCCACGCCCGCCACGTCGGTCACATCGCTGAACGCGCCTGCGCCGTCATTACGGTAGAGGCGGTTGGTCGATCGTTCGGTGCTGCTCGCCCCGAGAGCTCCGGACTGCACCAGGTACAGGTCCAGATCGCCGTCGTCATCGTGGTCGAAAAGCGCGGCGCCGCCGCCCATGATTTCGGGAAAGCGGAAACTGGCGCTCGCGTCCGAGTGGTGGACGAAGTCCACCCCGGACTCCTGCGCGACCTCGACGAACCAGGTGTGCGCTTGCTCGGCTCCGGGCTCGGAGCCACAGCCCACGATCGCCAACCCGCCGGCAAGCAGCCACCGGCGCGTTCCGACGTGTTGGGTCACTGGGGCGCCGGCTCGCTGAAGATGTTCTTCAGCTCGAGCACGCCGGGATCTGCTGGCGCGAGCGCCTCGGCCGCAAGGAAAGCGGTGTGAGCAGTCTGCACGTCGCCCGCGCTCAGGCAGGCGCGCGCCAGGGTCAGCTGGCCTTCGAAGAATTGAGGCATCTTCTCGACCGCCAGCTTGGCGTAGCGCACGGCCGGTTCGAACATTTCCTTCTGGCCGTAGGCCTGGGCCAGCAGGAAGTAGAGACCGTTGTCCTGGCAACCCTTGTCCTCGGCGGTGCAGAGCGCTTCTAGCGCCTCATCGAGGTCACCGGTGTAGAAGAGCACCCAGCCGCGACGGAAGTGCGCCAGGCCCTGGCCCGGTGAGAGCTCGACGGCCCGATCCGCGTGCTTGAGGGCGCGTTCCGGCTCCTGCGCCATGAACGCCAGCTCGGCAAACAGCATGTGGGTCCGATAGGCAGCGTTGTCGAACTCGAGGCTCTTCTCGAGCCACGCGAGTGCGGTCACCGGGTCGCCCTTGGCCGCATGCGCGCGCGCGGTCAGGTTGAGCACCATGGTGTCCTCGGGGCGGTCTTCGAGGATGCTTGCCAGCTCGGCGAGGGCCTCGTCGAAGTTGCCCGTCATGAGCATGTTCTCGATGCGCCCCATGCGCTGGCCGTAACCGGCCGCTTTCCTCATGAGTTCCTGGTCGTAGGCGTCCGGCGGGTAGCCGGCCGGGGCATCCGCACCGAGCTGCAGCTCGCGCTTGGCCTCCTCGCTACGGCCGACGGCCTGGTAGGCCTGCCCCAGGCGAAAGTGGGCGTGCTTGTAGGTCGGGACCTCGCCCACCAGCGTCTCGAGGATCACGATGGCCTCCTCGGCACGATCCGTCTCGCGCAGCAGGTTGGCGAGCCGCGCTGCGCTGAATGGGCTCTTCTCTTCCAGCTCGACGGCGCGCCGGTAGGCGATCTCGGCACCTTCCATGTCGTTGGATTCCACGTACATGTCACCCAGGCGCACGTGGATGAAGTTCGTGCTCGTGAACTCCTCCGCGACCTCCTTCATGAGGGCAAGCGCCCCCGGGAGGTCGCCATTGCGGCGCATCATCAGCGAGACCTTGTAGTTCCACTTGGCGGACTCCTGCTCGTCCGGAGCCATGGCAGCGGCCTGGGCATAGCAGCGCTCGGCCTCCGGGAACATGTTGTTGGCCTCGTAGGCCAGGCCGAGGTCGCCGCGCAGGGCGAAGTCAGCCAGCGCGGCCTCGGCCCGCTGGACGTGTTCGCCCACGAGCGTCAACACGTCGGGGTCCATATCGGCCGTCTCGGTCAGGACGACCACGGCCGGCGGCGGTTCCGAGGCCTCCGAGCCACAGCCGGGCCCGAAGCAGGCGGCTGCCAGCCCGATGGCCAGGGAAAGTGAACTGAACCGGGGTGCTACGCGAAGGCGTCGAATCGGGGTCATCGGATGATCTCAACCAGAGAAATGGGCACGAGAGTATATCTGCCCCTCCCACCGAAGGTCGTGGTGAGCGACCTCGTTTTTGGCGGGACGTGCCCCTAGAATCATGCGACCCCCCAAGGAGAGGTCCCATTTGCAACTAGGATTCGTCATAGACCACACGCGCTGCATCGGCTGCCACGCGTGTACCGTCGCCTGTAAGTCCGAAAACGAGGTTCCCGTCGGGAACTTCCGTACCTGGGTAAAATATACGGAAGCCGGGACCTTCCCGGACGTTCGGCGCTCGTTCGCCGTCCTGCGCTGCAATCAGTGTACGGACGCGCCCTGCATGACGATTTGCCCGACCTCGGCCCTGACCAAGCGCAGCGACGGCATCGTCGACCTGAACCAGGACCACTGCATCGGCTGTAAGGCCTGCATGCACGGCTGTCCCTACGATGCGCTTTACTTGAATGAGGACACGGGCACGGCGGAAAAGTGCCACTTCTGCGCCCATAGGACCGAGCGCGGACTGGCGCCAGCCTGCGCCGTGGTCTGCCCGACCGAGGCCATCATCCCGGGCGACTTCCACGACCCGAATTCACGCGTATCGCAGCTGCGCAAGGAACACGACCTCGCCGCGCGCAAGCCCGAGGCCGGGACCGGGCCCAACGTGCTCTACCGCGAGGTCGACGAGGCCGGGATCGACCCGGGTAAGACCAACCTATCCAAGGGCTTTATCTGGTCCCAGCCGCCGAGCGGCGCCCTGGCCCTGGCACAGGAATTCGAGGCCATGGAGTCCCAGGCCAAGGCGCGCACCGTTTACGACGTGCCGCGTCAGCCGCTTTGGGGCAACAAGATCGTCGGCTACCTTTACTTCAAGTCCCTGGCCGCAGGCATCTTCCCGATCGGCTTGTTGGCGATCGCGCAGGCCGAGGGATTGGCTCCGTGGCAACGCGCTCTGGTGCCGCTGGCCGCGCTCGCCTTCCTGGGTCTGACCTGCCTTCTGCTCGTTCTGGACCTGAAGCGCCCCGATCGCTTCCTCATGATCCTGCTGCGGCCGAACTGGAATTCGTGGCTCGCACGCGGCACCTACGCGATCACGATCTACTCCCTGATGTTGGTGAGCTGGATCTTCCTGGCCCTGTCCGGGCACGAGGGCGACGTCGGGGGCGATCCATACTTCTGGCTCACGACTGCGACCGGAGCATTGACCGCCTGTTACACGGGCTGGCTATTTGCACAGGCTAAGGGGCGCGTGCTCTGGATGCGCCGTGGTAGCTGGGCTCACCTGCTGGTACAGGCTGTGCTGGCGGGTGCCGCCGCACTCGTATTCCTCGAGGTCGAATGGGTGCGCGGCCTGCTGCTTGGCAGTCTCGTGGCCCAGGCCGGCTTCATGCTGACCGAGCATTGGCAGGCGCCGAAGGGTAGAGGCGAGGAGTACCAGCGCGCCCACAACCTCGTGGCGCGCGGGCCGTTCGCGCGCGTGCACTGGCGCGTGGGGATGCTTATAGGCGTCATCATTCCGGTCGTATGCCTGGTCGTGCCGGTGGAATCGATGCGGCCGACGCTCTCGATCGTTGCGGCCGTCTGCGCGCTCGTAGGCCTGTATTCCGAAGAGCGGACCTGGGTCCTTGCCGGGCAGTCGCTACCCATTTCATGAGACCGAAATCCGAGACCCAGGCGTGACGATGAGCGACAGCACGACCGATCGAAATGTGCCCTGGGAACTCTCCGCCGGACCGCCGCCGGGGACGTGGGACGACTGGACCGAGTACGACGCGACGGCCTGGCCGACGAAGAAGGAGCGTCACTACCGCTGTATCCCGACGATCTGCTTCAACTGCGAGTCCGGCTGCGGGTTGCTCACGTTCGTCGACAAGGAGACGCGCGAGATCCAGAAGTTCGAGGGCAACCCGTTGCACCCGGGCAGCCGTGGCCGAACCTGCGCCAAGGGACCGGCCACGATCAACCAGGTGCAGGACAAGGAACGCATTCTGACGCCGCTGAAGCGCGTCGGAAAGCGCGGATCGGGCGAGTTCGAGGAGGTCAGCTGGGAGGAGGCCCTGGCCGACATCGGTGGACGCGTCGGCAAGGCGCTCGACGAGGAGCGTCGCAACGAGGTCGTCTACCACGTCGGCCGCCCTGGCGACGACCATTTCATGTCGCGTCTTCTCAACTCCTGGGGCGTGGACGGACACAACAGCCACACGAACGTGTGCAGCGCGGGCGCGCGCCTCGGGTACGCATTGTGGTTCGGCGCGGATCGCCCTTCGCCGGATTACTCGCAGACCAAGTTCATCCTGCTGCTTTCCGCACACCTGGAGACCGGTCACTACTTCAATCCCCACGCCCAGCGCATCATCGATGCCAAGGCCGGCGGTACGCGCATCGGCGTGATCGATACGCGCCTCAGCAACACCTCTACCCACGCCAATCACTGGGTCGCGACCTGGCCCGGGAGCGAGGCGGCGCTGCTGCTCGGTATCGCGCGCGAGTTGCTGCTCTCCGGGCGCGCGGACGAGGCCTTCGTCCGTCGCTGGACCAACTGGAGCGACTACCTCACGCAGCGCGACGCGGACGGTCCGGGCACCTTCGAGCGCTTCATCGAGCTACTGAAGGAGCTGTACGCGGTCTACACACCCGAGTTCGTGGCCAAGGAGTGCCGCATCCCGGCCGAGACGGTGAAGATCCTGGCCGACGAGATTGCGGCCGCCGGGTCCGCCTTCTCGAGCCACCTGTGGCGCAACGCTGCGGCGGGGCACGAGGGCGGCTGGCAGGTGGCGCGCGCGCTGCTCTTCGTGCACGTGTTGACCGGTAGCGTCGGCACGCCGGGCGGGCTGAACCCCAACTCGTGGGACAAGTTCGTTCCGAAGCCGAGCGAGAACCCGGGACCGCACAGCGACTGGAACGAGCGCATGTGGCCCAAGTCGTATCCGCTCGCGCACTACGAGATGAGCTTCATCCTGCCCCATATCCTGGAGGAGCAGGGTTCGAAGATCGATGTGTACTTCACGCGTGTCTACAACCCGGTCTGGACCAACCCGGATGGTTGCTCCTGGATCGAGATGCTCGAGGACGAGGAGAAGATCGGACTGCACGTCGCGTTGACACCGACCTGGTCGGAGTCCGCGCAGTGGGCCGACTACGTGTTGCCCATGGGGCTCGCGCCCGAGCGGCACGACATCATGAGCCAGGAGACCCACGCCGGGACCTGGATCGGATTCCGCCAGCCGGTGATGCGCGAGTTCGCGCGCCTGGAGGACGGCCGCGAGGGCGGCACGCTCGGGACGAACCCGGGCCAGGTCTGGGAGGAAGCGGAGTTCTGGATCGCGTTGACCTTCAAGGTCGACCCGGATGGCTCGCGCGGCATCCGCAAGTTCTACGAGTCGAAGAAGAACCCGGGTCAGCCGATCTCGCTCGATGAGTACTACGCGGACATCTTCGAGAACAGCGTTCCCGGCCTGCCCGAAGCGGCCGCCAAGGAAGGCCAGACACCGCTCGAATACATGCGCCGGCGAGGCGCCTTCGACGTGCCCTACGGGGGACAGAAGCGCTACGAGACCGAGGACGAGAACGGCGTCGAGCTCGAAGGTGGCGATCGGCGCGCGGGCTTCAAGACGCCGACCAAGAAGCTCGAGTTCTTCTCGCAGACGCTCCAAGACTGGTCCTTTGGCGACCACGCCATCCCGGGTTACATCCGCTCCCAGGTGCACTGGAGCGACATGGATTTCGAGGCCGGCGAGCGCGCCCTGCTGCCGACTTTCCGCCTGCCGACCCTGATCCACACGCGCTCGGCCAACGCCAAGTGGCTGCAGGAACTCTCCCACACCAACCCGCTCTGGGTGCACCCCGAGGACGCCCAGAAGCTGTCCCTCGAGAACGGTTGCCTGGCGCGCGTGAACACCCAGATCGGCTACTTCGTGGTGCGCGTCTGGGTCACCGAGGG
>JBLHKW010000025.1:0-40579 GCA_047618565.1 Planctomycetota bacterium
GGATTCGGACGCACGGGACGCGCCTTCGCCTTCGAACACTTCGATGTGCGACCGGACCTGGTGGCGCTCGGCAAGGCCATCGCTGGAGGCGTCCCGATGGGCGCAGTCCTGATAGGCGGGCGGGTCAGCCCGCTGCCACCGGCCTCACACGGATCGACGTTCGGCGGTAATCCGCTGGCCTGTGCAGCGGCGAACGCGACACTCACGGTACTCGTGGACGAGAAGCTGTGCGAGCGCGCGGCCAAGATCGGCGCCTGGCTGCTGGCGGAGCTCGCGCGCCTGCATTCCCCACTCGTGCGCGATGTGCGTGGGCTCGGCCTGATGATCGGCATCGACCTGCGCTGCCGGGTGGCACCCATCCTGCGCCAGCTGCAGTCGCGTGGAATCCTGGCCCTGCCCGCGGGTTCGACGGTACTGCGCTTGCTTCCGCCACTCGTCATCGAACGCGCTGACCTGGAGCGCGTCGTCGACGAGATATCCCACGCCCTGCGGCAATGTGAAGCCCAAGCCGAAGGCGCCTGATGGACGCCGTCGAATTCCTGCGCACCCTGGTCGAAACACCCAGCCTCTCCGGGCAAGAGGCAGCCGTGGCGGAGATCTTGGTGGGCTGCATGAGCGAGTTCGGTCTCGACAGCCACGTGGATGGTGCCGGCAACGCGGTCGGCGTAAAGCGCGGTGCACCCGCCAAGGACGGCCAGGAACGCTGCGTCGTGCTGCTGGGCCACATCGATACAGTGCCCGGCGAGATCCGCGTGCGCATCGAGGATGGCAAGCTCTACGGACGCGGCTCGGTCGATGCCAAGGGTCCGATCGCGACCTTCGCGCGCGCGGTGGCCGAGGTCGAACCCGCCGCCGGCTGCGCCCTGATCGTCATCGGTGCGGTCGAGGAGGAAGCCGCGAGCTCCAAGGGAGCGCGTTTCGTGGCGCCGCTCTACCGGCCCGAGGTCTGCATCATCGGCGAACCCAGCGGCTGGGACGCACTGACCCTGGGCTACAAGGGACGCATGGTCGTCGAGGTCGCCTTCGAGCAAGACTGCGGCCACAGCGCGGGTCCCGAGGGCGCCGTGAGCGAGGTTGCCGCCGACCTGTGGCAGGGCGTGCGCAGCTGGTGCGGCAAATTCAATGCGGGCACGGATCGCCTGTTCGATGCCTGCCTGCCATCCCTTGGCAACTTCGTCACGACGTCCGATGGTCTGCGCGACCGCGTGCGCGTAAGCATGAGTTTTCGAACGCCGCCTGGTTTCGTTGCCGCGCCCCTGAAGCGGCAGATCCAGGAACTCGCCGGCGATGCGCCCGTAACCTACCTGGGCGATGAGATAGCCTGGACCTCCCCGCGCACGAGCTCCCTGGCGCGCGCCTTCTCGCGATCCTTCGCGAGCCACGGCCTGCGCCCACGCTTCAAGCACAAGACCGGCACCTCCGACATGAATGTCCTCGGACCCGTCTGGCAATGCCCGATCGCGGCCTACGGCCCGGGGGACTCGACCCTCGATCACACCCCGGGTGAGCACATCGTGCTCACGGAGTACGAACGGGCGATCGAGGTCCTCTCGGATGCCCTGCGCATCGGAGGCTGGGCCAGCTGACCGGACAGACAGGGATCTGAAAGCACCCCATGCGGTCCTATCGACAAGGTGCATCAACGCCCAAGCGGCGCCATCCCGAACGGTGGGCAGGCGAGACGCGGAACTGGTCGCCCGTACTGGCCGTGAACCTCAACCCTGAGGACACAGGGAAGGAGAAAGCACCCGCGTAACAGAGCACATGGACGCGACAACTACCTTTACATCCACCAGCTACACCCACCAACGGTCGTGGCAACGGTCAAGTCGCCTGCCGGCCGTACGGGGTCGCGGAGTTGGTGGTCGGCCAACGGTTGCATGGGACCCTTGCACCCACGCCGGTGGTAGCGCCGCTGGGTATCTCACTCGACGGTTGGGCGCCCTGGGTGTACGATTTGAGCTAGAGCGCCGAGGGCCGCCGTTCGGCGCCTGGGTTTCGCTCGACCTGCAGCGGTCGTGCAATGATCCGGCAGCGGATCGACGATCATGGATTTGCGCTCACGCCCTCTCAGCATCCCTCGAAGGAGTTTGGTAATGACACGAAGAAGTCCGTTCGCTCGCGTGCTGGTCGGGTTGCCCCTGGCGCTGGTGTTCGTGGCGGGGCCGGTGGCGGCTCAGAGCCAGAGGCCGGCCCCGGACCCCGGCCCCGCGGTGGTCGGCTTCGCTCGGCCGCTCTCGCTCACTCCAAACCTGGACGACAGCCTCGAGACGAACGGCGAACTCCTCTGGAGTGACATGCTGCGCGCCGACGGTGCGAGCTTCCTGAAGGCTCACTTCGTGAACGTGAACCTGCGCCGCGGGGACCAGCTTGTTGTGCGCTCACGGAGTGGCAAGGTCGTCGAGCAGATCACCGGGCGGGGCGTGAAGGACCTGGGCACCTTCTGGGCACTCGCGGCTTACGGCGACGAGCTCTTGCTCGAGTTCACGTACTCGAGGCCCTACGACTACCTGCCCTTTTACATCGATCAGGTCGTCGTCGGGGACGCGAGCATCTTCGATCCGCCCGACGAACCGGAGAGCGTCTGCAGTCCGTCGCAGTTCGAGGACGTCATCTGTTACGAGTCTGATGCGGGCAAGTGGGACACGGTGCGGGCCTCGGTGGGCGTCATGTCCGTCGGTGGCAACCCGGTGAGCGCGCTGTTCTGCTCGGGCTCGAACGTGTCGCCGCTGAACTACATCCTGACCAACGATCACTGCCTCGGATCGCAGGCCGAGTGCAACAATACGGAGTTCGTGTTCAAGTTCTACCGGACGAACTGCAACAGCGGAGCCGCACCGACAGTCGACTGGGAAGGCTTCCACTGCGACACGCTCGTCGCCAGCTCGCCATTCATCGGTTGCAATCAGGGCCTCGGCGATCTGGACTTCGCCCTGACCTCGGTCGTCGGCGATCCCGCGGCGACATTCGGGTTCGTCGAGCCCGACCCGATCCCGCTGACGGATGGCGAGGACATCTACATCGTGCAGCACCCCAGTGGCCGACCGCACGAGATCACGCATGGCGGCGGAACTGACGTGGACGTCGACGGAACCGTCCTGCGCTATTACGACACCCTCGACACGGAGGGTGGAAGCTCCGGGTCCCCGATCTTCAGGGAACTGGACAACAAGCTCATCGGCCTGCACCACTGCGGCGGCTGCTCGACCCCTGGGACCGGAAACCGCGGCATGCTGATGTCCGACATCTATCCTTTGATCGAGTCGTTCCTGTGTCCGGCCGAGGTCACTCTGACGGTGACCGGCAACGAGGACCTGCATGAAGTGATGGGCAACGGTGACGCCGCATTGGATCCGGGCGAGACCTGGGCGGTGACGCCGCGAGTGACCAACGAAGCGTGTGGCGCGATCGGCCTGGGGGCCACGGCCCGGGTACAGGTCAACCCCACCTCGACCATGCCGATCCACGTGCTCACCCCCACCATCGGCTTCGGGGATATTGCGGGGGGAGCTTCGGCACCCGCGCTACAGCCGGTTCGGTTCAAGATCGGACTCTCCGCCGAGTGTGCGGGCGACGTGGTCCTGGATCTCGTCAACCTGAGCGCCACGAACGGCGGGCCTTTCCCCGATGCACCAGGCTTCTTCTCGGCGCCCATGGGGGGCGACGAATTCCTCGCTGCCTACTTCGACGACTTCGCCGGAGGCCAAGGTGCGTGGACCATCGAGGATGGCGGCACGGGCAGTGGACCCGCGTCTACCTGGACCACCGCCAACCCGGGCGGGCAGAGCGTCCCGCTTGTGGATCCCTTCTTCATCGTGGACTCTGAAGCCCTGGGTGCGGGCGAGGTGATGGACGAGAGCCTGATCAGCCCTGTCTTCAGCACCGTCGGCCTCACCGACATCCGGCTCCAGTTCCACCATGACTTCAACTGGTCCGCGGGCGGGCTTGACGAGGTCGCGAGCGTGAGCGTGCGCTCCTCTCAGACCCTCGGCAACTGGATCGAGGTCGTCACGTTCCAGGGCAGCGACGCAAGCGGCGTCGTGGACGTGAGCCTCAACGCCGGCGGCCATACCAACGCTCAGGTGCGATTCAGCTACAGCAACGCCGAGTTCGAATCCTGGTGGGCGGTCGACAACGTGAGGGTGCTCGGCAACAGCGGCGGCATCGCCTGCAAGCCGTACACCGTGGCCCCCCGGGGATTGCTCCGGACACCGTGACGCCCGCGGGCTAGAGAGCCGCCTACGGAGCCATCTGTGAAAAGGCATAGATGGCTCCGTATGCCTGGTCCCAGTGGGTCACCGTGAACGCTCGCCAAATCGCCGGGCGATCCGGTGCTGGCTTGATCTCAGTGGCCTTCATTACGTTGCGAATGAGGGATAGGACCGTGTCACACCCAACAACGGCGAAGGGTCAGATGGCCGGACGGAAGAAGTAGGACGTGCGCGCCTTCAGCTTTCCATTCTCGAACATGTAGACGTCGGCAAACCGTTCCTCGAGTGCGACGCCCTCGTACGACCTGCCGATGAAGCGCCCCCAGCTGGCTCAGGCGCGGTCATTCGCCATCGCGTGCGTCAGCTGGTGCTCACCGGAGGCGATGATCCTGGTCTGCGAATAGAAGCGCTGGATCGCATCGATCCCGCACAGGGGCTTGTGTCCGGGGCGCTCATAGACCGCGTCCTCGCAAAAGAACGTGCACAGGCTGTCCCAGTCTCGCAGGTCGATGGTGCGGAACATCGATCGGATGAATTCACTCGACATGGTCAGGGATCACTCGGCCTCGATAGGTGGACATCGGTATCCGCTGGCGAGCAGGTTCGATCCACGGCGGCAGGGTGCGCGCCGGATTTCCGGCGCGTGCGCAGAAAGTGCCCGGAATGGGTGAAGTGGTCACGGCTTACACATGCGCGCGGAGCCTGAGCGGCGGTTGTCAGCCCAGCCGGCCGGGTGTGCTTCCTCCAAACTCATTCCGCGGAGTCATACAGTCCCGCGTTCAGGAGACGGCGAACCACGGTACGGAAGGGTAGGCATCTGCTACCTGATGGACGAGACCGTGACGCCACCCACAGTTCATCTTGAACGGATGGCGCGGGCACGATGAGTCGCGCATTGCTACGGCTCTGTACCCGCTGGAAGCTACGATAGTACCCATGAACGCCCCCGACCTCGTTCCACTGGTCTACGAAGAACTCCGCCAGCTCGCCGGTGCGCAGCTAAGGAAGGCGAGCTACGGGGCGAGGGCAATCCGAGCAACTGGCTCTGCCTGGCCATGGCCCACCACGCGCTCGGACACGAGCAGACGGCGCGGGACCGGTACGATCGTGCCGTCGCGTCGATGGCAGCGGACCCGAACGAGGACGGGCAGTTGTACCCGCGCGAGGTCACGCGGCTGCTCGGGGACTGAGCCCGCGGATCTGTGAGGCAGCGCTCGGAGTGCGTGATCAGGTACGACGCCGGATGGACCTCAATCTCGGTCCAGCGCACGGTCAGGAATCGGTACGCGCCGGTGTCGGCGTCAGACTGAGCCAGGTGCTGCGACGCCTGATTCACGATGAGCTCCGTCAGGGAATCCGAGAGTCCGTCGTATGCTCGCGCCCAAAATTACGTGTCCGTACGAGTCCTGAGGAAGGACGAGGGGCCCCCGGGAGAGGATCTTGGTCATCGGCCAGTGGGTTCGTGTAGGATGACGTCGGTGGCAGCGGCTTCCCGGTGGCTCCACCCTCGCTCGCAGTCTGGTTCGCTCGCACCTCGATGTGTCCGCCTGTCCTCGCGCCTTCCGCGCGAGGCACAATTGCGTGGCCACGGGGAACGGGAAGGACCGGGCGTCCATCCCAGGCCCTGATCCCAGGCCCATGAATCTTCCCAAGCTCTTCGCCACGGCGAATATCAACTGGACCGGTGGAGAACCCGCCACTGGCAGCATCGGCCGCATGCAGCTCGACGATGCTCGCGGCTGGCTCAAGCTGGCCATCCGGGAGATACACGGTGGCGCTCCAACGGACACCTGGATCCTCCACATGGCCGGTACGTGCTGCTGCGCCCTGGCCGAGCTGGACGCCCACACGCGACCGGACGAGATGGTCGAGCACCTGCAAGACACGCTGCACGACGCCTGGGTCTACCACCACGAATACTCCGCCTGGATCGCCAACTCGCCGGCGGAGTCATTCGGCCGCATCGATGAGATCCGCAAGAAGTTCGGGAACCTCGAGACGGCGCAGGCAGCCGAGATCGCCATGCAGGAGCAGGCACACCGGATCGGCACGCTGCTGATCGCCGCGGCCGAGCGCGAATGGACCTCCGGGGTCTGCCGTGTCTGCGAGGAATACCCGTTCCCGGACTCGAATGGGTGCCGGGCTTGCAGCGGCCGGGAGAGCCTGGACAACGGGTCCCGATAGACACGGAGCCTGGCAGCGCGTGGCGTGACCCGGAAGCCACGTGCTTGAGTTCCTTGAGCTTCGGCACGGCCTCGGGCGGCGTCAAGTGGCCGATCTCGACCAGGGCCTGTTTGAGGGGTTCGGGCGATCGCGCGCACAGCTCCGGTTACCGGGGACCGCTGTCCGTGCTGCCGACGGCTACGATCCGCTGATGATGCCAGCGCAGGGCAGTGCCCGCCCCGCCCCTACCCAGCTCAAACTCGCGAGAATACCCGCTCCTGCGTCACGCGCTTGCGAGGTCGTGCAGCTCTGGACTCAGCCCGAGGTCCGAGAGCGTCTTCCGGATCTCCTCGCGGTAGATCGGGTTCATGATGATGACGTGCCGGGGCTGGGCCTCGCGCAGGTCTTCGGGGGCGATGATCTTCTGCCCCGTGCCCGCCATGAACATGCCGCGGCGGTAGGGGTTGATATCCACCACGTACTCGATGCTGTCCACGATGCCGAGGCTCGTCAAGAAGGCCGTCGACTTCGATCCTGATCCCCATAGCACGACGCTCTCGCCGCGAGAGTCCGCTCGCTCGAGCTGTTCGAGCGACTCGCGCGCATTCGCTGCGCAACGACCGGCGAACTCGAGCGCGAGCCGTCGCAGCTCCTCGAGGTCTGCTCGATCGTGATTCTGGGTGCCGGGTCGCGCAAACAGCCCCAGGTGTTGGCCACCGTAGCCGACTTCGCTTCCGACCACATCGAAGCCCGCGCGGCGGAAAGCGAAGGCCAGGCTCTCCTCCGAAAAGTAGGAGCAGTGTTCGTAGGGCGCGTCGGTATAGAGGCCCTTCCGCAGAATCTGTGAGAACTCCGGGATCTGGCAATAGACCTGGGCGTCGGGGCGCTCGCCGATCGTGCGCCGCAGCATCGACATGAAATCGCCAACCTCGGGAATGTGCTCGAGGGTCATGCGGCTGCAATACAGGTCCGCATCCAGCCCCGAGTAGGCCTCGGAGTAGAACTCCTGCACGTAACGCACGCGCGCGTCCGTAGAGGCCGGCTTGCGGTCTTCGCGGAAGGCGGGATCGAAGCCGACCCCCTGCGCCTGCGCCTGCTCGCACAGGAGCGCGAGGAATTCGCCCTTGCCGCAGCCGATCTCCACGATCTGCTTGCCGCGCAGTCCGAGCCGCGCGATCAGGCTGGCCGCCAGCACGTTCAGATAGGCATTGAAAGTCGGTGAGAAGCCTTGGGTCTCCTCGTAGCGCTCCGAGTACTCGGTCAGGGCCTGCTCGAAAGTGTGGTTGCCTATGAAGCCGCAGTCCTCGCAGAAGCACAACAGGACGCGGCCGCGCGGACAGTTTCTGGCCTCCTCCGCCGAAGCGAGGAGAATGCAGCTGTTCGAGGGAACTTCCGGCAGCTCGAAAAAGGGCACGGTCTGGTTGGAACCGCAGCCCGGGCAATCCCGCGGCGAGCGCGAAGTCGTCGGCTCGAAACTCGCCCGCATTGTGCCCACCTAGAGAATCCGGGGTTCCGGAATGGGCACGATGTAGCGCCCCTTGAACGACGGAAGCTGGCTGCGAATCTCGTCGGCCAGGTTCCACGCAAAGAGCAGGAGGTAATCGGGCGGATCGCTCTCGAGCCGCTCGGGCGGGACGATCGGAATGGTTCCCCCGGGCATGTAGCGGCCCTGCTTGTGGGGGTTCCGGTCCACCACGTAGGCGATGTCCTCGGGGCCGAACCCGGCGACGCTGGAGATCACGGATCCCTTTGCGGCCGCGCCGTAGGCGGCGACGAGCTTGCCCTGGCTGTTGAACTCGCGCAGCATCGAGCCCAGGGTCTGCACGATGTGGGTGACCCTCTGACTGAAGCTGTCGTAGTACGGGCGCGAATCCACGCCCCGCTCACGTTCGGAAGCCAGCAGGCTCTCCACGGCCGGCGTCGTCTCGCCGCTCCGGCCGACGAAGATACGCAGCGATCCACCGTGGATCTTGAGCCGGCGCACATCCTGCAGCCCCAGACCATGGCGCTCGAAGAGACTCTTCAGGGCCGTGAGGGAGAAGTAGCAATTGTGTTCGTGGTAGATCGTGTCGAAGGCACAGCGATCCACGAGATCGACGACGTAGGGGGCCTCGAATACGCCGACGCCGTCCTCGTGCAGCAGGGCGGCCACTCCGGCCGCGAGATCGTTGACGTCATCCACGTGGGCCATGACGTTGTTGCCGAGGATGAGGTCCGCCGGGCCCTCTTCTTCGCGCAGTCGCGCCGCGACCTCGGAACCGAAGTACTCGACACTTGTCGGGACACCCGCGTCACGTGCGGCGGCTGCAGGGCCCTCGGCCGGGTCGATGCCAAGCACAGGGATTCCCTTCTCGACGAAGTTCTTGAGCAGGTAGCCGTCATTGCTCGCGACCTCGACGACGAGGCTCTTCTGCCCCAATGCACGGGTCTCGATCAGCTCGAGCGCGTTCTCCCGTGCGTGCGCCAGGTAGGCGGGTGAGACGGACGAGAAATACGGGTAGCCCTGCCCGAAGAGAATCCGTCCTGGCACGCGGTAGCTCGATTGAACGAGCGAGCACGCGCTACAGAGGACGACTCCCAAAGGGTACTGGATCTGGTCCGTTCCAGGCTCGGACGGCAGTTCATTGGCGAGCGCTGTCGACCCGAGATCGAGCAGCGCCTCGAGCTGACCTGCACCGCACGACCGACAGGTCTCGACCGCACTGGCCTCCATCAAATCCACGGCGCATCCCCTGTCTCCCACAGTGCCTCCAGCACTTCCCGATCCCTGACGGTGTCCATGCACTGCCAGAAGGAGTTGTGCTGGTAGGCCATGAGCTGGCCGTCCGCGGCGAGCTTCTGCAGGACGTTGACTTCAAAGGAGACGTCGCTGCCCTCCGGGATCAGGTCGAGCACCTCGGGCTCGAGGACGAAGAAGCCGCCATTGATCCAGCCTTCGTTGAGCTGCGATTTCTCGCTGAATCGAGCCACCCTTCCGCCGTCCATCTGAAGGTGGCCGAAGCGGGCGAGCGGTCGCACCGCGGTCAGAGTTGCGAGCTTGCCGTGGCTCTCGTGGAAGGCGACGAGTGCTGCGATGTCGACATCAGCCAGCCCATCGCCGTAGGTCAACATGAAGCGACCATCGATGAACCTCGAGAGGTTTCGCACGCGGGCGCCGGTATTGGATTTCGCACCGGTGTCGATGAGTTCGACCTCCCAGTTCTCATGCGGGCTTTCGTCGGAGCTGACCTCTCCCGTCTTGAAATCCACCTTCACGTAACCACTGAGGGATCCGTGATCGATGATGTAACGCTTGATCACCTCGCCCTTGAAGCCCAGCGCTATGGCGAAGTCGTGGTAACCGAATTTCGCGTAGCGGCGCATGATGTGCACGAGAATGGGATCGCCCCCGATCTCGATCATGGGCTTCGGAGTCATGATCGTGAGCGGTCCGAGACGCGCCCCGCGACCTCCCGCCAGAATGATGGTCTTCATTATGGATCTCGCTCGCCTAGCGGATGCGCTTGACCCAGCCCGACGGCCAGTACGTGACGGCTTCCTTGATGGGGCTTTCGTTGAATTCGAACTCGGGCGGCTCGATGACGAAGTCGTCGTGCGTCTTCACCCAAGCTTCCGATGCCATCTTCGGGTTGTCCCACTCCCACGTATCCGTCGGCCGATCGTCGTTGAAGCGCGTCAGACCGGCCAGATCGTGCATGATCCCGTCCGCCGCGACGATGTAGGAGTCCTTGGTGACAAGCGCTGAATAGGCGTCGAGTTCGGAGGTCACCTGAGCTGCGGTGTGTAGCCCGTCGAGCATGACGAAGACGGACTCGTCCGGGCGAATCAAGGAGCGCACGTTGTCGACCACTGCGGGGTCGATCGAGTCTCCCTCGATCAACGTGATCCGATGGAAGAGCGGGTGGCTTTCCAGCGCCTCGCGGTTCTTGTCCCGGATGTCGATGTCGACGCCAATGACGCGGCCGCGCCCCATCAGCTCGAACAGACTGGCGTAGAAGATCAAGGACCCCCCGTGTGCGATCCCCGTCTCGACCAGCACATCGGGTTGCTGGCGGTGCAGGATCTCCTGGGTGCGAACCATGTCCTCCGGAAGCTGGATGATCGGCCGGCCGAGCCACGTATAGGAGTAGACCTGGTTGTTCTGCCACCCGCTGCGTAGCCAGGCCTGAGAGATCAACCTGTAGGCCTCCGGCGTATCGATCTTGTGGGTCGTCGTTTCTGACGCCGACTCGGCGACCACTCGCCCCGCCTCGAGGTCGATGGTGATTTTCTTCAAACTGGTCATTCCCGGAATTCCCTCAGGACGGCTCGAACTCTCCGAAACAGCTCGGATCACGGGAGGGTGTGCGCCACACAACACTGAGGGGGCGGCCCACCAC
Source organism: Planctomycetota bacterium (assembly GCA_047618565.1). Lineage (GTDB taxonomy): Bacteria > Planctomycetota > UBA1135 > UBA1135 > JBLHKW01. The sequence continues at coordinate 10,754 of JBLHKW010000025.1, forward strand.
AGAAAGGTACGTCGATTCTCGAGACTCCGTCGCCCCCGGCAATCGAAGGCTGGTCCACTAAGCGCCTTCCATTCCTCTGCGCTTGCGAAACTTGCCGTACCAGGTCTTCAGCTTGGCCTTCTTGGCTCCTCCGTACACGCGCCAGCGCTGCACCACGAACCGTGCCACCTGCGGGTAGCACGCCAGGCGCTGACCCAGGGTAAGCGGCATTCGATGGACGGATCTTACCTGCTCACCGAGCAAACGCAGCCAGGGAAAGCGAGCGGCGCGCGTCGCGCTGGTGTCGAACCACTGGTCCAGGTCGAGCTGATCGGTGTTCTTGCTGAGCGAGCTCTTGGGATGGGAGCGCCTGAAGAACAGGTAGTCGGGAATCTCGCGGAACTTGCCGAGCATGGCAAGCTCCGTCAGCAAGACGAAATCGGATCCGCTGAAGGTGTCGATCAGGCGTGTCTTCGCCATGACGTCTCTTCGCACGACACCGAGGACGGCGTTGCACCTGTGGAGGTGCGTCACCAGCCAACCCAGCCTCTCGTGGGGCGCGTCGAAGGGCAGGTCCAGTCCCTCCTCCAGTCTGCTGAGCTCGTGCCCGGCTTCGTCGATGAAGACGGTGTTCGGATAGGCGACGACGACCGACGGGTCGGCATCGAGGACCTCTACAGCGCGCGCGACATTGGTCGGGTGCATGGCGTCGTCATGCGGGTGCCACTTGAAGAGCTCGCCGCGCGATTCCTGAAAGACCCGGTTGTAGTTCGCGGCCGCGCCAAGGTTCTTGTCCGAGCGTACGTAGCGAATACGGGAGTCTCGAGCCATGTACTCCTGGCAGATCTCCGAGGTCCTGTCCTGGGACGCATTGTCGGAGATGACGACCTCGAAGTCCTCAAAGGTCTGAGCCAGTATCGAGTCCAGCGCCAGGCCCAGATAGCGCTCCCCGTTGTAGACAGGGACTCCGATACTAAGGCGCGGCGTCGGCTCCGAAGGGTGCCCCGATTCGATTCCTGCGTTCATTGGAATGGTCGGGTCAGGGTCGGAGCAGGCCCGCTGGCCGCAGGTGATGCGAACGGGAGAAGCATAACACAAGTGCACGGCCCCGAGCCCCTCTGGTCGGAACGGGCAAAGACGCCCCGGGACCGGCGGGGTTGCCGTAGATGTCGAGAACTGGTGCATCAAGGTGCAAGATGCCGCCGCCTACCCGATGGGCGCTTACGCCGCTGCCGCGCTCGCCGGGCTACCGACATCGCGGAACGCCGTGATGCCGTCCCGGAGGAGCTGGTGGCACTCCTCTTCGGAGAGCCCGAGGGCTTCCATCTCGGGGCTGCGCCAGAGGGCGTGGAAGTTGCTCTCGGCTCCCATGGACAGGAAGAGGTCCATCTTGTGCGCCAAGCAGACCATCGCTGCGCTGCGCCGGTGTTCGAGGTTGCGATCGAACTGGTGGTGCTGGCCTGCAACGGAGACTACCTCGTCGGAGAGGCCCCACGAGCGCGCCATGGCCTCGCCGGCGAGCTCATGGAATTGCGCAAAGACTCTGCCGACCAGAGCCGCGGAGAGGTCGGTGGACTTCTGCAGTTCCTTGCCGAGGTCGGAGAGCAGAGAGACCTTGCCGACGTCGTGCATCAGGCCGAGCAGGAAACCGTGTTCCGGTTCGATGCCGATTCGGACCGACACGACGCGTGCCAGCACGGCGACGGAGTAGGACTGGCGCCATACTTCCTCGGCGTAGTGCACGAGCGCCTTGTTCTTCATGATCGCGCCGCGCATCGAGATCGACAGGGTCACGCTGCGGATGGTGCGGCGTCCGAGTCGCACGACCGCGGCCTGCAAGGTCTCCGTCGGTACGGCGCCGGCGAAGAGCACGGAGTTGGCGACTCTGAGGAACTCGCCTGAAAGGGTCGGGTCGGCTGCGATGGTCTCGACGATCGTGTCGATGTCGGTCTCCGTACGGGCGGCCATCTCCATCACGCTCAGCGCCGTCGCCGGGAGCTGGGGCAGCTCGAACTTACGTGATGCGATGCGTGCACCGATACGCTCAAGCAGCTCTCGTTCGCGCTCCTCGAGTCGCGCTCGAGCGCGTTCGACCGTGTCGAGGTTGCCGACACCGTCGACCCCCGTCGGGAATTCAGCCTCGTCGGCCGCGTCACTCTCGCCAGCCTGTCCGGGAGCTGCCGGGGCATGCCCCACGGCGCGCGGCGCATGCGGGGCGCTCGACCGCGGCCTGGCACTCGACCGGGGCCTGCTGGAGGACGCCCGCGAAAGGAGCCGGTCAAGGATTCGCTGGGGCCAACGGGCCATCATGGAGCTGCAGCCGGGGCCGCAGATTGTGGGTGAGTGGACGTGCGCCCGGGCGATACCGGGGTGGGCCGGTTCCCCTGTCGGCGGAATGCCTCTCCGGCTTTATCGAGAGGGATCAAGAATCGGTCCGCAGCGCACCAGGGTGCTCAAGACCCAGCCGCGGCGCGCGGGAGTGTCGAGGACGTCCGGCGCATCGGCCAAGCCACCCCGGTTCAGCTGCGCGGTACGCATTGCCCCACGTATCGGGAAGACGGCGGTCCGCCGCCGCCACGCGAAAACGCCGGGCGCACCTCGTCTGGCGCGGGCTCGCCGGGATACTCCACGCGTTCGAGGAACAGGCCCGAGGACGGCGCTGTCGATTTCGCAGGCGACTCGATCGGCGAGGCGGGCTCGGTCACCAGCCGGGCCAGGTCTTGGGGTGCCAGCCGCCCGGTCCCGACCTGCACCAGAGAGCCCACTAACCGCCGCACCATCTTCCACAGGAAGTGCGACGCGGAGACTCGCACGAGCAACAGTTCGCCGGCCTCGACCACCTGCACGTCGTCCACGACCACGATCGTGCTGGGCTGTGCCTTGGGTCGCTCGCAGAACCTGCTGAAATCGTGGCGCCCGACGAAGCACTGCGCGGCGCTTGCCATCGCGCTGGCGTCGAGCCGGTCGCGCACACACCAGACGAACCGCCTGGAGAAAGCCGTCCGACGGCGCAATATCTGGTAGAGATAGCTGCGGCGTACCGCGTGGTGGCGGGCGTGAAAACTGTCGGCCGCGCGCGCGAGGCCGGTTACGTGGATCCCGGAAGGCAGGGCATCGTTGACGCCGAGGAGCAGGCGCTCCGCGTCGACCGCGGCGGAGAGTCTCAGGTAAGCGACCTGACCCAACGCGTGCACACCGGCATCGGTGCGCCCTGAGCCTCCCAGCTCGCGCAGCAGCCCGCCCGCCTCCTGGATCGCACGCGTTAGCTCGCCGGCGACGCTGCGCGCGTTCTGCTGAAACTGCCAGCCATGGAAACCGGTGCCGTCGTACTCCACGTCCAGCCGATAGGTCGCCCCTCCGTCGGCCGGCCTCGGGTGCTCCCGACGCGCAGGCCGGGGCGCCTGCGGCCCGCCGGGCTTCGACTTTCCGGGCTCTCTGTCCTTCATGGCCGCGAGTCTATCACGCCAGGGACCCTGACCCAGGTTGGGGCGCTGGCGGCAGTAACCAGAGCGCCACCCGCGAAGCTCGCGTCAGGAGCCCACGTCTCTGAGCGCGCGGGCAAAGAAACAGCGAAATGATGTCCCGCCCCCCATTCGAGGGCCACAGAACATCGCACCAGTTGGCTTCTCCGGTTGAGAGCGGGCTGGTCCGGCTTCGACCGACCCACGGTCTCTGACGAACAGGAAGCGCCATGCGCCCCACGAGACTCTCCATCCTCTTCGCTCTCGTCACCTCGGGTACGCTGCACGGCCAGGATTCGGTCCTGGACAGCGTTGCGTTTGCCCGGGTGCTGCAGCCCGCGCCTGAAGCCGCCCACGGGCGGACATAACGGGACGAGGCTGCAGTGCGGAGCCGCAACATCACCTTCCATCCCGACTTCTTCCCGAGGGACGCCGGCGGGTCTCTCGGAGACCTCGGTGGATCGGATGGATCGACGAGCGAACGGATCGTTCTCGAGCTCTTCGGCAACCGCCGCGTGCGCGCGCTGCGCGAACGCATCGAGCCTGCGCCCGCTGGCGGGACGATCCTCGTCTACTCACTCGTCGACGAGCTCGCCCCCAGTCACCTCATCCTCTCGATCGTCGGCGACTCGGTCTCGGGCACCCTGCGATTGAAGGAAGGCCTCTTCAAGATCCAGGCGATCGGGGATGGGCTGCACACGCTGCTCCAGATCGACGAGCAGTTGCGAATGCCGTGCAGCGCCGGGCCGTCGCCGCGTAGCGCGGCGCGTCAGTCGCTCGTCGACCCGCCCGCAGACCGGCCGGCCGATCTGCGTTCCGGTCTGTCCGCGCAACCCTCCAGCGGGCCTCCCTTCGCACCACCGGCGCCCTTTGGTGGCGGCGCGTCCGGGGACACGACCGCCGACGTGATGGTCGTGTACACCGACAACGCGCGCAGCACCCACAGCAAGGCCGGGATCGAGAGCCTGATCAATCTGGCCGTCTTCGAGGCCAACGAGACCCTGGCCAACAGCGACGCCGACCTGCGTATCAACCTCGTCCACACCGCTGAGGTCGCGTTCAACGAGGGCAACGGCCAGCTGTTTCTGAACAGCTTCCTGCACCAGCTCTCCCTACCCGACGACGGGATCATCGACCAGGTTCACGAGTGGCGGGATGAGTACGACGCGGACTGCGTGTCCATGATCGTCGACAGCGCCATCGGCTGCGGCGCGGCGTGGCTCATGGAGGACCTGAGCGTCACATTCGCCGAGGACGCCTTTTCGGTCTGCAAGGACAACTGTGTCACCGGTGAGATGGTCTTCATCCACGAGCTCGGGCACACCTTCGGGTGCGGGCACGACCAGGGCAACGGCCAGGCCGGGATCTTCCCCTACTCGCGCGGCTACCGCACACCCAGTAGCGAGTACCGCACGGTGATGGCCTACAGCCCCGGGGTGCGCCTGCCCTACTTCTCGAACCCCGATCACACTGCGCCCAACGGCGAGGCACTGGGAGTCCCCGAGACGGAAACGTTCCCGGCGAACAACCAGCAGTCGATCAATCTCGCAGCCAGCACGATCGCCGCCTTCCGCATCAGCGACGACGTCGGAAAGAGGCTGACCACCCATTACCTGGGCGGAAACGGTTCCGGCGGAGCCATGTTCGACCTGCAGCCGCGGACCGATCTCGACATCACGGGCATGAACATCAACACGACGGTGGGCGTGGGCACTCCGGTCCAGATCAACGTGTGGTATCGCGCCGGGACCTACGTGGGTCACGAGGACAGCTCGACCGGTTGGAAGTACCTGACCCTCGGGGGAGGCTCCAGCGCCGGTGACGGCAACCCCACATTCATCGACCTCGACTCACTCGCGAACGCCAAGACCTTCAGAGCGGATCGCACTTACGGAATCTACGTCGATCTCGCGAATTTCCCCGCCGGAATACTGCGCTACACGAACGGTGGACCGACGCCCTACGAGAACAACGACCTGCGCATCATCACGGGCGTCGGCAAGGGGGGTGACTTCGGAGCTGACACCTTCAGCTACCGCGAGTGGAACGGGACGCTGTTCTACCGAGGTGGAGATGGGAAGCGCACGCTGACGACAACCTTCGCGTCCAACAACGCGTCCGCCGGCAACATGTTCGATGTGCAGACCAAGCGAAACATCCGCGTCCACAGCCTTGACGTCAACGTCTCAAGCACGGCCAACGTCATCGTCGACGTCTGGTATCGAGAGGGCACGTACGCCGACGCCCCGTTCGATATCAGCGCATGGACCTTCGTGGGGACGGATGGCCTGGCCTACGGCTCGGGCATCGACAGCCCGACGCGTATCTCGATCCCGCCACTCGACCTCGACAAGAACAAGACCTACGGGTTCTACGTCTACCTGGCGACCTACGACAGCTCCAGCACATTGCGCTACAGCAACGGTGGCGACCTGTTCGAGGACTCACACCTGAAGTTGACGACGGGGGTCGGTCGCGGTGAGGGTGCCTTCACGGGAACGGTCTTCAACGACCGGACATGGAACGGTGCGATCCACTACACACGGCGCGGGTTCCTCGCGCAGTTCGTCCCGCAATGGTGAAGGCTACCCACCAGCGCGACACTCGAGATCAGGAAGCGATCTGAGCGTCTCCGGCGTCCGGTCTATCCGCGTCGAGGAACTCGAGCGCCTGCTGCAGGGCTTCCCGTAGCCGCTCCTCGTCCGCAAACCCAAGCAACGCGCGGATCAACTCGGCCGGGAAGGGCGCGGCCACCCAGGCCTCGCCACGCCGAACCTTGCAGTGCACCTCCTGAGTCCCTCGCGCCACGACCTGGTCCGGCCGCGCCGCGTTGTAGTAGGTGAAATCGAGCGTCATGCGACCGCCGCGGAAGTTCGCCAGGTGCATCGCGATGATCACCTCCTCGAGCGCCGAGAAACCCCAATCGCCCTCGTACTCGCAGGAGCAGCTGCGAGTCAGAAACGCCACCTTCCCGTGCTCCAGGCCCTGGATCACACCGGGGGCGTGCAGGCTCAGAAAGACCTCGCGGCAGTGCCCCTGCCACAGGACGTAATTGCTGAAGTAGACGTTGCCGACCAGGCTGGTCTCCTCGAAACTGACTATGTGATGATGCTGGAATGTGGGCATGGATCGGACCTGTTCGTTCTCAAGAACAGCCTCTGTGACAAGGCCTCTCAGGTCAAGGGCTCCTGAGCTGATTCTGTGTCGCCTTGGCGACGGGTTCGAAGGGTGTCAGGTGAGGGTGAAGGGGCCTTTCGGCTGGCTGGTCACATGCACGACGGTGCGTGGTTTGGATCCCAGACACTGCCCGCGCGCCAGAGGTGGTGGTGTTACCGTCTTGCATGGTCGGTCTCCATATCTTGAAGTTCGATGAGCCCCCAAGCCTGCAGCACCTCGCCCATAGCATCTAGGATATCGGCTTTTTCACACCATCCCTGGACAAGGGCTGTCGTGGGGGTGCTGGCTGCAGGGTCTGCTCGGCGAGTAACTCGGGGGCAGTCAGCGCCCCGCGTACAAGAGTGACGAACTCCAGGGTGTACAAGGAGCATCCGCGCACCAGGCTCACGACCACCAGGGCGAAGAACAGCCCGAAGACGATGTGCGACACCATCAGCGTGCCGTAAGCAGCAGCAACCCCCAGACCGAAGAGCACCTGCGCTCTCGGTCGCGCGGGTGTCGTCGCTGGGTCCGTCAGCATGTAGAACGTGAACAGCAGGAATGCCAATCCGGTCATCGGCATCAGGGTCGCCGCGAAGCGCGTATCGAACATCTGGTGGCGCAGCCAGCCCTGCACCAGGAACCCGGTCAGCCAGGCGCTGATCAGCGGCAATCGACGTGTGTAGCGTGCGTTGAACGCCGTCCCCAGGACGACGATGAAGCCGGGTAGCGCCCAGTCGCCGAGCGCGCCAAGACTCTCGGTGAACATGTACGGCGGAGCGATGCCAACCCAGGGGAACAGCACCAGCGTCATTGCGATACCGAAGTTGGACGGATTCAACCAGTGCCGCCGTCCCTTGCCGACGCGCGCGCGGAAAATCGACTTGGACGCGATCGCCGCGCTGGCCGCGAAGGCGACAGGCCACAGCCGCTCGGTGGAGTAGAGCAGCATCGAGACCGCCATGGCCGTAATGTGCGCCGGCAGCAGAGAGTTCACCAGGGCCGCGTGACCGCCCCGGTAGCTGGCCCTGCGCCGGTCCGCCCAGGCCCCGATGGTCTCGAGCAGGAGTTCCGTCGAGTAGGCGGCAGCCAGCGCGACGAAGGGCGCTGCCAGAGCGGGTTCGAACCCGAGGTACGCGTAACCGAGCACATTTAAGACCGTAATGGCGATCGCGAAGCGTCGCAGGCCCTCGGCTCGGTCGCGGCTGTACCAGCGCTCCGCTCGCTGCGGCGCCGGCATCATTGCCCACTCTCCGTGCGAAGCGCCAATCGAACCGTGTGCCAGCCCGGTACCAGCTCGACCTGCGCCTGCTGCGCCACACCGCGGGCATCGCGCCAGGCGATGAGCACGGTTAGCACAGCGTCGGCAGCGACGCGCCCCAGGCCGAAATGAACGTCCGGGCTGCACACGCCGGAGTGACCACTACCCCCATCGACCTGGTCGACGAACTCGCGCCCGTTCGGCAACTGGACCCGCAGCGCGGCGCCCACCGCGGGACGCGCGAAGTAGCCCGGTCGCGGATGTCCAGCGCTAACTCCGACCGTCCCCGCGGCCAGCCCCGGCTGCCCGTCCGCCAACAGCACGTGCAGACCCAGAAAGCTCCCGGGTGACGGACTCTCGTTGCGCAACAAGAACGACGGCTGCCACTGGTTGCCCACCAACAGGTCCAGGTCCCCATCCCCATCGACGTCGCCCGTCGCCACGGCGCGTGTACAGTCGGCGAGCTCGAGCCCCACCTCCCGCGCCAGGTCGTAGAAACGTCCATCGGACGCTCGCACGAAGAACGGGTTCACGACATTTCCGGTCAGGTCGTCGCCGGGCAGCATGTGGTGCCAGAAGCCCGCGCTGGCGAGCAGCTGATCGTTGCCCATCGCCGCCTCGTGCAGTTCCGGCCAGCGGCCCACGTCGCCAGCGAGGAAGCCGACCGCCTGCAGCGCCTCGAGCTGACCATCGTTGTTCAGATCCACCAGACGCGCGTCCCAGGCCCAGCTGGAGCGCGAGAGACCGAGCGCTTCACTCTCGTCCACGTATGGAGCACGGCCGGTGGCGAACTGCTCGACTTGCCCCGTGCTGACGAACAGGAACTGACTCTCCTGCAACCCGTACTCGGTGGTGATATTGCTGACGAAGATGTCGAGCCAGCCATCACCGTTCAGGTCCGCAAAGTCGACTCCCATACCCTTGTAGGAGTCGCGACCGAGCGCCTTGGAGCGCGGCGAGGTCCACCTGCGGTCACCGCGAACGGGCACCAGTTCGAGGTTGCCCGGGGTCGAGCGGTTGTGGAACAGCTGGTCGGGACCGAAATCGTTTGCGACGTAGAGCTCGGGCAGGAGATCCCCGTCGAGATCCGCTGCGCCGACCGCCAGGGTCCAGGATGAGCAAGCTGTTTGCTCGGGCAAAATGCGGTAGCTCACGCGCGGAATCTCGCCCGTAGTTGAGCTGTTCCAGAGCAGGAACCGGTTTCGACCCCCGTTGCAGGCACGGCTCATGGAGCGCTGTAGCTCGGCGCGCTCGCGGGAGGCGTCGACCGAGTCGTCGAGCACGCGCGTTCCATCGGCGAAGTAATTGCCGATGAAAAGGTCCAGGTGGCCGTCCCCATCGAGGTCCGCAAAGGTGACCGCGTTGGTGTTCCAGATCTCTTCGGCCGGCGCGATGTCGCAGGCCACGAAGTCGGCCGCCGCAAGTCTATCCGTGCCAGCGCGCCGCAGGAATGCGATCGGCGGCCGCCCCCAGAAGTAGACCAGGATGTCCAGGCGGCCGTCCTCGTTCATGTCCGCGGGAACGCATCCCATCGGAGCCACGGCCGGTCCCAGATCGTCCGCGAGCAGGCCGAAGGTCTCGTAGTCCGCTCCGGTCCCGGGGACGGGGCCCACGTACACCTGGTCGGTACGCGTGTCGACCCATATGGCGTCGTCCGCGAGTCCATCGTGATCGACGTCCGCCAGGGCTGCGGCAGCACCCAAGGCCGAGATCCAACCGGCGACATGTTCGTAGGAAGGGTGTACCGCTCGCAGGGCGCGCTGCACCGCGCGCGGCTCCTCGAAGAGCGTCACGCGCTCGAAGCGGAACTGCGACGCCAACTGCACACGCTCCTCCCCGACCAGGGCAGGCAGCACGGAGAGATGGTAGAGCGGCGCCAGCAGGGCCAGCGCCACGATTCGTCGCGCCTGACTGCGCAGTGCACGCGTCACTAGACCAGCTCCCGTCCCTCGAACCGACGCCGCAGCCGAGCGCGCCAGTTCTCGTAGACCTCGGGATCGTCGAAGGCGAGGCCCGAGCTCGCCTCGCGCGTGGCCTCGACCGCTGCCTCCGCACTCACCCCGCAGATCACACCACAGGCGAGATCCGTACCCGCGGCCGGGTTCCCCGCGCGCGCCCGACACTCGGCAGCGAATCCAGCGCCCTGGGCCAGTGACGGTGCGTGTCCGCCGGTCCGTGCGAGCAAGGACTCGAGGACCGACTGCGGCACGCCGCCGGCGTACGCCGCGGCCAGCCCCACACCGCTCCAGGTGCCGGCGCGGCGTTCTTCGGGAAGCGAACCAATCGCCTGCGCCAAACGCTCGGGGTCCGCGCAGTGAACGAACCAGAGCGAACGCCCGTAGCCCTGATCGAAGGCGCGCCGAGCGCCGACCGAGACCCGACCCGGCACCTGGCTGTGGGCGCCCAAACCGGGTCGGGTGAAGAAACCGTGGTGGAACCCGTACCCGTCCGCCGCAAGCGACGAGCGCATCGGATCCAGCCCTTTCACAGGCGTGCGCAAGCGCCTGCGCAGGCGCGCGAGCCCCAACCCGTACCCGATCGGCATCATGTAGATGTGATCGGCACCGATTCCGGCGATCGCGTCACGCCATCGGCGGCGCCGCCCGGGGACGATGAGGTCGAGCACCGCCAGGGCCATGGCGAGGCCCTCGAAGGCGAATCCGCGGTCGACGAGAGGCACGCGATCGAGCTCCGCAGCGTGGGCCGCGGGCGGGTGCAACAGCGCCGTGTTGAAGCCGCGCACGAAGGTTCGCGCCACGGACTCCAGGTGCTGCCGCGTCCCGGCGGGTCCACAAAAAAAACCGCGATGCCTGAAATCCACCTCCCGTTCGGAGATGCAAAGGAATCGCCTCACTCCCGGAAGGCTTCGCATCGAATCGACTATTGTACCCGGCCTCGAAGAATGCCGCAAATCGGAGTCCGCGAGCCGCCTGTGGATCGGTTCAACGGCCGGATGCTGGGCGTGCGCTCCGGTCCACGAACCCACCACCCAGGATTCGCGGCAGCAGCAGCAACGTCGCGACGTAGGAGACCGCGATTGCGCTGGTCAGTAAGATCCCCAACGAGCGGTTCGGCCTCATCGTCGACAGCATCAGCACGGAGAGTCCGACGCACAGGATCGTGGCGTTCCAGCGCAGTGCGCGTCCGCTCCCACAAAATGCTGCACGGAGCCGGGTCGCAGGATCCGCCCCTGCGCTGCGCTCGTGCGCGTGCAGGAAGTGCAGCGCGAAGTCGACTCCGATCCCGATAGTGGCCGCGGCGAACATGCTCGTGGCGATCCCGAGCGGCCAGCCCGCATACCCCATCGCACCGAACACGACGACCAGGCTCGTACACAGCGGCGCCATGACCACGACGGCCGGCCTCCAGCTGCGGTAGAAGAGACCTATCGCCAGCGCGACGCCCACCAACGTCCAGCCCACCGAGCCCAGCATGCTGCTCACGACCGAGCCCACCGCGGCCTGGGACGCGGCCAGCTCGCCGCTCACGTGGTGCGTCAGGGAGTCGACCTCGAGCTCTGCCAGACGTGCTGCAACGAATGTCTCCAGGTCACGGGTGCGCTTGTAGTCGGCATCGCGTACGTGCAAGCGAATGCGGGCCACGCGCCCGCTGCCTAGCAGAAACTGGTCGAGGTCGAGGCGCTCCTGGACCTTCTGCAAGTCGCCGGCGAAGTGCAGGATCGTCTCGGGCGGCAGCTTCGACACGGGCAGCGGTTCGCCGTCGATCCGCGCGTGGGTCCGATAGGCGACCAGACTGCTGACCACACCTCCGACGTGCGGTGCTTCGCGCAGCACCTCGACCAGCCCCTCGAGTACGGCCAGACCCTTTGCGCCCTGGAAATACCCCGCTTCGGGATGCTCCAGGACGACGTCGTAGCGGTAGGAGCCCCAGAATTCGGCGTTAAACTCACGCTCGGCCGTCACCACCTCGGCATCGGCCGCAAAGTTGTGCACCCAGGAATCTCCAACCCGCAAGCGCAGCCACCCGGGCACGAACGGCAGCACGAGGAGGAGCGCCAGCCAGGCCGCGCGCCCGCGCAGCCGTATCACGATGCGCTCGTGCCACGCCGGCCGGGACCGGCGCACTGGCGCCCGGAACCAGCGCTCGGGGAGCACGAGGATCAGCGCCGGTACGAGTGAGAAGCTCAGGCCCAGCGCGACCAGGACGCCGAAGGCTGCGAACCAGCCGCAGTGACGCACGGGACCAACGCTGGCCGCACTGAAGGACAGAAAGCCCAACGCAGTCGTCACGGAAGTCAGAACGATCGGGCGTGCCACCATGGTCACAGCGCCCGTGAGGGCGTCCGCGCGCGTCCGCCCGCCTGCCAGGAGGGCGGAGAACCGATCGATGAGGTGCACCTCGTCCGCGATCGCGACCGTCATCAATAAGACCGGGAGAATCGCAGTCACCAGAGTCAGCGGAGTCCCGGTCCAGCTCATGGTGCCAAAGCTGATGACCAGCACGAAGGCCACTTCGACCATGGTCACCACGACGCCCCCGAAGCTGCGCAGGCCGAGGGCCACCAGAACCGCGATCACGATGACGAGCGTCGGGAGCAAACGGCGCAGGTCCGCCAGCACACCGCGCCCCATCAGGACCTCCACGGCGACGGGACCCGTGAGCCGCAGGTCGAAGTCAGCGATGCGCTTCGCATCGATCCAGCGCTCGAGCCGCGTCACCAGCTCTGTGCGCTGCGCGCGCGGCAGGGTCGGGACAAAGAGCGCCGCCGCACGCCCATTGGCCGCCAGGTACAGCCCGTCCGTCAGCAGCTCCCCGCGGACTGCCCGGAGCAGATCCGCGAACGCCTCGGGGGCCTCCGGTATCTCATCGAGGTAGTTCGATGCCAGCAGCAGGGTCTCACCGGGGACGGGCCGTATCAGGCTGGCGAGCGAACGCACGCGCCGGTCGAAGACCCCCTCGAGCGCGACGATCTCGGCCTGCAGATCGCGCAACAGGCGAAACCCGTGCGGGCTCGCGACGGATGGACCCGCCCCACGCGAGCTCAAGAGCAGCACGCATACCTCGGTCTCGTGGAAGCGCGTGCGGTCCGCGAGGGTGCGCTCGACCGTGGGGTGCGAACGCGGATAGATGGCCGCGCCATCCGTGCGCAGCTCGAGGTCAGGCAGCGCCGCCGCGCAGAACGCGGCGGCCAGAGCGAGCCCCGCCAACCAACGCCGCGGCCGATTGAGTACCGGTCGGATCAGCTCCGCTGCTGTCGGCAGGGATCAGCTCGCAACGCTGACGCGCCGACGCAGGACCAGGGCGCCGATACCGAGCAGGCAGATCGAGAGCGCGACCAAGCCCATCGGCCCCATGGCCGGGATCCCGCCGGGCGGGGGGGGGCCTGTATACGTGAAGGTTCCCGGAGGGCCGGTCGTCATCAGGTCGAGGTTCAAGGGGCCCAGGGGAATCACGGGGGCGCCTTGCGCACCCTGCACCTTGACGAAAGTCAGCAAGTATCTGACCGGCATGCCATCGAGGATCGCAGTGCCGCTGGAAGTGTTGGTACCGATCGCGCCCGGTACGAGCGTCATCTGACCGGGCAGCTGGACGCCCTGCTCGGTGATGAACACGTCGTAGATGGCGAAGTCCACCCCGCCGCTAAATGTGACGGTAATCGGATCCTCACTCACCAGGCTCAGCTCCACCAGTTCGATCTGGATCGGCTCGGGCACACCGATACCGCCAAAGTCCCCGTCTGTCGTGCGACAGACGATGGTGTCAGGCCCCACGATCTCCTGGCGCACGGCGTGCCTGTCGTCCGGTGCCACCGGCGTCCCGTGGGGGTCGACCCACACGACGTCCAGGAGCGTCGTGGGCGGACAGAGAGCAGCGGCAGCCGCAGCGATGGGTCCCGGGTTCCCGATCACGGGGATCACACCCGTGGGAAAGGGATCGGACCCGGGGCCGAAGAAATCCGCATCCAGGTTCGGAATGCGAGCCTGGGTACCCGGCTCCGTCGTCCAGCAGTCGCAATCCGCGGGAATGTCCTGCGCCGTTACAGTCGTGGCCAATGCCAGGCTTGCAACCGATGAGAAAACGAACGTCATTTTGTTCATATCAAGCTCCCTGAGATATTCGCGAGACTCCCCCCCCCCCCGGTCGAACAACAATCGCGCTCGCGATTATCGGCTGGGCGGCTGAATTGGGCAAGACCGTCCTTTCCACTTATGGCGCCGACACCTTATGGCGCCGACACCCAAATGGTGTTATTGCAGAGACTTGCGGCCTCGCGCGAAGCATCATCTCGGCCGCGAAACGACCCTATCGGTCCCCGAATTAAGACCCGTGGGGTCCGGATTCTCGACCGAAGCCCGGTCCAGTGACTTGTGCCAGGATTCCGTTCTGCCGCCTGCTTCGATTGACGTCGCGTTTGAGCGGCTCGCGGCTGGCACGGCCCCCGTCGATCAGGTTGGAAGCCCATGGCTCGGGATCACGCAGACAAAGCGTGGGCTCTCCATCTGGGGACGTGTCCAGATTCAGGGGCCACAGAGCTACCATTGAGCGACCGCGGCGCCCACTGGCTCTTGACTAACGTCCTTCATGAAGGAGGCCCGTCCGGGCCCGGTTTGATCCCGTTCTCCTTCTGAATTCTCGCCCGAGCTACCAGTGCCAGATCGCGTCGTGGGAGTCGACGAGCTTGGCGAGCTGGGAGCGCGGGATGGCCTCGACGGCATTGATCAGCTCATCGCTGTCGATTCCACGCTCCTCGGCGTCCTCCCGGATCAGGAAGAAGCTTATGCCCTTGCCGGTGAGCCGTTCAATGTCCTGGCCGGGATCGAATGGATGCGCTACCACTCCGCCGCCCACCGAGAGCGGGCTGGTCGCGTGCCCCTGGACCGCGTAGTTCACGGCGTTGCCGGTAAGAAGTATCGTCATGTCGACACCGGCGTTGTTCACAGCAGCGGAGAACCAGAGGCCCGCGTCATCCTGTTCTTCCTGGCAGGCCCGGTAGGCGGTATCGATAACGCTCAGTACTTTCCTGGACATGTCGGGTCTCCTACTTGGTGGCGATAACGAGGGTCTGATCTGATTCCGCGAAGAACTTTGCGAAGTCCGGGGGGCCGCCGCGTCTGGGCCCTTCGACCCAGGGTTCGGCACCGCGCTCGTCGACGCAGAAGCCACAATTGACCCAGTCGAGCTTGGCGCCAGACTGCGCAGCCGTGGCGAAGAGCCCGGAGACGAACTCTCTGGTCAGCGGATGCTTCTCCTCGTCGGCGGAGGATGCCTTCACAGGATTCGGGTGTGCTTTCTGAGCTGCGAACGAAAGGTTCACCGCGCCTTCGAAGGCGAACACGTTCACGTCGATGCCCTTCTTCAGCGCGGACTCGACGATCCGTAGTGCCGTCATCGTGTTGGACGACTCGTAGGGCGGGTCCATGATCATCAGACTCAGGGATTTGTTGTCGCTCATGATCTTCTCCTCAGCTCCACACGGGCTTGCACCCGTCTTCCATGATCAGGTCCGTCAGCGCATCCGCATTCGATACGCTCACGCTCTCCCGCAGCCTCTCCGGCGAGATCCCACGCTCGGAGAGGGAAAAATCATCCACCAGGACGGTGATTCCGACGGCCGGGCCGAGCGTGTCGACGCGAGCACCGCTGCGCGCCGCAAACACACCGTTCTGCACGAGGAACATAGTCACCTCGTTGCCCAGACCAGCCAGCTCCCCGGCCAGGTCCCACTGCTGTTTCACGTCGGAACACTCGAAAGGGTCACGGGACTCGATGAATAGGTATTTGCTCATACTGATTCTCCTGACTCACGAAGAGCTGTCGGCGGCGCGCGTGCGCGATGCCGCGTGCGCGATGCAACGGGAAGCCCGAGGCGGGGACGCGCGGGCGGTCGCCATAAGGCCGCTCAGGCCGGATCGACCAGGGTGCATGATGCGCAAATCAAGCAGATGGTTCAAGGGCCGTGCCGCGCGCGCCGGCTGGCCCTGGCGCGGGCCATGCTCCCCGGGACATCGCCGATCCTCGAAGGCCATGCGAGCACCACCCCAGGGCAGCTTGCGCGATCTCGGTCTGTCCGCAGGTGGCCTGTCCGGAATCCATCACCGCTCGGTGCGCAGTCAATCGTCGTCCGACTCGACGGAGCTGACGTCCACCGAGTACTCGAATTCCGCTTCCCTCATGGAAGATATCGCCAAGACGCGGTCGCCTCGCTCCATTTCCCGCAGCATATCCTCATCGAAGGTGGCTTGCAGCTCGAAGTGCACGGGGTGGCGGCCATCCACACTGATGTAGAGCGTGGCTTCCATCGCCGCCTCGAAGGTCGTTTCGATAAGGGCGGAGGAGCTCAGGAGCCCGATGGCCCCATTCCGTCCACCGCCACGTTGTCCGCCGCGCTCGCCGCCGCGCTCACGCTCCGGGAGTTCGCCGGAGGCCTGGCCTGCAACCGTGATCACGTAGCAGTCCTGGCCTTCATAGTCCTCGGGCTCGCTTCCCAAGGTAGCCTCCACTTCCCAATCTCCGAACCTGAAGTACTGTCCCTGCGCAGGAGTCATGCCGCGACCTCCGCGACCGCCTTCTTCACGGCCTCCGGTCTCCTCACGGGCGGGACGGGGAAAGAGCTTATCGTCGATGTCAAAGCCAAGAGCGTGCGCCAGGTCCTCGCCGGAAATCTCCCAGCTATCGCCAGCTTCCACTTCCGTCCCCGGGAGCAAGGCGTCGAGGGCGATCGTCATCGAGTGTCCCTCGAGCAACTTCGTGTCGTCCGGGCTCGAGCCGTCGACGACCTCTGCCGTCACCTGGTCGCCATCGCTGGCCAGCTCGAGGGTCACTCCGTCCAAGGGGCACTCCTGTTCGATTTCCCTCTCGTCGTCCCCCATGCTCATGCTCATCTCGGAAACGACACTCTCGAACTCACGGCGCACGATGGTCGGCCTGCCGTCCTCCTCCGTGACCACGGTGTCGATCATGACCACGCTGCGCTTCGCGTCCGAGCCTGCGCCGCCGTCCCAGCTGCGTTCGACCGGCTCACCATCGCGCGTCATGGAGAAGTCCACCGTCTCCATGTGGAACTCGCTGGTCACCTCGATACGCAACCCGCGCTCGGTGGTGTATTCCGTTGCGACATCGACACTCGGCACGAGGGCGGATGCGAATAGCGCGGCAAGGGCAATGCGTGTCATGGGAACTCCTGGAACTGGGGCGAGGTGGGTGGGTCAATCGTCGGTCGAGCGACCACCATTGAACACTTTCTAGGCGACTGATTGCGCCCCCGTTTTGCATCGCTGCCAGGCCCGCTCAAGTGAACGGCCTCTCGGAGAGCCTGGGCTCGCTATCTGGCTAACCGCACCACGGCCCGATGTGCGAGCAGCATGCCGCGTACGTCGCTGCACTACGCGCCCTCAGTCTTGAGGATCATGCCCTGGAGGAATTCCCCGACGCGCAATTTGTCGAGCGGACCGCCGAGGGCACGACCGAGCCAGCTGTCACCACGCGCCCCGGGGCGCACTGGAACTTTCACTTTCCTGCATCGTTCAAGCCGTCCACGGCCATTACCCGGGCACGGGGAGCGTTTCCCCGCCCGATATGAAAGAACACGACCCATGCACCCCGCCTGAAGCGCTCCTGCGTCACTCGGAATTCGTCTTGTGCGTGGCACGCGGCCTCCTGGTAGACGAGGGGCGGGTGCAGGACGTGGTGCAGGACACCTGGGTGGCCGCGCTCGAGCGTCCGCCGGACGCTTCGCTCTGACCGGCCTGCCGGTCGACGAGTACCGCGTGAGCGTGCATCCGAAGCCCTTTCGACCCGATGGTCGTCTACCGGGCGCACGACGTCCCGCACGACGCCCCCGACCTGGCCATCACCCTCGCAGCCGACGACCTGTCCAGCGCCCGCATCAGTGGTCGCCTTCACGGCGCCGACGGCAAGCCGTGCAGTGTGCGTGTCAAGGTGGCTCGGCAAGGCAACGGTGGATGGCCGCTGGAGATCCTGACAGGCACGGACGGCACCTTCGAGATCGGACCGCTCGTCCCGGGCGAGTACTCGCTACTGGCAGACTCGCCGCCTGCCCACGACCAACGCCTGCTGGACTTCAGTCTGGCACTCGACGAGCAGCGCATTCTGGGACGGCGGGATGTCGTCGGCTGCCTGCCCGTCGACCTGCGCGTCTCCGGTCACGACGGCTTCGATCCGTTCGATGCGGTCACCTTCCTCCCGGAGACGCCGCCGTCGGGTGAGGCGCCCCTGTCCAGATCGACCACGACCTTCGATGCCAACGAGTTCGATAGCATGGCGCTGCTGCCCGGAGACTACCGAGTGCGCGCCGGTGGACCCGGGACCGGATTGACGAGCGTCTTGTTCGAGCTGCAAGTAGACACCACGCGGCTCGAGCTCGATCCGCGGCCGGGCTACGGCGTGCGCTTCGATTACCGCCTGCCGGAGCGACCACACACGACCTTTCTGCGCGTGCATGTGCGCGACGCCGACGACGTGGGTCTGCAGTCATGGGCACTCATCGATGACCAGCGCACCGATACGATCGGGGACATTAGCCTCACCCCTGGTAGCTATACCGTGGAAATGCTCGACCGGGATGGCGAGGGCGTCGAGCGCGCCTTCGAAGTCACGCCTGGCCCGGAGCAGATCCTCGAGCTCGTTCTCAAGTGACATCGGCAAGGCATCGGCGTTCCGGGATGAGAATCCCAGCTCGGCCTCACGATCCACCAGCCGGCGTTGTCGGAACCCGCGAACAGGGCTCTTCGTGCGGCGAGCCCTGCGCCTCGTCGGCCGACCCGGGTGCTCCACCTGGCAGCGATCAGCCGCACGCGGCAGCGGATCAGAGTGTCCGGCGTGACGATGGACGCCACCGCTGGTCGTCGTTCAAACGCGGCGCCACCTGCAGTCGTGCGGAGTCAGCGAAACTCGACGTAGGTCCCGCCCGAGTCCTCCGCCAGCCAGGCGAGGACGTCGAGGGATGTTCCCACCGCCAGGGCGTGGATGATCACGCCGCGGTGCTGGTTCCAGCGCTTGACGAGCGTCCGGATGGCGTACGGATCCGTGACCTCGCCGACGCTGGGCTCGCCGTCGGAGAGCAGGAAGATCGTGTCGACGTCCGGATCCGCAAAGGCCGCCTGCAGTCCGCCGTGGAGATTGGTTCCACCGAATGCGGCCAGGCGCTCGATCCACTCGCCGGCGGCCTCGCGATGGCTCTGGTCGCTGAGAGCGATGGAGCCCTCCAGCCAGCGACTCACCCCGCTTCCAAAGGTGACGACGTTGAACATGGTGGCGGCGTCGAGGGCGTCGATCGCAAGCTTCAGCTCGCGTCGAGCGACCTCGATGCGCGCCTCGCCTGTGGTTTCGCCGACGAAACGCGTCCGCAGAGCCTCGTTCATCGAGCCCGAGGTGTCGATGACGAAGATCACCCGGTGCGACACGATACGCACGCCCAGGAACTCGACGCTGGTCGTCCTGCGCATATCCCGCTCCTCGGCGTCGGCGCGCCGACGCTCGAGCTCCTCGGGACCGAGG
Organism: Planctomycetota bacterium; assembly: GCA_047618565.1. GTDB lineage: Bacteria > Planctomycetota > UBA1135 > UBA1135 > JBLHKW01. Next base: position 30,089 of record JBLHKW010000025.1, read on the forward strand.
ACCTCGAACCCGGCACCCTCGCGTGCCCACCACGCGTTCCAGCGCAGAGGATTGGGCGGGAAAGGCATGCCGGTCAACCGGAAGAGGCCGTCGACGATCTCCTGCAGCAAGCGCCCGTCCTCCTGCTCGAGCCGCGCGATGAGGATCGGAACGACCTCCTTCGTTCCAATCGCGATCAGTCCCTCGAGCGCTATGCGGCGCGTCGTCCAGTGCTCATGACCGAGCGCGTCGACGAGTAGCGAGAGGATGCCTGCGTCACCGCCGAGCGATATCAGGGCCGCATTGCGTACCGCGGAGGTGTCGCTCGACGCGTATCCGATCAGCGTTTCCCTCCACTCCGGATCCCCAGCACGCAGCAGGGAGAGCGCATCCAGGACGGCGACGGTCGTCTCGACGTCGATCGGACCGACAATCAGCCCCTCGAGCGCCCGGATGGCCTCGGGGTCGCCGCGCCAGCCGAGGGCCTCGATGGCCGCGATCCGGACCTCGGGCGTCCCGGCCTCAAGCTCCTTGAGGATCTTGCGCGTCAGCTTGGGGTCCTCGGCGCTCCGCGCGGCGCTGAGCGCGAAGACGGTCACGTGGGCCTTGGCCTTCGGCCTGCCGATCAGCTTGACGATCTTCTTGTCGACCGCAGGCTCATCGAAGCCGGCCAGGAGCTGGGCCAGGGCGGCGCGCAGCTCCTCGGGCGTGGCGAACTTGCAGCCCACATCGATGAACTCGTTCGCGATGCGCTTGCCCTTGACTTCGGCCAGGACCTCTGCCGCCAGGACGCGGTTGGCGCCTTTCTCGTCCGTCCGGTCGAACATCTCGGCCGCCCGGCGTGCCGCCACCTTCGGGTCCCGCGCGCGAAGCTGCTCCAGGGCCGCGTAGCGGATGCTTGCCGCATCATCCTCGCTGGCCTCCAGCAGCTTGCGGACCGACATCTGTGCTGCCACGACGCCGAAGGCCACCGCACGCAACTCGGGCACCGAGTGCACCTCGAGCTCGCGCTCCTCGGTGTCCCTCTTCGCCCCCCACCGCGATCGCACCCCGCGCTTCTCTTCCTTACCTCCCCCGCCCTCGAACAGCTGCAGGTACCACTCGTGGTCGTCTTCTGTCGCGTGCGTCACATGCATACGCAGGGCGTGCACGCGCACTCCATCTTCCGCCGGCGAGTCGACGATGCGCTCGAGAAACTGGCGCCCGAGACCCTGGCTGCGGCCGAGCCCCTCGATCGCCGCCCGGCGCAGCTCGCTCGCTCTCGCAGTGGTCGCGACCTCCATGAGCTTCTGAAACGCCGGCTGCTCGGCATCCCCCACACCGTCGAAGAGCCCGAGCCCGCGAACGATGGCCAGCCGCGTGTACGTCGTGCCCATGCGATCGTACAACTCGACCAGCCCCAAGGCCGCTTCCCGGGTACGGCGCTCGGCCAGACGCTGCACGTCGGCCGGCTGCGCGCTGTCGCGCGCGTGACCGATGGCCTCGATCAGCTGAGCGACCTCGTCCTGGCCGCCCCGGGAGCTGGCGCTGGTGAACGTGGAGCTCGCCACGGTGACCCAGGCAAGGGTGAAGAGAAACAGGAGCAGGCGGATCATGGTGCGGCGCAGCATTCTAGCGCTACATGGACGCCGCAGTGAAGGAACTGTTGCCCGCCTGGTCCGTAGGCGAAGGATCCGTCCGGAACTGAATCGAGTGTTGAGTGTGGGGTTCGGGCGGCCCGCCCAGACCGATCCAGTCCTCGGCATCGAGATGAGTGCTCGCGTTTCGCTGGAACTCGGGTTGCGTGCCCGCCTCTCTCAGCAGATAGGTGCCGTTCGTGCTGACACCCTGGATGACGATACCGTGGACTTCGTGACGGGCCGTCGCATGCAAGCGAGCACACTACGGAATTTCGATCCAGCGTTGTGCGGGAGGCATGCGTCCGATGCTCAAGCACTGGCCCGGATTCAGGGTAAAGCGCTGCTGCTGGTACGCCCCCTCGACCCGATGCCTGTTGCGTCGCACGGGTTGTTCGGAGGCCACGAGTTTCTCCTCTGCGACATGTGCCAGTTGCGGCCCGACCGGGACCTGGCCTGCCCTGGCGGGGTCCCTCCCTCTCCAATCCGGCCTGAACCAAGGTTCTGGCGGCTCAGGCCAGCCTGCGTAGCTGGCTACCAGCCCTCGCAGGGCTGAAAGAGCCGATGCTCCAAGGGCGCTCGGCGGCGGCTCACGTGCGGCAAACTGCAAACAGGCTGAGAAATTCGCGAAGTTGCTGTCAGGGTCCGCACCGGGTTTGCGGGTAGGTGCCCGACGGAGGTCAATGTGACCCCGATCCAGCCCGACCCAGCCCGACGAGGACCTCACGTGAACAAGAAGCAACGAGTGACCATGCAGTGGGCCCTTTCCATCTTGCCCGCCGCAGGGCTGGGCGCTACGGCCAGGGCGCAGGCGCAGGTGCCCGTGCCGGTAGAGCACACCGTGCCCATCGATCCGTCCGAGCGAGCGCCGTTCTCGGCGCCGGATGGTTCGATCGAATACGAGCGCCCGTCGGCGCCTTGCCTGACCTCCACTCAGCGTCTGCAAATCCGAAGAGCCGTCGCCTCCAACCAGCGCATGCTCATCGCCAGCGGGGCCTTCGTGAGGAGTCCTAGCCATCTCGTACGATTCGGATGGCCGCTGAACGCCGTCGGATCCGCCGCTGAAGGCTTCGGGTACCACGCAATCTCGGGCTTCATGGATCACGATCTGACGTTCCCGGGCAACCTGCTCGACTACGACTGCGGGACGCGCACCTACGACGGGTCTGCGGGCAATCACAAAGGGACCGATATCTTTGGGTGGCCGTATTACTGGACCTGGATGCACAGTGACGAGCTTCAGGCCGTGGCTGCCGCGCCCGGAATCATCATGCTCACGGCTGATGGCAACTTCGACGAGAACTGCGCCAATATGGGTGGCGTGCAGTGGAACGGGGTGATCATCCAGCACCTCGATGGCTCCGTCGCCTGGTATGGCCACTTGAAGGCGGGCAGCTTGACCACAAAGGTCATCGGGGATCGCGTGGTCATGGGCGAGTACCTCGGCGTGCTCGGCAGCTCCGGGAACTCGAATGGGCCGCACCTCCATTTTGAGGTGTACGACCAGCACGACCAGCGCGTCGACCCGTTCGCTGGCCCTTGCAATACCCTCAACGCACGGTCCTGGTGGCTGCAGCAACGACCGTACTACGATTCGGCGATCAATCGCCTGTTGATCGGAAACGCGCCGGTGAGCCGCCCCCCCTGCCCAGGGGACCTCGTCACCAACGAGGTCTCAAGCATTCCAAGGGGCACGAACGGCGTCTTCACCACCTTCTACCGTGATCAGCTGGGCACACAGACGAGCACGTACAGAATTCTCCGACCGGGTGGGACCGTATACTCGAGCTGGACGCATACCTCGACCGTACCCCACCATACAGTCTCGGGGCCTTACTGGACTCGGTCCATTCCACCCGGGGCTCCCACGGGGACGTGGACGTTCGAGGTGACCTTCGATGGTCTGGTGTACTCGAAGACCTTTCAGGTCATTTGAGCCGCGCGTGGTGAGCCATCGACTCACACCGCCGTGCCGTAGTCCGCGTTCCGTTTCGTCAGACTAGCAGCCCGTTGAAAAAGTCCCGTAGCGAGACGAAGCCATCTTCGTCGCAGCAAGGAGTGCGAAGTCGAGACGGCGGAGGCGGCCCTGTAGGGTCGCTGAGCACGGCTCGGCGAGCACGACGCAGCGGCGGCGGAGAGGGCGAAGTCGAGTAGGGAGTTTTTAGGGCGGGCTGCTAGAAGACGCTCTGTCCGCGGCCGTTTGCGATCTCGGGCTCGTCCAGGACCGAGCGTACCTGAACGGCCTTCGGGTACTCGGCGCGCATGCCGGCCGAGACGAAACGGACCAGGCGCTCGAGCGTACCCTGGGGATCCTCGGAGACGTCATCGAGGCCCTCGCTGAGTGCGTGCAGGGTGCCGTCGTTGATCATCGTGTTGACCTGCGTTCCGAACATGAAGTGCAGGCGGTAGGCGATCTCGTCGCGCGGGATGGCCGGGAGCGCGTTCTGGATGGCCTTGAGGAATGAGTTGAGCAGATCCTTGTAGGCAGCCTGCACACCTTCGAGGTACACACCTTGTTCGACTCGCAGGCGCGCCATCAGGAGCATCCACGATGCGCCGTGTCCCTTGTGGGTCACCAGGCGAATGGCCGGGAGCATGAACGCCTCGACGATTCTCTCGACGTCGTCGGGCCTGGTCTGGAGCGCGACCTTCAAGAGCCTCTTGCGCTCCTCGCAGAGCGGGAGGATTCGGCGTCGGAGCACCGCGCTGAATAGCGCGTCCTTGTTGCCGAAGTGATAACGGGCAGCACCGGGGTCCGCGCCAGCTCGCGTGGTGATCGCCCGGATGGATGCACCTGCGAAACCAGTCTCGGCGAAGATCAACTCGGCTGAGTCGAGAATTCTCTTGCGGGTGATATCGGCTGTCATGGTTCCGATGAAGGCGACAGAGCTGCGAGGGCACTCCCACCTCGCAGGCAGGGAAACGACGATGGGGAGTTCATCAATTAGAACGCGTAACCGGCTTTACCGCAAGGTGGGCGCGCCGACAGGGCCCGCTGAGAGCTGGGGGCGCACCGAAACGAACGCATTTCTCTGATCTCGAACCTCGCGCCGGCCTGCGCTCGGCGTCCTGATCTCGAGAATTCGATCCCAATCCGGTGCCGTTGACCGAGAGACCGCATGTGGGCGCGACACGCTCGAGGTGCGTCGCACTTCACCATGCATTCCCTTGCGAGGTCGGCGCGGTCTTTCAGGCGAGCTGACGTTTCATCATCCGGGAGAACAGCCCCTGGCCTTCAGCCATCAGGCCCTCGAAGGTGCCCTCCTGAACCATGCGCCCACGCTCCATCACGTAGATGCGATCCGCATTTCGGATTGTACTCAGGCGATGCGCGACGACGATACGCGTGACCTGCAGCTGCGAAAGGCTCTCCGACACGATCGCCTGCGTGCGGTTGTCGAGCGCGCTGGTCGCCTCGTCAAACAGCAGGATCCGCGGACGGTGCGCGAGTGCGCGCGCGATCAGGATGCGCTGGCGCTGCCCCCCGGACAGGTTGTTGCCCCCCACACTCAGAATCGTGTGCATGCCCATGGGCATGTCGCGGATCTCGCTGGCGCAGCCGGCCGCCTCGGCAGCCGCCCACGCATCTCCCAGCGTGATGATGTTTCCGCTCGCGATGTTGTCGAAAATAGAGGCCGAGTCGACTCGCCCCGATTGCAACACGACGCCCAGTTGACGCCGCACGGCCAGGACGTCCAGGTTGTCGAGTTCCTGTCCGTCGAACAGCACAGATCCAGACTGTGGCGTCTCGAAACCAAGTAGCACCCGGAAGAGGGTCGACTTCCCGCTTCCGGATGGCCCCACGAGCGCGATGAACTCACCGGCTTCCGCGCTCAGGTGGACGCCGTCCAGGATCTTCGGGCCGTCCTCCTTGTAGCTGAAGTCCACGTCGTACAGCTCGACCCGCCCGGACAGCGGACCCGGGTCGGTCTTGGAGAGGTCGACCTCGGTCTCCGCATCCAGGATCGGTTGGATGCGCTTGCCCTTGGCGAAGACGTCGAGGAAGCTCACGAACGCGGTGCTCAGTCCGGTGATGCCGCCGAGGAAAGTCGCGAGCGCAACGTTGAAGGCCATGAACGTGCCGAGACTCATCCCGTCGCGTCCGAGGACTCCGCCGCTGGTCAGCATCTCGAAGGAGATCAGGAAGAGCAACGCGGAGGTCAGGGTGGGCAGCACGTGATTGAAGATCGCGTGACGTTCCTGCCACTTGTAGACCCCCGCCAGGAGCCTGAGTTGCTCGGAGAATCCGCGCACCCAGTGCGTGTACGCGCGCTCCGCTGCACCCGCCACGCGCAGCTTCCCCACGCCGTTGATGATCTGCACCACCATCCCGAAGAAGCGGCCCTCGACCTCGATCAGCTCCCTGAGGTTCTTGCGAATGAACGCGCTGACGGCGGTCGTAAAGCCCATCACCAGGATGCCGACGCCCAGCGCCATCAGCGCCAGCTTGGGGCTGTAGTAGAAGAGCAGCGCCAGGTTGAGGATTGCGAGCGCGCTGGAGAACAATGTCGACAGGGTCGCACCGCCGATCTCGCGACCGATCTCGTTGATGACCCGCACGCGCGACTGCAGGTCACCGCTCGAGTACCCGCGGAAGAAGGAGGGCCTCAGCCGCAGAACGCGGTCCCAGAGCGCCGCCTGGGCCTCTCCCTCGGAAAGCAGGCCCATGCGCAGCAGGACGATGCCCTGGGTCACCTTGAAGATCGTCATGCCCACGGCGGCGGCTAGCAGGCCCGCACCGATCTCGAACAGCAAGCGGTGGTCCGCATCGGGAATGGCGCGGTCGAGCAGGATCGCCATAGCCTGGGGCGTGACCATGCCCAGCAGCGTCGCGACGAGCCCCGCCCACAGGATGAACTTCAGGTCCTTGGTGCGCCGCTCGATCGAGAACTTGATCACGTCGATCAAGCGCAGGCGGCCCTCGGGGAAGGGCCTGAGGATCACCATCGCCTCGGGCGCCAGCCACTCCGCAGTCTTGGGCCCGACCTTGGTTCGCGTTCCGGCCGAGGGATCCACGATCTCGTAGCCATCGCCGCCAGCGTCGACCAGGGCTACGGGCGTCCCGTCCTCGAACGAGAAGGCGAGCAGCGCGCCGCAGTCCCATTTCCACCACTTGTCGGTCAACACGACACGTCGCATCCGAAGTCGGGAAGCGCGCGCGATGGCCTCGACCGGGTCGGACCGGACGGTCCTTCCCTCCGACGCCCCGGGCGCTCGAATCTCAACACCGATCGCGTCGCCGACCACGCGCATGGCCTTGAGCAGTGGTGTACCGTGCAGGCTGCGTTCCGCGGCCGTGTCTACAATGGACGCAAGGTCATCGAGCACCTCGTCGCCCAGCTGCCGCTGGAGCTGCCCGCGCTCCCGCATCCGATAGCGGTCCGCCTGCTCCTCTTGCTTGTGGCGACCCGCAAGATGCCCGAGCACCGACACGCTGAGCGCCTCGAGCCCCTCCTGAATCTCGGGAGGGTCGATATCGTTCATGCCCCAGGTCTTGACGCGACTGGAATCCGTGGCGAGGGCCCACGCACCGGGGTTCAGCGGAAACACGCCCGTGTCGGGAGCCAATACGCTATTGCGCAGGCCCAGATAGCGCAGCGAACCGTCGAGGACCTTCACCCACAGGACGCCGGCACGGGCCGCGCGCAGGGTCTTGCCTGCCCCCAACGTCAGTTGCCGCCGACCCGCCATATCGTGCGGAGCGTCGGGCTCGCCAAGACTCTCCTGGAAGCCGCGCAGGAGCTCGATCCACTTCTCGATCAGGCGCAGCGTGAGCTCCTCGTCGCCGCCTTCGATCGGGATCTCGCGTACGGTCGCGTCGCGTACGGGCACGATCATCAGCTCGAGGCCAGCTGGGGCTCGCGAGGTGGAGAAGACCGCCTCACCGGGCCCGATGCGCGCTAGAAAGTGTCGCGGGCCGACGGGGTCGCCATCGCGCACCTCGACGCAGAACAGTGCCACCGAGCCGGTCTCCACGCGACGCATCAGGAAGCCGTCCGTGAGCAGGATCGGGTCGTTCCCCGTCAGGCGCACGACGCCACCACCGGTGTTTGTCAGACCGCCGATGTCAGCTCCCCCTCGTCACTGCGCAGCAGTCCGGCGTACGCGCCACCGAGCTTCCACAGGTCCTCGTGCGTGCCTCGCTCGGCGACCTTGCCCTTGTCGAGGACGATGATCTCGTCGCAGTCCCGGATCGTGCTCAGCCGGTGCGCGACGATCAGGCAGGTGCATCCGCGCAGGGCGATGCGTTCGACGATCAGGCGCTCACTCTCGGTATCCAGTGCGCTCGTCGCCTCGTCCAGGATGAGGATAGACGGGTTGAGCACGAGCGAGCGCGCAATCTCGAGCCGCTGGCGTTCGCCGCCGCTGAGGTTTCCGCCGCCCTCCGTCAGCTCGGCGTCGAGCCCACCGGCAAGCGCCTGGATGCGCTCGTAGATCTCGGCGTCCGCAGCGGCCTTGGCGAGCGTGGCATCGGGAATGGTCGGGTCCCACAGGGTGAGGTTGTCGCGCACCGTGCCGCCGAACAGCAACAGATCCTGGTCGACCATGGCGAGCGAGTGCGCGAGAACGGTGCGCGAAATCTGCTGACGCGGCGTGCCGTCCAGGCGTACCTCGCCCGACGTAGGCTGATAGAGCCCGGCCACGAGCTTGGCGATGGTCGACTTTCCAGAACCGCTGCCACCCACCAGGGCGACGCGCTGCCCGGGCTTCAGCGCCAGGTTAAAATTCTCGATGAGGGGCGGTGCCGTCGAGCTGTAGCCGAACGTCAGGTCCACGATGTCCAGATAGCCGTCGAGGCGCACGCGCTGATCCTGCGACTCGTCTGCCTCCTGCGGGTCGGCGACCTCCGTAGGGTCTTCCTCATGGGCGAGCACGTCGTCCAGCCGGGCCAGGTCCCCCTCGAGCTCCTGCATCGTCTGGCCCAGACGCACCAGATTGCCAACCGGGGCCAGGAAGCCCATCGTCAGGATCCGGAAGGCGATAAGCATGCCGATCGTCATGTCGCCCTGGATGACGAAAAAGCCGCCAGCGATCAAGATCAAGAGGTTGGATATCGACGCCAGAAAGCCTGGCAGCGCACCCAGGACCTGGTTGGTCATCTCGACCTCCTGGCGCGCGTTGGATGCGTTGGTGTAGTGACCGGACCAGCGCTGGAAGAAGCCGGCCTCCATGCCCGAGGCCTTGATCGTCTCGATCCCCTGCAGGGCTGCGATCGAGGCTCCGCTCTCCTTGCCCGACTCCTGCAAGACGCGCATGTTCGCCTCGACGCGCCAGCTCCCCATCTGCCGCAGCGCGACGAAGTTGAGCACAGCAAAGAATACGGCGATCCACGTCAGGCTGGCGTCGTACATGAACATCAGCGCCGCGTAGAACACCATCATCACCACGTCGATGGCGGTCTGCGCGAGGCGGCCCGAGAGGATGTTGGCGATCTTCTCGTTGAGGTGCGAGCGGTTGCTGATCTCGCCGGCGTAACGCTGCGCGTAAAAGTCGACGGGTAACCGCAGAAGGTGCCTGAAGAACTGGGCCGAGAGGCGCGCGGACAGGCTCAACCGGAACCTGCGCAGGCAGACGAGCTGCAGGTACTTGAGCAGGCCGTGTGCGATGGCGACGACGACCATGGCGCCGATGAGCGGGCGCAGCCAGTCCTGGCGTCCCTTGATCAGGATGTCGTCGACAAAGATCTGGGTGAACGCTGGAACGAGCAGGCGCGGCACCACGAGCAGGAAGCCCGCGAGAATGGCGAACCACAGCGTCTTGTAGTAGCCATGCATGCGGTCCTGCAGCGAGGCCAGCAGACTCGGCTTACGCCCGCCACGCTCGAAGCCCTCGCCCGGCTCCATCGTGAGGACGATGCCCGTGAACGCCTCCGCGAACTCATCGTGCTCGACCGTTCGGTGTCCAGACGCGGGATCATTGAGGAAGACCTTCTCCTCCGAGAAGCCCTCCACCACGAGGAAGTGGTTGAAGTTCCAGAAGACGATGAAGGGCGGCGCCATCTGATGCAGGTCCGCCACGTCCCTGCTGAAGCCGCGCGCGTCGAGGTCGTAATGCTCGCCTGCAGCCACGATGTTGGCGGCGTTGGTTCCGTCACGGGAGACATCGCACTCCCTGCGCAGGTCGGCCAGCGGAACGAAGCGCCCATGGTGGCGCAGCAGGATCCCGAGTGATGCGGCCCCGCACTCGACGGCCTCCATCTGGAGCAGTGCAGGAGTACGCACCCGACGAAAGCCGGCCGGCGCGGTGCTGGAGCTGAACATCGAGGGCGCGCGCCTCAGGGATCCGAGGGGTTCCCGAGGAACGGAAGAATCAAGGTGATCGGTGCCAGCTTCTCCACGGTCACACGCACCTGAGCAGTCGTACCAGCCGTGATCGCAGCGTCCACGGGGCCACTGCCCGACGTCCAGAGGTAGCCGGTCGGCGTCTCACCGATCGACAGCTCTGCCAGAACTTCGATGCGGCTCTCTCCCCCCAGTAGCGTGCGCGCCGTCTCCAGGTCACCGATCTGATGCGCGGCAGCCGCCGTGGTCACGGGATAGTCAGAGACGCGCACGATGCGCCCCTCGATACTCCCGAAGCGCTCGCGCTCCACCGTGGCGGGCGTGATCCGGAATCGAAGGTCCTCGCCCGGACTGGCAAGCCGTTTTCCATCACGGACCGTGAAGTACGCCAGCACCATCAGCTTCGCGGACGGATCGTCGATCTCGATCTTGCCCAGTCGTTCCCCCATCGCGAGCTGCTCTCCAATGGAGGCCGTGATCTCGAGCACCTTGCCGTCGTGGTCGGCGATGATCCGGCTCTCGTGCTGGAACTGCGTCGACAGCTCCAGGATCGTGCGCGCGATCTCCTGGCGCTCGCTGTCGCTGCGTAGCTCGTCCTCCTCCAGCTTGCTCGT
>JBLHKW010000026.1:0-40478 GCA_047618565.1 Planctomycetota bacterium
GTCGAGACCCTGGCGGGATGCCTGCTCGAGGAAGACCACTTCGCGCAGGTTCTCGAGCTGCTCGAGCCGCTCGCCGGCCAGGTCGCCGATCGCCACCAATGCCAGGTCTACCTGGCGGCCACCTACGAACACCTGGGCCAGCCCGAGCGCGCGCTGCAGCACTACCGGGCCGCGCTGCTGCTGCGCCCCACGGATGGGACCGTGGCCAGGGCGATCAGCAAGCTCGAGTGACCGGGGAGCGCTCCCGCTGAAATCCAGGCCGCCGATCTGTAGCGCGGGCGTCGTGGGGAAGAGTGCGCATGCACGGCCACCCCGGCGTGGGATCACGCGCAGGGTGCCCGGAGCGGCTTTTCTTCAGGTTTCTCGACAAAGCTGTCCTGATCCACCGGCCCGGGTCACCTGGGTGGTGAACACGAGGTGAGATCATGAAGCTGAACACGAAATCCCAAACCTGGACCGCTTGTCAGACCCTGGCCGACGTGGCCGCGAACTGGACCCGGCAGACGCGCCGTCTGATCGTGGTGCACAGCGTCTCCATGCCGGGGCACCCGGAGCCGGGCCCCGCGCTGGTCGAGGTCGGCGATGCTGGGCTGATCACATCCATCAGGCGCATCCGCGGCGACTGGGCCTGAGAATTCCGCGTCAGTTGCCTTTCATCCGGTCACCGACGTCGGCGAGCGCCGCCGGCGACCAGGCTCGGGAAAGCGGGGGGAGGGTGACTGACCCGGTATTCACGCCGCAAGCTGCGGGCGGACGTATGCTGTGGGCCCCGGAGCACGCAGCTGCATCCGGCCCTCACGGCTCCAGGGAGGCCTGCTCTGCGAGTCCCGGAGGGGAACCAATAACCCCCCCCCGAGCGCTGCTCGCGCTCCCAACGAGCACAGCAACGGATGATTCGATCTCTCCCGCTCCGCTCGCTCGTTCTGCTCGCCTTTATCGCAACCGGTTACGGCGCGGCCCAGGCGACGGCGCCAACTCCAATCAGCCTTCGGGGCAGCCGCTGGGCACTGGCCTACGAGCACGACGCCTCCGGCGGCGCGCTGTCGGGCAGCCTGTCGCAGTTGCTGGATGCCATCCGCAACGGAGCTGATGTGAAGGTGGCTCCGCTGAACAGCGAGGTCTTCTACCTTGCGGCCCGTACGGGCATCGCTTCCATCAATGGCCAGGAGCATGCGATTGCGCAGTTCACCGACGTGGCCCTGGTCAACGGCGTCGGGCCGCCGGTCCTGCGGCCCGAGCCCTACCACACCTACACCTGGTACGACTCCTCGGGCGCCCAGGCTCTGGTGCGGGCCTCGATCTTCGACGACCACGAGATCAGCCGGTCCGTCACAACGATCAGCATCAGGTGGTGGGTCCGGCGTTGATCAGGATGCTCCGCGGCCCGCTGCCCAGGGGCTCCTTGGGAGCGCAGGTCGTGATATCCTGGGTGCGTCCACTTCTGCGATGCTGTTGTCTGCGCCATTGACCCATGCACCACCGGTCCTTCCTTCTCACGCTACTGCTATCGTTCCTGTCGGTTGGCTCCCTCGCCAGTGGCGGCGACCTGCCCCTCGCCGATAGCGGACAGCTCTATGTCTCCAGCTCGAGTGCCGATGAGATCGTGGTCTACGATGAGGGCGGAGGTTTCCTGCGTAGCTTCACGGCACCCGGGCTCAATGGCCCGCGTGGAATCACCATCTCGAGCGGCCGTATCTATGTCGCAAGCCAGCTCAGCCACGAGGTCTTTGTCTTCACCGCTGGCGAGGCGTATCTGACGAAGTTCTCACACGCGCAACTTGCTGGCCCGACGGGCATGGCGGTTGGCCCCAGCGCGGAGCTGTTCGTCAGCAGCTACAGCAACGATCAGGTCGTGGTCTTTGACCTCGACGGCAACTACCAGCGCACCTTCACCGGTGGTGGCTTGAACGGACCGAACTGCGTGGCCTTCGACTCGCTCGGAGCCATCTACGTGGCCAGTGCATTGACCGCGCGCGTGATCAAGTTCGACTCGAGCGAGGTATTCCAGTTCAGCTTCACGGGCGGCGGTCTGTCGAGCCCGATGGGGATTGCTCGCGATGGCAGCGATCGGCTGTACGTGGCGGGCGGTGGGTCCGGCAACGTCGTGATGTTCGATACGTCCGGCGCCTATCTCGGCCAGATCGGTCACCCGGACTTGACCGGCCCTCAAGGCGTGGTCTTCGATGATCGCGGGCACCTGTTCTCGTCGTCCTTCTATCAGAACAAGCTGGTGGAGTTTGACGAGACCGGCACGTACGTACAGACGATCACCGCGGGAGGACTCCTGGTTCCCCGCAGCATGGCGTTTGCGCCGGTCGTTGCAGCGGCAGTACCAGCCATGGGACACCTCGGACTGATCCTGCTCGTGGCGCTGCTGCTCATTGCGGGAGCAGTCGTTGTCCGGCGCCGCAACGATTCATTGGCATGACCGCTCCGGATCATGACGCGCCCATCGCCGTCTGCCTGCTATCCGGAGGGATGGACTCCGCCGTCGTCCTGGCCGAGGCGCGTGCGAGTGGCTTCCGGGCGTTCGCATTGTCGTTCCGCTACGGCCAGCGCCATTCGGTCGAGATCGAGGCGGCGCGGCGCGTCGCCGAAGCTCTCGGGGCCGAGCAACATCGCGTGGTCGACATCGACCTCTCTGCGATCGGCGGCTCGGCGTTGACGGCGGACCTGGCGGTGCCCAAGGACCGGGAACCTGAAGCGATGGGCAGCGATGTGCCGGTGACCTACGTGCCGGCGCGCAACACGCTCTTCCTGGCGGTGGCCCTGGGCTGGGCCGAGGTCCTGGGGGCGCGCGACCTGTTCATCGGAGTGAACGCGGTGGACTACTCCGGGTATCCCGATTGCCGGCCGGATTTCCTGCGCGCCTTCGAACAGCTGGCGGGGCTCGCGACGGCGGCGGGTGCGGAGGACGGGGCGCGTTTCCGGGTCGTGGCTCCACTGCTGACGATGTCGAAGGGCGACATCGTGCGGCGGGCGCGCGCGCTCGACGTGGACCTGGGCCTGACCCACACCTGTTACGACCCGAGCATGGGACCCGCGGGAACGCTGGCATGTGGGCGTTGTGACGCTTGCCAGTTGCGCTTGAAAGGCTTCGATGAGGCGGGTGTTCCAGATCCGATCTCCTATGCCGACGGGGTAGCGCGGGCCGATCGCGGGTAAGCTGCCGCGGATGACCGAGCAAGACGAATCGAATACACAGACGCCCGACAAGCGGCCCGCGGAACTGGCTGCGGCCGAGGACCCCAGGGTGCTCGCGTTCCGGCGCCTCCTGGGAATCGTCGATCGGCTGCGGGCACCCGAGGACGGTTGTCCATGGGATCTGAAGCAGACCGAAGAGAGCATGGCGCCGCACCTGATCGAGGAGGCCTTCGAGCTGTCGGAGGCGATCGAGAGCGAGAGCGCGACGGCCATCGCGACGGAGGCAGGCGATGTGATGCTGAACGTGCTGCTCATCTGCCGCATCGCAGAGGACGCCGGACGCTACGACCTGGCGCTCGCGGCGAACGAGGTGTCCGACAAGCTGATCCGGCGTCACCCGCACGTGTTCGGCGAGGGCCAGGCGGATACGGCGGAAAAGGTGCTCGAGCGATGGGATGAGATCAAACAGGCCGAGCGCAAGGACGAGGACCAGGACGCGAGTGCCCTGGCAGGATTGCCGCGTGGGATGCCGGCCCTGCTGCGCGCCAAGCGCATCTGTCAACGCGCGGTGAACGCGGGTTTCGCCTGGCCGAGCTGGCGCGGAGCCTTCGACAAGCTGGGCGAGGAGCTGGGTGAGCTGGAGGCGGAGCTCCCGGTCGGCACGGACGAGGTACCCGTGGGCGAGCAGCTCGAGCGCATCGGCGAGGAGACGGGCGACATCCTTGTGGCGGCTGCATTCCTGGCGCACTACCTGGAACTCGACCCCGAGCGGCTCTGCCGGGCCGCGCTGAAGCGCTTCGAGGGGCGTTTTCGGCACATGGAGGGCGCTCTGGGGGACTCGATGAAGAAAACGTCCCTCCCGGGGCTGATCGATGCATGGCAGGCGGCCAAGCGATCCGAAAAGGGAATTGGCGCGCAACCTGACGCGTCCTGACCCATTTCGATTGCAGCCCCATGAAGCCCATCGTCCGAACCCAAGGTCTGTTCAAGTTTCACGGCGAGGGAGCCGAGGCGGTCCCGATCCTGCGCGATGTGAGCTTCGAGGTCGGCGAGGGAGAGTTCGTCTGCGTCATGGGCCCCAGTGGCTCGGGCAAGTCGACCCTGCTGCACCTGCTCTCGGGCCTGGACAGCCCGTCGGCGGGGCACATTCATCTGGGCGGCTCTGACCTGGCGGCACTGACCGATCAGGCGCGCACGTTGGTCCGTCGCAACACGGTCGGCTACGTGTTCCAGTTCTTCAACCTGATGCCGAACCTCTCGGTGCGCGAGAACATCGGACTACCGCTCGCGATCGCTGGAGCGAGCCCCGCAGGCCATGCGGACGCGCTCGAGCAGCTGACCGAGCGCCTGGGTCTTGCGAACCGGTTGGACGCCTTTCCGCATCAGCTCAGTGGCGGCGAGATGCAGCGCGCGTCGATCGCGCGCGCACTGATCGGTGGCCAGCCGCTGCTGCTGTGCGACGAGCCGACCGGCAACCTGTCACAGAAGGCGGGTGCGGAGGTCATGCAGCTCCTGCGCCAGGCGTGCGATGAACAGGGGCGAGCGGTGATGCTCGTGACCCACAATCCGCGCGACGCAGCCTTCGCGGACCGGGTGCAGTTCCTCGTCGACGGAGAGCTCGTTCATGAGCCGGTTCTGCATGGGCCGGATCTGCGTGTCGAGCAGGTGCACGAGGCCTTGACCGGCCTGTCCATCTGATGGGGCTGGCGCTCCTGATCGCCGGTCGCAGCCTGTTTCAGCGGCCCGGGCGGACGCTCTTCTCGATGCTCGGCATCGCCCTGGGCATCGCCACCGTCGTGGGCGTGATCACGCTCGACATGAACACGATCCTCGGGCTGGCGCGGCCGAACAAGGGCGGCCGACCGGACCTCGAGCTGCGCCCTCTGCCCGGGAAGCCCGGCGAGACGCAGCCCACGACCGCGGCGACGGCCAAGCTGGGCACCCTCGAGGGTGTGTCGCTCGCGACGGCGTTCTTCCAGAATGATGCGGCGGTGTACACCGACGCCGCCGCGCGCGCCGCTGCCGGTCGTACGCCGAAGCCGTCGCGCGTACGCCTCTTCGCACTCGAAGCCGACGTGCTTCCGCAGCTCAACCTCTACCGCTTGCTCGATGGCCGCGACCTGGACCCGGCGTCGGACCCTCAGGCGGGCGAGGTTCTCATCGGACAGCCGCTGGCCGACGACCTGGGACTGGACCTGGGTGATCGCCTGTGGGTGTCGCGCGCCAAACGCCTGGCGCGCAGCGAGTGCATCGGCGGGAAGATGGAGCAGGTGCACGACCTCGCACCCGATGAACCCGTGGCCGAGAGCCTGGTCGTGGTGGGCATTCTGGCCCGCGAGAGCCTCGGCTATCGCTCACGTGGACAGGTCGTGATCGTCGACTTCGAACTCGGCAAGCGGCTATTCGATGGCGTGCGCATCCAGGCTCGCTACTGGGGCCGGCGCGATCCAAACGTCGACATCGAACGCCTGAAATCGAGCCTGAGCGCTACCTATTCGCTGAAACTCGAGAAGAACGTGATCCTGGGCCAGGCTGCGGACGAGCGCGCCTTCCGCACCGGTGTGCGCATGACGGGCCTGCTGGCCCTGGTGCTCGGGCTGTACGTGATCTTCCACACCCTGTCCATGTCGCTGACCGAGCGCGTGACGGAGGTTGCGACCCTGCACGCACTCGGCGTGACGCGGCGTGGCATCGCGGGCATCTTCCTCTTCGAGGCCGTACTGCTTGCGGGCGGTGGTGCGTTGCTCGGACTGGCGGGAGGCCTGGGGCTCGCACGCGGCTTGCTGGCGCTCGGCATCACGACCCTCGGAACTGGCAAGGAGATCGACGTGTTCGTGATCCCCTGGGGTCAGGTGCTGACGCTTTCCGCACTCGGTTTCGGGATGGCCCTGATCGGTTCCGTCTATCCGCTGTCGCGCATCGGTCGTACGAGCACGGCCGCCGCTCTGCGTGGCGAGGGCATGGGAGCGAGCGGCGTGTCGCGCGGCTTCCAGGTCTTCTTCGCCCTGCTGCTGCTGGTGATCCTGCCCGGACTGTACTTCGTGCTCGTGCCCGTGCTGGGGGAGTTCACCGCGCCGCTCGTGACAATCCTGCTGGCCGGCGTTGGCTTCCTCGCGACCCTGATCGCGGTTCCGCTGCTGATGCCGAGCCTGCTCGCAGGCGCCTGCACTGCTCTCGCGCGGCCCCTGACGACCATCTGGCCCCTCGCGGGTCAGCTCGCGGCGCGCGCCATGAGCCAGAGCCCGACGCGCATCGCGGTGAGCGCGTCCGCCATCGCACTCGTGGCCGGCGGTCTGGTCGGACTGAAAGGCATGACGCGCAGTTTGCGCGGCGAGGTCGAGGTCTGGGCGCAGGAGGCGCTCAAGGACAAGGTCTTCGTGAAGGACCTGCCGGATGTGAACTACGAGCAGATGGTGGAGCATCTCGCCGCTTTCCCGGGCGTCATCGGTGTCGAGCGCGGCAGCGCGCGCGCCTACGACCAGTTTCTGCTGATCGGCATCGATGCGGACGGGGTCAGCGGGTTCGGGCCCATGGTCGAGAACCCGGCGCTGGTAGCGAAGCTCAGCCAGGGGCGCGGCATGATCCTGTCGCGGCGCCTGGCGCGCGACCTCGACTACGGAGTCGGTGATCACCTGTACGTCACCAAGGCGGATGGCGATCTGGTCGAGTTCAACGTGATCGCGGTGACCGACGCGTACGGCTATTTTCCGCACCCGGACGAACGCATGTACGGCGTCGTGGCGGAAGAGGCGATGAGCGACGCATTCTGCCTGGGTCTGACCCGTGTGCGCGACCTGGTGGTGCGCCTGGGGCCGGGCGGCGACGCGGGGGTGGTCGAGGCGGCCGTGCGCGACTTTCTCGTGGGCAAGGCGACCGACGAGGCCACCCAGAGGGTGCATTTCGAGGTCGGGGCCGATCTGCGGACGCAGCATGTGGAGGACGTCGACCGGGACTTCGTCCTGTTCGACATCCTCATAGGGCTGACCGCCGCACTGGCTGCCCTCGGGGTCCTGAATGGTCAACTCCTGACGGCTCTGGAACGTTCGAAGGAGATCGGCGTGCTCAAGGCGCTCGGGACCTCGCGCAGGCAGGTGGCGGGGATGGTCCTGCTCGAGGCCCTGGTCATCGGCCTGGCGGGGGGCGCGGTCGGATGCGCGATGGGGGCCGGGTTGGTCCCGCTCGTGGTCAAGGCGCTCGAAGAGCTGGCCGGGCTGGCCCTGCCGCAGCTCGGTGCCGGGCCGTGGGTGCCCCTGGCCCTGGCTGGATCCTGCCTTCTGACGGTCCTGGCCGGGCTCTACCCGATCTGGCGCATGAACCGCTTCGATGCGGTGCGTGCGGTCCGCACCGGGTGAATGGACCCGGGATCCCTGAGCTTTTGGCACGACGGCCGTAGATCCGGCCCGATGCGCTGATATACTCCCTCGCCCAAAAGCGGGGATGTAGCTCAATTGGTTAGAGTGCCGGCCTGTCACGCCGGAGGTTGCGGGTTCAAGTCCCGTCATCCTCGCCATCCGCCCTCGTCCCTCGCCCGCGCGGGGGTTTTTCGAGTTCAGGGGCGTACGTCCTACCCCGTCCCGGGGCCCCAGAGATCCGAACCCTCGCCGATGAGCCAGAACGAGCTACCCCCTCCCATCCTCGTCGAGGACGCGGACGGCCTGGCCGCGCTGGTCGAGGATCTTGAGGGACAGAGCGAGATCGCCATCGATACGGAGGCGGACTCCTTCTACAGCTTCCGCGAGAAGGTCTGCCTGGTGCAGGTCACCGTCGAGGATCGGGACTACGTCGTCGATCCTCTGGCGGGCTTCGACCTCGCGCCGATGCGTGAGGTGCTCGCGGATCCGAACAAGATCAAGGTCTTCCACGACGGCGAGTACGACGTGCTGATCCTCAAGCGCGACCACGACCTCGACTTCGCGGGCCTGTTCGACACGCGCGTGGCGGCGGCCACCCTGGGCACGGATTCACCGGGCCTGGCCTCGGTCCTGGGCGAGCGTTTCGATGTGGAGATCGACAAGTCGATGCAGCGCTCGGACTGGGCCAAGCGGCCCCTGACCGAGAAGCAGATTCGTTACGCGCGGCTCGATACCCACTATCTGCTGCCCCTGATGCGCGAGTTGCGGCCCGAGCTCGAGGAGTGTGGGCGCGCGATGATCGTCGAGACCGAGTGCCGTCGTCTCGAGGCCCTGACGCCCAACCTGCCCCAGTTCCGGCCCGACGACTTCGTCAAGATCAAGGGCGTCCGGCGCCTGCCGCAGTCCGATTGGCAGGTCATACGCGAGCTCTACGCCCTGCGCGAGGACCTGGCGAGTCGCAGCGACGTGCCCCCGTTCCGGATCATGCGCAACCCGATCATGCTCGATCTGGCCCACGCACAGCCCGATACGCTCGACCAGCTTGCCAGGACGCCCGGCTTCAGCCCGCGCATGGTGCGCTCGTTTGGAGACAAGGTGCTCGATGCGGTTGCGAAGGCTCGCTCACTTGGCGAACTGGATCGCCTGCCCGTGCTTCCAAAGCGCGATGGCACCGAGGGCATGAGCGAGTCCGAGGTCGAGCTCTACGACCGCCTGAAGAAATGGCGCAAGGGCATCGCGGGCGAGCAGCAGGTCGAGGCCTCGTACCTCCTGAACCGACACGTGATGGCGCGCATCGCCCGTTCGCGGCCCACGGACGCGGATGCGCTGGCGGGCATCGATGGCTTCTGTCCCTGGCAGACCGAGATGTTCGGGGCGCAGCTCCTGACGCTGATCGGGGCCTTCGAGAGCGCCGTGGAAGCCGGCGATATCCCCAAGCGGAAGCCCTGGCGCAGGCGCTAGCAGCCCGTTGAAAAAGTCCCGTAGCGAGACGAAGCCATCTTCGTCGCAGCAAGGAGTGCGAAGTCGAGTAGGGAGTTTTTCAACGGACTCCTAGCGGTCCGCCGGAAAGCGCTCCGGATGCGGGGGCTTGCTGCAGCATCGCATCGGCGTGCAGGAGGCTCTCCTGCTGCCGGACACCTGATCAACGGCCGGCCAGACACTGGCGCCGCTGGTGCTTTCGGGACCCAACCGGGGATGGTGGAGACGATGGGACTTGAACCCACGACCTTCGCGTTGCGAACGCGACGCTCTACCAGCTGAGCTACGTCCCCGGTTTTGGAGGGCCGGATTCTAGTGGGGGCAACGCCGCAGAGCCAGACCCGGTGCTGATATCGGTCGGCTCTGGCCCCTTACCGCGGCCGAGTTTCGGTCCCGGGCGGGCGATCCGGCGGGGCTCGTCGTAGGATGCGGCCAGGCCCCATGTTTCTACTGCATATCGCCAGATTCGCCACCTTGGCGCTCCTCCAGTCCGCGCCTGCCCAGGCGCCCTCAAGCTGGCAGGAGCTGGACCTGCCCGTTGGCTTCAGCCTGGATCTGACGAGCGGGGCCGTGGTCAGTCGGCCCGTCAGCGAATCCAACACCATCGTTTACGCGGATGGACTGTTGCGGGCCATCCCGCGCCTGGGCCGCTGGGAGCGCTCCACGGCCGAGCGCGTGAGCGCCCGCGTGGTGCGCGGCGCCGGCGTTCCGGTGAATCAGCCGGTCGCGGTGTCGGGGGACGAGTTCCTGTTCGACCTGGACGATGGCAGTTGGGGCTACCTGCGGGTTCTGCGCGTCGGATCCGAGAGCGTACGCTTCGAGCTGGCGCGCGCCGATCTGCAAAGTGAGGTCCTGGCGCGCGACCCGCGCGAGATCAGCGTGTCTTCGGGGAGGAACGAGATCGGGCTGTTCTGGGCGAGTGCGGCGCCCGACAGCGAGTACGAAGTTTGGCGGGCGGTGCTGGAGAGCGGCGCGCCGCCTGAGTTGCTCGGGCGCGTGACGGGATCGCAGTTCATCGACGAGGACGCGCCCCCGGGGCAGCCCGTGGAGTATCGCGTGCAACGCGTGGGGGATGGTCCCGCATTCGGTGCAAGCGTGCGCGCCCTGACCACCGACAACCCGCCCGAATGGCCGATTCCGATCGAGCGCGGACTGTTTATCGACCTCCTGAGCGGAGAGATCGGTGGCCCGAATGCTCACGTCGAGGTGGCTTATGCGAGTGACACACACCTGAACCTGCGCCCGACCGAGGGCGTGCTGATGGCCCGCATGACGCGCAGCGGGACGAGCTCGGCCTGGACGCTTCCCGACCCGGCTGCGGGCAGTTACCAGGGCAAGCTGTTCTCGGCACAGGTCGGCGAGGACCTGGCCGTCGAGTTTCCCGGACCCATCTACGCGCGCTTGCGATTCTCCTCGGCCGGGGAGGGCCGTGGCGTGTCCCTGCGCCGACAGCTGGACCTGGACGGGACCCGGCTGTTGCCCTTGCCGCCCGTCGGGGTCGAGGCAACCTGGGCGGCGTCCGGTCCGGTACTGGTGCTGGACGCGCTCGCTGTCGATGTGCCCCTGCGCGATTCCGTGATGGTCGTCGTCGAGCGTGAACTCGACTACGCGAGCGACAACTGGGAGGAGTTCAAGCTCGCTGCGCCCGGAGCGCGCAGCGTCAGACTACAGCTGTCCGATCGGATCCGGGCCACCGGGCACATCGGGCGATTTCGTCTGCGACACGCGTATCCATGGGGGGCGAGATCCCTGCCCGGCGAGCCGATTCGGGTCGCTTTCGGTGATCTGAGCGACGCAGACACCCTTGGCCGCCTGCTCGACGCTGGGCTGCGCGACCTGGTGGACGATAGCTACGTGCGCAGGGTCGCTGCACGGGGGCTGCTCGAAGAGATCGGCCCCGAGGCCTGGCCGCGTCTACGGGAGGCGCTCGAGTCCGAGGATCCGGAACTGGCGGGGGCCGCGCGAGATATCCTCCTGACGGCCGATGCTACGCGCGGCGACCACGTGGCGTTCGTCCTGATGGCCCAGGCCGAGGCCGACGGCATCGGGGAGTTGCCGCCGGGCTGGCTCGATCCGGACGTGGATCGGCGCGCGCTCGCTGTCCTGCGTACCTGGGGACAGGCGCGCGGCAGGTTAGCTCCGCGCGGTGACGTGGAGCTGGATCAGGACCGCCTGGCCGGCTGGTTGCGGGTCCTGATCCGGGCCGAGCCAGACGAGGGCCTGCGGCGGCTGGCGATGCTGTTGATGGAGCAGATGCAGCTCGTGCCCGCTCCACCGGCATTCGGCGGCGCGGCTGGTGCGTGGCCCTTCGCCCTGAATGCGCCGACAGAGCGTCGGCCTGCTGAGCACGCGGACTGGGCCGATCTGTTCGGGTCACGGGTCTCGACGGGCGCCGGTATCACAGCCGCGATCGAGGCCGCGACCGACCTGGCGAAGCCGCGTTTCGCGCTCGTGATGATGCAGATCGCTCAGCGCTGGCTGCACGCTCCTGACACGGGAGACCGAGCCGCTGACGAGGCGCCTCGACGCGAGCTGCGCGAGACCCTCGAACTCGGCCTGCGGCTCTACAGGCGCGCGGCCATGATCTCTTCCACCACGTTGCTCGACGCGTCCGAGCAGCTCGTGTTCGAGCCGGCGGCGAGGCTCGAAGCCCTGAGCGAGCTGATGGATCTGCGCGTCGGGCAGGCGCCCACGATCGCTGCTGGCGTGGGCGCGGCGCGCGAACGCCTGGAGCTGCCGGACGCGACGATGGCCAGCTTGATCGAGAGCCTGGAGGGCTTGAAGTCGAGAGAGGCGAGCTACGTGGACATCATCCTGCCGGCGGGCGAGTACAAGCCGATCGCGGGCGAGACGTGGATTGACCTGAGCGTGCAGGGCCTGCGTCTGCTGGGGGGCGAGGGCGTTCATCTCGAGCTGGGCGTGCGCATCATCGACGTGCAGGACGTCGTCCTGAGCGGCCTGCGCATCAGCAACGATCGCGGCGCCGCGGTGACGGTGATGCGGGCTTCTGCCTCCCTGTTCGACTGCCTCTTGATCGGCGCGGATACGGGCATGACCGTGCAGGCCGGCCAGGTGGAGATCTACGGATCCGAGGTCCGGCGCCGGACGGAGGGGCGGGTTTCGAACTGGTCCGTTCGACTCAGCGATTCGGCCAGCCACCTGCTTGCGCGCGAGTGCTTGTTCAGGGCTGGTTCGGTCTTTCCGGGCTCGGGGAGCTTTGCCTACCTGGAGGGCTGCGTGCTCGATGGTATGGAGCGGGCCGTGCTTCAGGGGCAGGACCGCAGCCGGGCGGTGGTGCGCGACTGCCTGATCCGGGGCACCTCGTCCGGGATCCTGAATTTTTCGGATCTGCAGCTCGAGGGTGTCGTCTTCGACGTGTCCAGCAAGCCCCTGACGCTCACGGGCGGCGGAGCCTGGTTGTGCCCGCAACACGTCATCTTCCTCGAGATCGAGGACCCGCTCAGCCTGCCCCAGCAGCTCGCGACCTGCCCGCTAACCGCCCGCTGATAAATCGCTCCGGGAAGCCAGGACGGCTGCATTCACTTCGGCCAGGCTTTCTGAGGCGCCGTACCGGAGTGGATGCCGTCAACGGGCTGCCAAAGCGTGGCGACTGAGGCCCAGACCCGGGATTCCCTGCCCGCTCCGAGACGCACGGCGACCGGGACGTTAAGCTGCCGCACATATGGCCCAGGGCATTCGGTCCCGCACAGTGGCCACGGTCGAAGAGTCGAGCAGAGAGCCCCACATGATGGACACGTTTGGAAGCCGCGGGACGTTTGAAGTTGCCGGCAAGAGCTACAAGATCGCCCGCCTGACAGCACTGGAGAGCAAGGGCCACGATCTCGCGCGCCTGCCCTTCGTGCTCAAGATCCTGCTCGAGAACCTGCTGCGGCATGAGGATGGCGAGTCGGTTTCGGCGGCAGACATCGAGGCTCTGCTGGGTTGGGATCCAAAGGCCGATCCGCACATCGAGATAGCTTTCCGCCCCGGACGGGTCCTCATGCAGGACTTCACAGGCGTGCCCGCTGTGGTGGACCTGGCGGCGATGCGCGACGCCATGCGGCGCCTCGGTGGCGACCCGACGAAGATCAACCCGCTGCAACCCACGGAACTCGTGATCGACCACTCGGTGCAGGTCGACGCGTTCGGCGGGCCTGACGCACTTGAAATCAACACCAAGAAGGAATTCCAGCGCAACGGCGAGCGCTATGCCTTCCTGAAGTGGGGGCAGGCGGCGCTGGCCAACTTCCGCGTCGTGCCGCCCGAGATGGGCATCGTCCACCAGGTCAACCTGGAGCACCTGGCGCGTGTAGTGATGGACGGCAGCGGCGGCTACGCCTATCCGGATACTCTGGTCGGCACGGACTCGCACACGACCATGATCAACGGTCTGGGCGTCCTCGGCTGGGGCGTGGGCGGGATCGAGGCGGAGGCGGCCATGCTGGGCCAGCCCGTTTCGATGCTGATCCCGCAGGTCGTCGGTGTACAGCTGACGGGCGAGCTGCCCGAGGGTACGACCGCGACGGACCTGGTCCTGCGCGTGACCGAGATGCTGCGCGCGCACGGCGTGGTGGGCAAGTTCGTGGAGTTCTGCGGTCCCGGTATCGGGCGTATCCCGCTCGCGGACCGTGCCACGATCGCGAACATGTGCCCGGAGTACGGTGCGACCTGCGGCCTCTTCCCGGTCGACAGGGAGACCCTCGACTACATGCGTCTCTCCGGTCGCGACGACGAGCGCCTCGCCCTGACCGAGGCCTACATGAAGGAGCAAGGGCTCTGGCACACCGCCGAGACGCCCCTGCCCGAGTACACGGACCTGCTCGAGCTGGACCTCGGGACGATCGAGCCCAGCCTGGCGGGACCCAAGCGACCCCAGGACCGGATCGCGCTTTCGCAGATGGCGCCCTGTTTCGCCGACGCACGCGCGGAAATCCTGGCGGGCGCCGGTCACGAGGACAGCGATCCGCGCATCGAGGTCGAGGTGAATGGTCGCAGCTTCAACCTCGGGCACGGTTCGGTGGTGATCGCCGCGGTGACGAGCTGTACGAACACCTCGAACCCCTCGGTCATGGTCGCGGCAGGACTGCTCGCCAAGAAGGCCGCGCTGCGCGGGCTCAAGACCAAGCCCTGGGTGAAGACCAGCCTGGCGCCTGGATCGCGGGTCGTGTCCGAGTACCTGGACAAGGCCGGCCTGACGCCGTACCTCGACCAGCTGGGCTTCAACGTGGTGGGCTACGGCTGCACCACCTGCATCGGTAACTCGGGGCCGCTCGCACCCGAGATCGACGCGGGCATCGAGCAGGGCGATCTGATCGTGGCGTCGGTGATCTCGGGCAACCGCAACTTCGAGGGTCGCGTGCACGCCAAGGTGCGCGCGAACTACCTGGCTTCGCCGCCCCTGGTCGTGGCCTATGCGCTCGCCGGTGACGTGAACATCGACATCACGAAGGATGCCCTCGGTACCGATGAAGACGGGAAGCGCGTGTTCCTCAAGGACGTGTGGCCCAGCTCGGCGGAGATACAGGAAGTGCTCGGGGCGACGATCAACGCGGAGATGTACCAGGATTCCTACAGCGCCGTGTTCAAGGGCGGCGAGTCCTGGAATGCGATCGAGGTGCCGGAGGGTGATACCTACGCCTGGCAGTCCGATTCGACCTACGTGAAGCACCCGCCGTTCTTTCAGGACATGCAGCTCGAATTGCCCCCGGTGGAGGACATTCTCGGAGCGCACGTACTGGCTCTCTTCGGGGACAGCATCACGACCGACCACATCTCCCCAGCGGGCGCCATCAAGGCCGACGGACCCGCGGGCGAGTACCTGGTCGAGCACGGCGTCGCCCCGGAGGACTTCAACTCGTTCGGCTCGAGGCGTGGCAACCACGAGGTCATGATGCGCGGCACCTTCGCCAACGTGCGCATCAAGAACCGCCTGGTCCCCGGCGTCGAGGGTGGCGTTACGGATCACCAACCGTCCGGTGAGCGCATGTCGATCTACGATGCGGCCATGCGGTACCAGGGCGAGGGCGTGCCCACGATCATTCTGGGCGGCAAGGAGTACGGGACCGGGTCTTCACGGGACTGGGCCGCAAAAGGGCCCTGCCTGCTGGGCGTGCGTGCGGTTCTCGTCGAGAGCTTCGAGCGTATCCATCGCTCCAATCTCGTCGGCATGGGTCTGCTGCCCCTGCAGTTCAATGAGGGCGATAACGTCGAGAGCCTGGGTCTGACAGGTCACGAGACGTTCGAGATCCTCAAGCTGGCCGAGCTGATCAACGGACCGAATCCGGCCGGCGGCCAGATCCTCGTGCGCGCCGTATCACCCGACGGTGACAGCAAGGAATTCCACGTGCGTGTCCGCATTGACACCCCCGAGGAAGCAGCCTACTACCGAAATGGCGGCATTCTGCAGTACGTCTTGCGTCGACTGGCGCTGGCGTAACGGTCAGCCGTAGATGCCGACGCCTACGGACCACCGGACGTTGCTGTCGGGGTAGTACCCGGCCGGATCCAGGCTGCGCTGGAAGGTCGTGCTGACGTCAGCCGTGCCATCCGCGTAGTCGATGCGCCAGTTCAGATGCAGCCCCGTGAGGGAGGGCGCGGAGAGGCTCAGGTTGGCGGGGAACGGGAAGCGCAGATCGTAGGTGCGTTTCTCGTTCGGCGGGACCTCGGTGTCCGGCGGATTGACCAGGGCCGCGCCGAACTCCGACAGGTCTGACGTGACCAGATGCAGACTGCTCGCGTCGAGCCGGATGGCGGCATCGGAGAGGTTCTCGACGCGCAGCCGGATGAGCATCCGTGGCGGTTGGCCCTTCTCGCCCTTTTGCCCTTCGAGCACGGTGATCAGCGTTCGGGCGATCAGCGCGCTGCCTTCCGGTTGGATCCGGACCTCAGCCGGGCTCGGGATGAAGTAGTAGGGGTAGTTGCTGGCGCATCCGGCGCAGCACAACAGCAGCAGGGCTGGAAAGATTTTCATGGTGACGGGGGGCCGGATTCGAGGGCTCGGTCGGGGCCGGGTGCGCTTGAACGGGACGGCCCACATGTTGTGCGAAATGTCGGGGCCCGGATTCAAGCTTGCGAGCCGGCTGGTCGAATATCCGGATGGCTTCCCGGCTACCGATAGACCCAGATCACCCCCCAATGACCACCTCTTCCGAGCCGGAAACGCCCCTCATCCTGGTCGTCGATTCAGATCCCTCCCGACCGGCCGACAGTCTGCAGGTTCTCGAGCAGGTTGGCTTTCGTACCAGCACTACGCGCACAGGCCTTTCGTGTATGGAGGCACTGCGCGCGACCAGCCCGCAGGCCATCGTCCTGGGGGCCGAACTCGTCACTTCCGATGCCATCGAGCTCTGCAGGGCCCTGCGGGCCGTGCCTGAGGCTCAGGGCCTGCCCATCTTGATGTGGCTTGCGACCATCGACGACACGGTCGTGGCGGCGGCGCGCGAAGCCGGGGTGACCGAGTTCCTCGCCGATGGACTCGGGCCCGCTCTCGTGGAACACCGCCTGCGCGCCGCTCTGGCCCACGCCTGGCAGGGGGGCGGAGACCCCAGCGCTGCGGAGATGGGTACTGCTGGCGAGGGACCCCGATCGGATCGGGTTCTCACGAGCCGCGATGCCTTCCTCGACCGCCTCGGGGTCGTTCTGCCGCGCGCGCAGGCCGAGGCCAAGCAGGTCGCGGTCCTCGCGGTCGAGCTGACCAATTCTGGATTCAAGCTGGCCGAGGGCCGACAGGGCGCTTTCTGCGACGTGATCCTGGAGAAGCTGCGGCGCGGCCTGGAGGAGATCGAGGAGGACGAGCTGACCGATGGCTTCAAGGGCGTCGTGCGCATTGCGCCGCTCGCCTGGAACCAGTACGCGGTGCTGGTGCCCGAACTCGAGCGCGTTCAGGATGCGTCGAAGCTGGCGTCCAAGCTACACGAAGTCGTGATCGGGCCCGTCGAGTTCGACGACGCGCGCGTGGTCTTCGAGGCCAACATCGGTATTGCGATCTATCCTTCCGACGCTGTCGGCGCCGTGGGCCTGCTCGAGCGCGCCCAGACTGCCTGCTACTACGCGAGCCAGGACAGCGCGAGTAATCAGTGGTTCTACACGGACTCGATGAACCGCTGGGCTTTCGAGCGTCTGACGCTGGAGCAGAACCTGCGCGAGGCGCTCGACAAGAACGAGCTGACCGTCTACTACCAGCCGAGGATCGACGTCGCGTCGCGCACGGTCGTCGGGATGGAAGCGCTGGTGCGCTGGAACCACCCGACCTTGGGCATCGTGTCGCCTGCGCAGTTCATCCCGCTGGCCGAGGAGTCTGGCCTGATCGTCCCGATCGGGGAATGGGTCCTGCGCGAGGCTTGCCGTCAGAACAAGGAATGGCAGGACGCGGGGCTCCCGCCTGTGCGCGTTTCCGTGAACCTGTCCGCGGTGCAGTTCCGTCGATCTGGCCTGTTCGAGACCGTGGCTCGCGCCGTGAAGGACACGGGCCTGGACACGCGCTGGCTCGAGCTGGAGCTCACCGAGAGCATGCTGATGCGCGACCCGCAGGCCACCATCGAGACCCTGCATCAGTTGAAGGGTGCTGGCATCCACCTCTCGATCGACGACTTCGGTACCGGCTATTCCTCGCTCAGTTACCTCAAGCGCTTCCCGATCGACGCGTTGAAGATCGACCGTTCGTTCGTCTCGGACATCACGACCAATCCGGACGACGCAGCCATCGCCACGACCATCATCCTGATGGCCCACAGCTTGCGCCTCGAGGTTGTGGCAGAGGGCGTGGAGACCGAGAGCCAGCTCTCGTTCCTCAGCGTTCTGCAGTGCAACGAGGTGCAGGGCTTCCTCTTCAGCCCGCCCGTCCCGCCTGAGAAGGCGATCGCGATGGTCGGGGCTGAGATGGTGGACGTGTTCGCCAGCTGACCGGATGATGCCCGCGAGCACGCGTCTCGGGGACGTTGGGCGGGCTGCTTCAATCTGAACTGCCTCTGTCGGTGGCAGCTTCGGTTCGACTTGGCCCATGTCTCCCGATGAGCGTTGCGGGCTGGAGGTTTTCGGGTCCACGGTGGGTGGGAATGCATGCGTTGGCCCTCGTTCCAGCTGACCATTGGAGTCCTTGGCGGAGCCTTCACCATCGAGTTCCTGTGGTTGGGGATCTCGCCCGCGTCGCGCTCGGCCTGGGTGCTGGAGAACCTGCTCGTGGTCGCGCTGGCCGTCGCCCTCTTGCTCAGCTGGCGCAGTTTCAGGCTCTCGCGCCTGTCTTACATCTTGATCCTGGCATTCCTGGCCGTGCACGAGGTGGGAGCGCACCACACCTACTCCGAGGTCCCCTACGAGGAAGGCTGGCACGCGCTTGTGGGCGGGTCGTTGAACGAGAGGATGGGCTGGGAGCGCAACCACTTTGACCGCCTCGTCCATCTCCTCTACGGCCTGCTGCTGACCTATCCGATTCGGGAGTTCTACCTGCGGGTCGTATCGGTGCGTGGCATCTGGGGCTACCTGTTGCCACTCGGCTTCGTGATGGCGACGTCGATGGTGTACGAGCTCCTGGAATGGGCTGCTGCCCTGACGTTCGGCGGCGATGTCGCGCACGATTTTGTCGGGGCCCAGGGGGACATCTGGGATGCTCAGGTGGACATGGCGCTCGCGAGCCTGGGGGCGGCCATCGCGATGCTCGCGACACTGGCCGTGAATGTGGCTTTGCAGCGCGACTTCGCCGCAGAATGGGCGGAAAGCCTGCGGGTCAAGGGCGTCGAACCACTGGGTGAGGAGGCGGTCGCCCGCATGCTCAAGGAGCAGGGCGAACGGGCCGAGCCCTGAGTTGTCCAGGCGCTGGGCGTCTTTCGCTCTGTCAGGGCTCGAGCTGCAGGGTTTGTCAGATGCCGATCGACTTCTGTGGGCCGCGGTCACCCGCCGCGCCGTTCCACACCGCGATGGCCACCCGGAGTGCGCCGCCGCATTCGAAACGGACGTCTTGCGCGCCCGTGGGCTCCGGGCTGCGCACGAAGATCAGGTCCCAGGCCGTGCCGGTCGGCCTTGCGAGCACTTTGATGGTGTAGGTGGAGCGCACTGCGGGCCGTGCGTCGCGGGCACCTCGGCCGTGGAAGAACTCGACTTGTCGCGACACGGGCTCGAGTCCATCGAGCCCGTGCCCGGGCGCAGCATCTGTGGCTGACGCTCTGTTGTCGTGAACTGGAGGGCGATCCCGTCCGAGCGTTGCGCGTCATCAATGACACGCGGACTGCAGGTCGAATTGGCCCAGCGCACCCGGATCGCCAGCCGCTGGCCATCATGCACGGCGCGCAACGTGACCCGCTTGACGGAGTCTTCCTTCAACCACAAGCGTGCCCGTTGCACCGGTGCCGGTTCGATCCCGATCCAGGTTTCACTGTCGTGACCCACGTCTGCCAGTGAGGCGACTCGTCGGGCAGTTACTTGCGCGCTGCGCAGTCCGATGTCCGCAGTTTGCTCCCGGGCGACAGTGCCATCACGTGCTCCACGAGCGCGGCCAGATCGGCGGGGTTCTCGAGGTGCGTGGCGGGCATCGCCGAGCCTGGCATGCCAGCCCGGATGCGATGCGCAATGTCCCGTCGCATGGATCCACCCTTGAGGTAGCCGGCGGTGAAGTCCCGCGCCCCGTTGACCTCGCCGTCGTCGTTCCACCTGGGCCTGCCCGTTCCGCTGCGGTCCTCGGCGTGGCAGGCTGCGGACCGCTGCAGGTACAACTCGCGCTTTGGGACGGGCTGCCGATCAGGTCTTTCTCGAGCGCAGGATCGACCAGAGCAACCAGATCCCTGCGGCGATCGAGCTCGAGAACCCGAGCAGGCCAAACAGGGGGATTCCGGCAAGTCGCGGTCCACCATCGACCGTGAGCGAGATCGCAGTTCCCACGATCAGGGCTGAGGTGACGAGGCCCACCGTCAACCTGTTCGTGCTCCGATCGAGCTTGTGGCCGAATTGCTCGAGCTGGTCCACCCCGACCTGGACGTGCATCTGGCCAAGGCGGGCGCATCGTGCCAGTTCCCTCAGGTCGCGCGGAAGGGCGCTCAGAATGGCGCGCACCTCACTGGCTCCGCGTCCGATCACCGCGCTCGGGGAGTGCTGCTCGCGCCAGGCGCTACGGGCGAGTGGCTCCACGTGGCGCAGCATCACGAAGTCCGGATCGAGCAGCCGCCCGAGGCCATCGAGGGTGATGAATGCCTTGATGAGCAGGGCCACATCGCCGGGCAGGAACAGATTGTTCTCCCGCAGTAGCGCGGTCAGGTCAGTGAGCAAGTCCGTGACGTTCAGGTCTGCGAGGGACACGTCGTGATAGCGATCGATGAACGCTGTGCAGTCCCGGTGCAGGAACTCGTTCTCGGTCTCACGGTCCCCGTCCGACCAGCGCAGGAGGATCCTGACGCACTCGTCCACGTTGCGGCCAACGGCCGCGAAGAGCAAGTCGATGAACTCGACGCGGCGAGCTTCGGACAGGTAGCCCACCATTCCGAAGTCTACGAGGCCAACATCGCCGTCGGGCAGCAGCAGCACGTTCCCGGGGTGGGGGTCGGCGTGGAAGCAGCCATCCACAAAGATGGCCCGCAGGATCATGTCGGCTCCGTGCGCGGCGATGCTGGCTACGTCGACTGGACCGGGCTTTCCGGACCGCACCCAATCTCCAACGCTCTGTCCGTCGAGGTAGTCCATCACGCACAGGCGTTCCCGGGTTCAGTGCCCGTGAATGTGCGGGATGGTGATGCTGGAGCTGTCCTGGGCATTCGCACGCAGTCGCTCGGCGTTACGGTTCTCGATACGCAGATCCAGCTCGTTGCGCAGGGAACGAGCGAACTGCCGTACCAGGCTCCTCGGGCGGAAGCGCCGCACCTCGGGCATGCGGCTCTCGGCTTGTTCGGCCAGGCGGGACAACAGGCGCAGGTCGGCCTCGACCACCTCGCGGATCCCCGGGCGGCGGACCTTGAGCACGACCGGGGTTCCATCGATGAGTTCGGCCCGATAGACCTGCGCGATCGAGGCGGCGGCGAGCGGGCGGTTGTCGAAGCGTCTGAACACGGACGCGGGTTCGGCGCCCAGGTCCTCGAGCAGCTGCGCGTGCACCTCGGCGTAGGGGACCGGCGTGGCTCGATTGTGTAGGCGAGACAGTTCTTCCGTCCAGGCGGGCGGCAACAGGTCGGGGCGCGCTGCCAGGAGTTGCCTAACCTTCACAAAGGTCGGTCCGAGTTCCTCGAGCGCCCCACGCACGCGCACGGCGGGGTCTTTCGCGAGGCCCTGAACGGGCCTTCCAGTGAACGGCGCGACCGGCGCGCTCGAGCACGCGCGCCATCCCGAGCCGGCGCACCACGTCCCCGAGGCCGTGGCGAATCAGGACGGCGGCGATCTCGCGCAGGCGACCCAGGTCGCGCGCGGTGCTCAGGACGCCGAGGAACACGCTCCGGCCTCCATCTGGGGGTTCGCGGGAGCGGGCCTGCGGGCGCCCGACCGGCCTGCAACGGGGTGCCCTCCGTCTTCGTGTCGAGGCGTGGGGCGGGTTCGCATCACCTGTCGGTCAGTGCCAGTTCGATCGACTCCAGGTCGAGTCCAAGGACGGCGTGCATGCGGACGATGGTGGCGACGCGGTCCATCCGCACGGCGGGAATCGAGACGCTCGCACCAGCACGCACGCCAGTGCCGAGCATTCCCCGGTCGTAGACCCGTTGTAGCCAGACAGTCTCGACCTGGTAGAGGCCAGCGATCGTTACCAGCGTGATGTAGAGCTCATTCTCGATGTACTGCTTGTCGCTTGTCATGAGGTTTGCTCCTCCGTGGCGGCGCCCGCTTCGGCCGCTTCGGTCTTCTGCGCCAGTTCCTGTAGCAGCCTCGCTTGACGTTCGGTCAGGCTCTTCGGAAGATCCATCTCGACATGCACGATGCAGTCACTGTGGCCATTCTTGCCGTCCGCGAAGCCCTGGGCGCGCAGGCGTAGCCGGTCGCCCGAGCGGCTGTCCGGCGGGACCGTGAGAGTGACCAGGCCGCGCGCGGTGCGGATGTCGAGCTTTCCGCCCGCATGGGCCATCCAGGGCGTGACGGAGACGCGCGCCACCAGGTCGTTACCGACGAGCTTGTACCGGTCATCCTCCTTGAGTCGCACGGTCAGGTGCAGATCGCCGTCGTCGCTCCCGTCCACGCCCGCTTCTCCGAGACCCTTGAGGCGCAGTTTCAGACCGTCCCTGATACTGTCAGGAATGCTGAGGTCAACGGTCCTGCGCTTGCGAACCCGTCCGATGCCGGCGCATGACGGGCAGACGTGGGTGCCCCGTGAGCCGGTGCCGCCGCAGCTCGGGCAGCTCGTTTGCATCGGAACGTCGAACGTCCGCTTTCCTCCGGCGAGGGCCTCGGAGATCGTGAGGTGCAGCTCGGCGTGCTGATCGGCACCCCGGTAGCGGTAGCGCGGATGTTGGTCCGGGGCGTCCTGGAAGTCCTGGCGAAACTGACCGCCGAACATCTCCTGAAAGAAGTCCGAGAAGCCAGCTGAACCACCGAAGGCTGCCTCGAACTCCTCCGGAGTCATCGTTCGCTGGCCAGGGTCTGGCTCAAAATCCTGGCCCTGCTTCCAGTTCTCACCGAAACGGTCGTACTTGGCCCGCTTCTCCGGATCCGACAGGACCTCGTAGGCCTCGCTGATGCGTTTGAACTTGGCCTCAGCCTTCGCCGTATCCCTGTCCTGATGCTGATCGGGGTGCCACTTCAGGGCCAGCCTGCGATAGGCGCTCTTGACGGACTTCTCGTCGGCATCACGCTGGACGCCGAGCACCACGTAGTAATCCTGGAACTTCACAGGGGCGGGGATAGCTTGGTTGTCATCGGCTTGTCCAGGCTGCACGACGGGGGCAGGCCACGCGTACGAGCTTCATCGGAATGATCTCCATCCTGTTTGTAGGCGCCTTCTTTCTACGTGCCAATATCAGCTAGTCGCGTGGGGGTCCGCCCTGCGCAGCAGTGCGCGTTCGCGTGCGAACAGTAACCTATTTTCCAGGGCGCGAGCGGCCTCAACCAGCGCGCAGGGCAAAGAGCCCCAGCAAGGTCAGGGCGTAGAGGAGAAGCACTGCCAGTGAATCGATGCCCATGCGCAGGACGACCCGGTGGCGCCGTATGATCAGTCCGGCGAGGTAGACCACCGTGACCACGATTCCCATGGTCGCTGCGAAGCTCGCCGAGCGGTCGACGGTCTCGAGGATCGGGCCTTGTCGGAAGGCCAGGTCGTTCAGAAAGAGCAGCGCGACCATGATCGCATTGCTTCCAAAGATGTTGGCGAAAGCCATGCTGTACGCGCCCAGGCGGACGGCACCGAGGGTCGTGCTCAGTTCCGGTAGCGACGTGGTGGACGCGAGGAGTGTGGCGCCGACGAAACTCGAACCGAGATTCGTCTGGTGCGCGAGTGCCTGACCGGTCGTGGCCAGCACGCTGCCGGAGGCCAGGATTGCGAGGCTCGCGAGCAGCAGGCCGCGCCGCACCTGAAACAGGGTCAACGGCTTCCGGGAGCGCAGGCCGAGGGGGGGGTGTTGCCCGGCGTCAGTTCATCGGGAAGGTCGACCGGGCGCCAGCGTTTCCCGGCCTCGAATTGACGTCCCTGGGTGAAGACGCGCGACGTTATGTCAGCGGCCAGTTCGAGTCCATCGGCAGCAACCTGGTGTTCGTCATGCCCGGGCACACGGACACGGAGGGTGGGATGCCTGGCCTCGGGGGGACGCCGAACGACCTGACCCTCAAGGATGCGCAGGCCCTGGCGCGCGAGATCCGGCAGCTGAAGCTGGTCGTGCCAGTATCCATTGGGAGCGAGACGGTGGCACGCCGTGAGCGCAGCAAGCAGGTCTACGTGCTGGGATCGACCAGTGACTTCTTGCTGGCCAGAAACCTGGATCTCAAGAGTGGCGTGAACTCGCCGGAGATGGACTGGGAGCTGGGCAAGCCGGTGATTGTGCTTGGGTCCGAGCTGGCATCGAATCTCTTCCCGGGACAGGTACCGGTTGGACAGACGGTACGGGTGGGGGACCGTCGCATGCGCGTCATCGGAGTGATCGAGAACCATGGTCAGCAGGTGGGCCTCAGCACCGACCTGATGGCGCTGGTTCCGGTTGCGCCCGCGATGGCCATGTACAACGCGTCGGGCCTCTTTCGTATTTTGATCCAGGTCGGTGTCCGAGCGGACACGGACGAGACCACCGAGCGCATCCGGGATGTACTGCTCGAGCGCCACGGCGAAGAGGACTTCACCTGCCTGACCCAGGAGTCAGTGGCGGGGTCCCTGTCGTCGATCATGCGTGCTCTGACCCTCGTACTGGCGGGCATCGCCAGCGTGTCCCTGGCTGTAGCCGGCATCGGCGTCATGAACGTGATGCTCGTCTCCGTTGCAGAACGTGGTCCCGAAGTGGGTTTGCTGAGAGCGCTTGGCGCAGATCGCAAACAGGTACGCGGCATCTTCCTGGCAGAGGCTGCATTGATCTCGAGTGTGGGCGGCGCGCTCGGACTCTTGTGTGCCTGGGCTGGAGCACGCGCCCTGTCGATCTGGTTTCCCGCTTTCGACGCGACTCCACCCTGGTGGTCGGCTCTCGCCGCGCTCGCAGTATCAACGGGGGTCGGCCTGATTTTCGGCGTGTTGCCGGCCAACAAGGCTGCGCGCCTCGACCCCGTCGTCGCCCTGCGGAGCTAGGAGGATGACGCATGGGTGACCTGTTCTCGCTTGCACTAGGCGCGATCCTCGGCGCACGACAGCGCTCCCTGCTCTCCATGTTTGGAATCGCCATCGGAATTGCATCCGTGGTCTTGTTGACGTCCATGGGCGAGGGCACGCGCCGCTTCATCTCGGCTGAGTTTTCGCAGTTCGGAACCCACATCATTACCATCAAGCCGGGCAAGGCCGAGACCTTCGGAATCCCCGGCATGATGGGGGGCACGACCCAGAAGCTGACACTCCAGGACGCTCTGGCTCTCAGGCGGGTCTCGGGCGTGGAACGCATCGTTCCGCTCGTTATCGGTCAGGGGCGCGTCGAAGGAAATGGGCGTGCGCGTAGTGTCAATATCTTCGGCGTCACCTCCGAGACACCGGCGCTCTGGAGTTTCGAAGTCGGCATTGGCCGATTTCTGCCGGCAGGGGATTGGAGGCGCCAATCGCAGGTTTGCGTACTTGGGGCCCGCCTGGCACGCGAGCTCTTCGCCGAAGGCAACCCGCTTGGTCAGTTCGTGCGCGTCGCCGACCGACGCTTGCGGGTGATCGGCGTGATGGCTCCGAAGGGGCGCATCCTGGGTCAGGATGTCGATGATGTGGCATACGTGCCCACGGCAACCGCGATAGTGCTTTTCAATAGCGAAGAGCTGAGTTAAGTTGATCTGCGGTACGCAGCTGCGGCCAGCACGTCGCGGGTCGTAGCTGACATCAAGGCGATCCTGACGGAGCGTCACCGCGGGCGCGAAGACTACACGCTGAATACACAGGAGCAGATGCTCAGTGTCTTCGGTAGCGTCATGGATGGTGTGACTCTGGCTGTGGCAGCGATCGGAGGCATATAGCTTCTGGTTGGTGCGGTCGGGATTCTCACGATGATGTGGATCTCCGTTGGCGAACGCACCGGCGAGATCGGCCTGATGAAGGCCCTTGGCGCCACGCGTGCAGCTATCATGCGCGTCTTCATGGCAGAGGCCGTGCTGCTTGGCCTCGTAGGCGGGACCGGCGGCGTGATCCTCGGGCTGGGGAACGTTGGGCTGATTCGCGCCATCGTTCCTGACCTACCCCTGGGAACACCACCGGAGTACGTCGCTGCGTCCTTTGTGATCAGCTTCGCCACTGGCGTCATGGCCGGCATCTTGCCAGCCCGGCGAGCCGCACGGCTCGATCCGATCGAGGCCCTACGCTTGGACGGCTGAGATGTGGACTGCCCTGGTCAGCTTGCCTGAAAGTCCGTGCCGAGCAGGGGCACGCCCTCGAGCAGCTCCGTCTCGATGCGCAGGGTGAACGTGGCCCCGGACCCTTCTTGTGATTCGAGCCCGAGCTCGCCGTCCATCATGTGTACCAGCTGTCTGGCCAGCGCCAGGCCGAGGCCGGGGTTGCGCAGTTCTTCAGGGGCGTGGGAAGTATGCTTGGCCACGAACGGTTCGAAGAGCTTGCCGTGCACGCGCGGGTCGACTCCGTCGCCGTCATCGGTGACGCGACAGATGAGCGTCACGACGCGCCAGTCCTGAGTAGGCTCTGTCTCGAAGACGATATCCAGCTTGGTGGAGTTCGAGTGCTCGAGCGCATTCTCGACCAGCTGTTCCAGGATCTGCACGAAACGGTCCGGATCCAGCCGGAACGCCTCGGGGATATTGCCCACGATCTGGAAGGTGAGCTCGGTGTCCTGGGCCTGCGCCCGCGCTCCGAACTTCTCCCGAAGCCGGTGGATGGTCTCCAGGACGGAACAGTCGGCGGGCGCCAGCTTGAGTTGCCCGGCCTCGATTCGCGTCAGGTCGAGCACCTCGTCGAAGATCCGGATCAGGTGTGTGCTCGCGTCGAGGATGCCGTCCAGCTGGGCCGTGCCCTCAGGGCTGTCCTGGGAGCCGCGCATGCCTGCGACCCGCTCGAGGATGCTGCCCAGGCTGCCATGGATCTGGCTCGAGAGCTGCACCAGGAACTCGCTCTTGAGCTCCGTCGTGCGATCGGTGGCTGCCTTCGATGTCAGCAACGCACGGTTCACAGTCTCCAGCGAGGACGCATAGGAACGCGCTCGTTGTTCCGCAGTGCGTAGGTCCTCGATCAGGGTTTGTTCGTGCCGGGTCCCGTTCCACTTCTCGGTCAGGGCTGCCGCAAGCTGGATGATCTCGACCGAGTCGAAGGGCTTCTTCAGGATCAGCAGGTGGTGCGCGCTGCCGAGCTTCTCGATCGTCTCCTCCCAGGAGTAGTCCGAGTAGGCCGTACAGATGACCATCTGGATGGCCGGGTCGACCTTCCAGATCTCCTCGATCGTGCGCAAGCCATCCCACCCCGGGGGCATGCGGATATCGACGAAGGCCATGGCGAAGGGGCGTCCCTCATCCAGGGCCTTCTTGACTACAGCGAGCCCTTCCTTGCCCTGCATGGCCGAGGTGAGCTCGAAGGTGGGGCCCTGCGGATTGTGCGCTTCCTCTTCGCCGCCGAAGAAGGCCGCCTTGGCGTCGGCCAGACCCTTGGCAGCGCCGGGGCTCTCCTGGGTAAGCACCTTGTTGAAGTCATCGTGGATCGACGCAGTATCGTCGATCAGGAGAACTCTTCGGTTCATGTCCTTCATCTGGTGACCGCGACTCGCTTGGGGACTTTGAGAGTGAATGTTGCGCCGTACCCGACGCCCTTGCTTTGTGCAGTCAGGGAACCGCCCAGCTCCTTCGCGGCATTGGCTGCCGTATGGAGCCCGTAGCCGTGGCCGCCCTGACGTGTCGTGAACCCGTGGGTGAACACCTTGCTCAGGTTCTCTTCCGTGATCCCGAGCCCGTTGTCGGTGACCGAGATGTCGAGCCACTCTTCACCGTCCTCTTGCGTGGACAGGATCAGGCGCTTGTTGGGAGTCTCTGATGAGTCCATCGACTGGCGCGCGTTCTGGACGACGTTGACCAGAATCTCCAGTAGCTTGTGCTTGTCGGTCATGATGCGCGGGATGTCCGCGTAGTCGCGGACCACGTCCAGCTTCTCGTCGGTGGCGAGCGCCTTGTCGGTGATACTGAACGCCTCATCGATGCGCTCGCTGATCGATGTGTTCTCGATCAGCTCGGCCTTGATGGCGTAATTCTGCTGCGACTTGATCAGCTCGCGAATGTGATCGATTCCGCCGTTGAGCGAATCGATCTCTCCGAGCACGAGTTCCTGCTGGCCGCCGAGGTGTTCGGTCAGCGCCGAGAGGTACGGCTGCAGGTGCTTGCCTTTGGGGTCGTTCTGAATGAAGCCCGGAAGGTCATCGGAGTGTTCGTTCACGACCAGCGAGAGCTTGACCAGATCGTCGATGCCCATCTCGGTGATCTTCTGATGAAGCACCGTGGCCGAGATGTTCACGCTGTTCAGGACGTTTCCCACGTTGTGCAGGATCCCGGTCGCGATCTCGGACATGCCTGCCGCGCGCGCGCTGTCCACCAGCTCGGCGCGCGATAGCTCGAGCTTCTCCATCATGTCGTTGAATTCGCGCGAGAGGATCCCGATCTCGTCGCTGCGGTCGACGGTCAGGTGTGCTCTGAAGTCCTCGTTCTTGCCGATCCAGACCGCATGCTCGGTCAATTCCGAGAGCGGCGTCAGGATCGTGCGCTGGATCAGGCCCGTGAGCACCAGAAGCAGTAGCAGACCCGACACGATCGTCGATATGAGCGCGTAGCGCAGTGAGGTTGCGCCGGCCAGCGTGAGGTCGCGCGTGATGTTCGCCCGCAGCAGCAGCGCCGAGTTGCGCTGAATGTCCGGGAACGTCACGTAGGCATGCAACGTTTCGTCAGACGCCGGGCGCACCACGGCGTGGGCTGACGAGGTGACCTGATCGAAGACATCGGGCGCTACGCTCAACGGCGCGCGACCATCAAGCGGCCAGAAGTCAAAGTCGACGCGCGTGCGCTGCGTCAACTCGTCGTCGAGATCCTGCGCCAGGAACCGACCGAGAACGACCCAACCACGGGCCTCTCCATCCATCTCGCTGGTGGTGATCTGACATGAGCTCACCACGAGGGGCTTGTGTTCGTTTTGCCAGATCCCGTACGGCTTGCGGTTGGAGACGGTGCTCTGATCCGCCCGGGTGGTGGCCAGGAGCGGATGCGACGGCAGCCATTGCTCATCCGGCAACTCGCGCAGCTCGACCGCAAGCCCGCTGTCGGGGTCGATGATCGAGCGGAAGACGACGCGTCCGTCCCGGTCACAGATGAAGACGAGGTCGAGGCCGGCGTTGCTCAGGGCCGTGTGGCCGAGGTTCGACCTCTCGAAGCGTTCGCTGGGAGCGTCCACGTATGCGTACATGTCG
Source organism: Planctomycetota bacterium (assembly GCA_047618565.1). GTDB lineage: Bacteria > Planctomycetota > UBA1135 > UBA1135 > JBLHKW01. Next base: position 28,922 of record JBLHKW010000026.1, read on the forward strand.
TCCCATTCAGCCCAATCGACCGAGAGCGCGTGGACATCCGACGCCTCCTGCCAGAGTGCTTCCACGATGCGCGCCACGTCTTCCTCGGCCTCGGAACGCTCGAGTCGATCGAACAGCGATCCGAAGGCCTCGCGCTGGATCACAGCATCCACGACCGCGTAGGCACCGATCACGGCGCCCAGGATGAGGACAATTTTGGATCTCAGCGACATGGTCGGCGGACGGGTTCGAACTCAGTCCCGATGTTGAAGGTCGGTTTCCGTGGGCGCGTCGCTGCTGTCCAGCACCTTGGTCGCCTCGTTGCCACCGGTCAGAGAGGGGACCGATTCCGGATCGTTGCCGCGTTGGGTGCCCTGTGCCGGTATGTCGTCCTCCGTCCGTAACGGCGCCGTGACCTCGTTGATCAGTGCACAGAAGCCGTGCAGCTCATCGCCTTTCCGCAGCTGGCAATCAGCCGGCTTGTCGCCGCGGATGGTCTGTCGCAGGAAACGTTCCAGGCGGAATAGCGGGCCCGCGAGCCGGAATGTGGTGAGGATCCCCACCGCGAACGTCAGGGGCAGGAACAGCGCGAAGGACGAGACCAGGGCCCCGAAGACGATCGAGTTCACCTGATCGAGCATGATCAGGTGATCGTTGGGCAGGTCGAGCGCTGCTCGCGTCAGGCCGCTCATCAGCAGAACGCCCTGGAGTAGTAGCGAGAGTGCGGAGATACCCACGAATATCAGCGTCAGCTTGAGCTGCAGCGTGGGCTTGATCAGTTTGATACGGCGCTTCTGGTGCATGGTGATGAAGTGGGGATAGGCGGACCCCGGGTTGATCGGTCGGCCGGCGATTTTTCTTTAGAATGGTCCCCTGTGGCCACCAGGGACCTACAGGCCCAGTGCCTGGTGCCACGAATCCGCCTGGCGCGGCAAGTCAATCCCCGTGATGGCCGTCAGTCCGCGAAGCGCGCTGATCTGAATGCGTTCGTCCGGATGGTCAAGGCACTCGATGAGACCGGGTAGTGCGGCGGGGGAGCGCAGGGAGTACGCGGCCGAGCAGGACAGCAGCACGGTCTCGTTGTGTGGGCTCGCGAGCAGTGGGCTGAGTGCCTCGGCGATCCCGTGGCGGAACAGGCGATGTGTCGCCAGTTCATTGAGCGCAGCGGCCACGTCACCGGCATCGTCCCCGTGGAGCAGGTCAAAGAGCTCCGGTGCGCGGTCTGCCCACCAGGCGTTCTCGGCGGCGTGCCATGCACGCCACTGCCTGGCACCCGCGCTAAACGTCCTCCCGGAGATCCTCTTGAGCGACCAGTGTGCTGTCGATCGCAGCCGCTCGTCTTCATGCTCCAGGAGATCGATCAGAGTGCCGAAGGATTCGATGTCTTCCAGCTTCCCAACCGTCAGCGTGGCCTCCCGTCGAATGGCAGCGTCGGGCGATCCGAGCAGCGCCTGGACACGGTTCATGGCGCCCGTCCGGGCGGCGGGCGGCGCCAGTCGGCCGATCTGAGCCAGGATCATCGAGCGGTAGATCGCGTCCTCGGCCAGCAGGTCGGCGAGCACCTGGAAGGTGCGCTCTGATCCGTATCGACCATCCTGTCCATGCTGTCCCAGAGCACGGATGAGGCGCACCATCTGGGCCTGATCCAGCTTCGATAGGTGTCCGCGAGTATCTGTGATGTTGAGCGGATAGCGCTCGAAGATACCGACCAGAGCCACTTCGAGTGCGTCCAGGGTTGCGCTCGAAGCGGGCGCTCCAGTGTGGCTGTCGGAGAGGGCGAAGACGGTTCCGAGGTCGCGCTGCGTACCGCGTCGGGCAAGGACCCGCAGCCCCGCGGCGCGATAGGATCGGGCCCCCGGGTCCGTGCGGCGGACTTCCATTTTCAGGGCGATCTGCGGGACCTCGGCCATCGACCGGTCGAAGGCCAGAACGGTCGACGCCCTGCGGCTGCGCTCTGCGAGTCTCTCGAACAGCAGGTCGATGACGTGATCGCCGAGTGACGCGCTCAGACCCAGGACACGGGCGCTGGTGAGGTCGTCCTCGATGCATCGCTCGAGCAGCTGATCCACGGTCTCGTTCGGGTCGAGACGCTCGTCCATCTCGCCCCGGCGCGCGGGCGTCGCGGGTTCCAGGGTTGCCACCGCCTCGACAGCGTGGATGCCCACCAGCGATGCCGTCAGGAGGCAAGCGGTGTGGAACTGGACAGGCATGACAGACGACAGAAAGGCGCGCTTTCGCGTTAGAAGGCGACGATGGCCGGGGCTGTCTTGCCGGTCGCGCCGGAGTCGGGCGCGGTGTTCAGGCCCGCAAGCGTCTCGGACCAGCGCATGTTGTCGACCTTCTGGACCTGGTTCCAGTCGAGGCTGGTCTCCAGGCCCTCGTAGGTCTGCGGGTTGCCGGAACCATCGGTGTAATCCAGGCGGATGTACGTTTCGGCGTAGGCCTCGGACGATGGCGTCGGGGTCACACCTGCTAACTTGAGCGCACGCATCGGGTCGGTGCGGTGCTTGACGATGTCCGCATCCGGCAAGCTGACGATGCGCCAGGAGAGCAGACCCGGCAGGCCCGTGACCGCGACTCCGGTAGTCTTCATGGCGATGTCGTAGGAAAAGTGCGAACCATCCTCGAACGTCAGGGAATCACCCGTCACGCAACCGAACATGCGCAGCGTGCTCGGAACCGATACGTCAGAGCGCGGTGCATAGAGCATCCCGTAGAAGTCGCCTTCGGCCGCGAGGTGGATCGCGGGATCCAGGGTCCCGTCACCGTCGATGTCGACATCCTCGCTTGCACCCACGACCAGGGCCACCTGGGTGGGGTCCTGGCTCGAGTTGGCGAGGATCGATCCCTCGGCAAAGCTCACGTAGGCCGTGGCGTAGATCATCACGGGGCCACCCGTGGTGTCGATCGTGAGCTTGGCGCCAGGATCCAGCAGAATGCCGGTGGCCATGATCGTGACCGGACCCTGTAGCACGAGCTCACTGCCCGGACCGACGTAGACCTTGCGGTACTGCGCCTCGACGTTCGAGAGCACCAGCGGCGTCGCGTCCGTATGTACAAGTGCGGTGCTTCCGGCCAGACCGATGGGAACGTCCAGGCGTTCGAGTCGCACGGGCTTCAATGCCGGCACCGTGTCACCTGTGATCAACACCCCAGGATCGGCCAGCACACCTCCGTCTGGCCCCGGGATCGCGTCACCATAGATCCATGTCGAGTAATCGGCCCCCTCTTCGGAAGCGAGGCCCACGAGGCCGTCTCCCGAGAGCTTCGAGCTCCCCGCTGCGGTCGCGCTGATCTCTATCTCGGCGTTCGACGTGATCCGGGCACCCTGCCCGGTCGAGGCTTGTGCGAGGTCGGGGTCCACCTGCGCGTCATAGGTCCCGACCTGGGAGTCGTAGCCGTCGATGATCGCGCCCTGCCCGATGGTGACGGCCTGTGCGCCGAAGAGGCCGAGCGAGGCTATCGGACTGATCTGACGCTCGACCGTCATCGCCAGCGAGAAGCGCCCCGTTTCACACAGCCCGTTGCTGACGATGGCGATGCTCTGATCCGGCTGCTCTGCAACCTCGACCCAGAACAGGCCGTTTCCGAAGATCGCGGGCCTCTCCTCGCTGCCGATCGCGCCACTCTTGCCGTGCGCGATGGCCATGAAGGCCTCGGAGAGTCCGGCCTCGGCAATGTAAAGCGCGCGCTTGTTGTCGATCGCTTGCAGTTGACGGCGCGCGATGGCGCTGTGCATCTGGATCAATCCGGCGCCGAGAGACGCGATGACCATGACCACGATCAGCGATATCGCGAGCACGCTGCCGCGTTGGCTCGAGGTCGCCCCTGAATGTCGGTGAAGGATCATGTCGTCTGCCTCCTGGCCTCAGTTCCTACAGGTCACGTTGGCGACCTTGGCTGTTTGACGCGTGACACCATCCGGATCCGCGCGCATCAGCTGCAGCCGCACGATGATCTTGGACCCGATCATGTCGAAGGAGAGCCCGCGCTCGTCGATCAGACCGTTCCCGTTGTCGTCGATCCCGTTGGGGAGCTCGTCACCGAAGTTGTCAGGCACCGACTTCGACCACACCAGGCTGCGTTGTTCCGGCAGGTCCGGGTTCTTCTTCCAGAGCACCTGTCCAGTGCCCGTCACCAGCTCGATGCGCTCGGGGTCGTCCAGGACGAGCTCGCCTGCCTGGATGCCGAGACTGACCTCGTAGTCGATGTTCCACGCGTTTGCCGGCGCGATCGGGACGGGGTCGATGGCATCCTCGCTCGAGGACATCACGGCCAGCGTGATGCGGTCCATCGTCTGAGAGGCCTCGTCCTCAAGCGCGCTCTCGAAGATGCCCGCCTGATAGGCCGCCGAGCCCGTCTTCGTGACCATCGAGATGTTGAGCATCACGAGTGCCAGGATCGTGCCGGAGATCGTGACCTCCAGCAACGTGAAGCCAGCGTTGCTGCGTTGCCTCATGAACGCCACTTCCGCAGGTCGGCGAACATCGTGAACATCTCGAACTCTCGCTCGCCTACATGCCCGGACCACTCCACGCGGATATGGACAGGCAGGAGGATGTAGTCTTCGGCGTGATCGGCGTCATCGATGAGCGCATCCCCGTTGAGATCGCGCGGCAACCCGAGTGACGAATTGACGGCGTCTTCGCGCAGGGGGGCCGATACCGCAGACATGATCACCTCGCCAACGAACCCATCCGCATCATTCTTCTGGGAGTCGAGTCCGAGCACGCTGAAATGGCGACCGGGCGCCGTTCCAGGGCCATCGGCGTCGTCCGCAGGGTCGTCGTTGTAACGCGCGAACAGCTCGCCGCACGGTAGGCTGCGCATCTCCTCCAGGAGGCTACGCACCGCTTCAACTGCCTTGATGCGTTCGCGCTTGCCGGCTGAGTGGGCGATCGTCGCGGTGATCGTGGTCGAGAGGATGTAGACCGAAACGGTCATGACCATCATCGAGACCATGATCTCCGTCAGGGTCATTCCGGAGCGCCGAGTTCTCCGTGTGCTTGTCGGCTGACGTCGTTCGTACATTGCGTTCCAGTGGCCAGAATGCAGACCCTCTGCCAAGGGGCAGGCCTGCACCTATTCTCGGAATCTGGAACGTGCGCTCTGAATCCAAACACGTTTGCTGTTTCGTCTTCCTGTCGCAGGAATAGGACCTACGACGGAAACTGGAAGTTTCTTCCAGCCGCAGACGTTCAGGGGATTGAGGCCTGTGGAAAGCGTTTCCGGTCAGGAGCCGCAGCGCGCCAGATATTCGTCTGCCGAGAATGCGTCGACCTGGATCAGATCGTCTTGAAGTTCCAGCGCGTCGCGCAACAGCTTGCACTGCTCTTCGGTCAGCAACTTCTTCTCGCGCGCTTCGTCGAGCGCCAGCAGCTCACGCTTGCGCGGCAGGGTCCCGGCGCGCATGGCGTCCTTCAGCTTCTTGCGCAGCGGTGCGGCCTCCAGCAAGAGCTTGCGCCCCAGGTCCAGGCGCCGTAGCGTGTCGCCCTCATCATGCGGGTAGTGCATGTGCTTGGTCAGCTCGTCGCGCACCTGATCGTCCTCGCTCATGCTACGCACGATTTTGCTCGACAGCCGGTCCGACGGCGGGGAGTAGGGCCTTCCGAGCGGGAAGATCGCCAGATGCAGGAGCCTTCCGATCCAGCGGTTGGGGAAGTTGGCGAGCGTCTCGGCCAGAGCCTCCTGGATGTTGTTGAGGGCGTGCTCGCAGGCCCAGCGCATGAACGGCTCGTCGGCGCTCTTCTGACCCTGGTCGACGTAGTGCTTCAGGCTGCACGAGCCGATGTACATCCAGGCCAGGGCATCGGAGAGCCGCCCCGTGATGCGTTCCTTGCGCTTCAGTCCACCACCGAAGATGCCCATGGCGGCATCCGACACGACGGCGAAGTCGGCGGAGCAGCGCGTTAGCTGGCGGAAGTAGTACTGCGTCGGTCCGGGTAGGGGAGCATGGGCGAACCTGGCGCCGGTAAAGCCCAGGAACTTGGCGCGCGTGAGGTTCGAGACGATGAAGCCAACGTGCCCGAAGAAGGCCTTGTCGAATCCGATCAGGTCCTTTGAGCGGGCGGCCTCCATCTCGTTGAATGCAAACGGGTGACAGCGCAGGGCCCCCTGTCCGTAGATGATCAGCGTGCGCGTCAGGATGTTTGCACCCTCGACGGTGATCCCGATCGGGATGGCCTGGTACATGCGCGCCAGCTTGTTGCGCGGTCCGCGTGAGATCGCGGCGCCACCCTGGATGTCCATCCCGTCGTTGACGATGTCGCGCATGGCCTCGGTCAGGTACGCCTTGACGATGGCCGAGAGCACGCTGGGCTTCTGGCCGGACGCGACGGCAGCGGCAGTCACGCTGCGCGTGGCGTTCATCCACCATGCCCCGCCGCCGATGTTGGCGAGCTTGTCGACCACGCCTTCGAATCTCGCCAGGGGCAGGCCGAACTGCTCGCGCACGATGGAATAGGAAGTAATCAGTCGGGTGGTCAGCTCGGCCGCGCCACAGGCCAGCCCGGGCAGGGAGATCGAGCGTCCCGCCGACAGGCAGTCCATCAGCATGCGCCAGCCCTGGCCCGCCATGGGAGCGCCGCCGATGATGTAGTCGAGCGGGATGAAGATGTCCGTGCCGGTGGTCGGGCCGTTGAGGAACTTGATGCCGAGCGGGTCGTGGCGACGCCCGGTCTCGACGCCCGGCATGTCGGCCGGGATCAGCGCGCAGGTGATGCCCAGGTCCTTCTGGGCGCCGATCAGGCCCTCCGGGTCGAAGAGCTTGAAAGCCAGTCCCAGCAAGGTGCAGATCGGCGCGAGCGTGATGTAGCGCTTGTTCCAGTTGAGGCGAATCCCGACGACCTCTGCGCCTTCCCACTGGCCCTTGCAGACCACGCCGGAGCTCGTCATCGAGGACGCATCCGAACCCGCGACGGGCTCGGTCAGGGCGAAGGCGGGCACCTCGGTCCCGCTGGCCAGCCGCGGCAGGTAGTGGTTCTTCTGATCTTCGGTGCCGTAGTGCAGCAGCAGCTCGGCCGGGCCGAGGGAGTTCGGCACCATGACGGTGACGCCGAGCGTGATGTTGTGGCTCGAGACCTTCGTGACGATGGCAGAGTTGGCCTCCGCCGAGAAACCGAGGCCGCCGTACTGGGTGGGGACGATGATCCCCATGAAGCCCTTGTCTTTGATGAACTGCCAGGCCTCCTCGGAGATGTCGCCCTTGCTATCGACCTCGTCGGAGTCGACCAGCCGGCAAGCTTCCGCGACCTCGTTCTCGATGAAGTTACGCTCGCGCTGCGTGAGACCCGGACCCTTGAAGTCGAGCAGCTTCTTCCAGTAGGGCTTGCCGGAGAAGAGATCGGCATCCCACCACACGGTGCCCGCTTCCAGTGCGACCCGCTCGGTCTCGCTCATGGCGGGGAAGATCGGCGCCATGATGGAGAGCACGCGCCCTGTGACAAGCTTGCGCCGCAGGGGCGGAAGGCCGAAGACGGCAACGATCGCGCCGAACGGCAGCACCAGCAACCACCACATCACACTCAGGGACTCGCCCTGGGAGCCCCACCAGGTGAAGAAGAGCGTCCCGGGAACGACCCACGAGAGGAGCGCCTTACCGTGGTAGAGCAGGGCGATGGCCAGAACGGCGAGCAGGATCAGGACGGTGACACACATGGGCGGTTTGGGAGCGAACGTGAGGATGGAGCCTGGGCTCTAAATCGGCAGGTCGTATTTGTAGATGTACCGCTTTCCCGGAGGAATCACCCCATCTGCGTAGCACGCTTCCGGCGCGTCGCAGAATTCCGCGGCACCCACAATAGGCCTTCGTTGGAAGGCGCGGGATAGAGGGAGATTACGACCTTAAAGTCCGAACTGCCGATGGACCCACAGGGGCCTGCTGTAGTCCCAATGCAGTTCGGCCATGCCGGCCACGAGCACCGGTAGCATCAGTTCGAGCGCCGAACGGACGTCGTCATCGAGTCCGGTCTGGTCCACGTAGCTCTCCAGGGCCTCGCGCTCGTGGTCCGCAAGCTCGACCCGGTCGCGCAATACGCGCCACGGTTCGCCGACGGCGCCACCACCCTCGTGCTTGCGCTGATGGGTCACCATGTGCATCACATCGACGTAGGGCAGGAAGGCGCGCTCGCTGGTGCCCCAGTCCAGGAAACCGAGCACCGAACCGTCCGGCTCGACCTGAATGTGCTTGCTGCGAATGTCCGCGTGATAGAGGACCAGTGGGATGCGCTTCCCGAGCACCCGCTCGCGCACTTCGGCCTCCATGCGCTCCAGACGCGCGACGGTCGCCGGTACGCGTGCGTGGCCGCGCACGATCCGGAAGCGGCGACCGATCGTCTCCTCGTAGAGCTCCTCATCGATCTGCGCCTGCGGCTCGACGACAAGCTTCGCAAACAGGTTCACGACGTCCGTGAAGGTCCTGCGCGTGGCCGCGAGGTTGCCGGTCAGGTGCGGCGCACTCAATCCTCCGAGGCGTCGCTCGCAGGTGATCCAGCTGCCCCCGATTTCACCGATGAAGAGCGGTTCAGGGACAGGCAGCCAGGGAAACCGCTCGCCGATCCACCGCAAGAAATCGAAGTGGTGACGCATCATCCAGCGCTTCTTGGGATTGAGCGCGATGTGCAGGGTCCAGCGGCCCGCTTCCAGGTCCGGGTCGGCACCTGGAACTTCGGTGTGCATGACAGCGCTGTTGCTGCGCGTGCCGATCAGGAGTTCGAGTTGCGGACAGGGCTCGCCGATCCGCTCCGCGAGTTCGGCCAGCGTGCGTTCGATACGCGGCTGCCGCGGCTTGCGCGAGGCGATGATCGCGAAGGACGGCGTCAGCCACGGAAACAGGCCGAGGCGTTGCCCGGCGAGCTTGACCCTGTTTCCACGCTCCCGTGGACCGATCGTCAGTCGCGGGCGGTCATGCGCCAGTCCGACCACATGACTGAAGTCGCGTGCGTCCGGATAGAGTGCCAGGGGATGCAGATCGGCAAACTCCCGCGATAGCAACCTGCGGTACCCATGCAGGGTGTGGGCGCGGCTACTGGACGAGAGGGCCGAGCGCAGAAACCCGATCGGCGTCGGCTTGTGGTACTCCCCCCGCCGGCCCTTGGAGCGCTTGTAGGCCAGGCGGTTGTCGGCGATGAGTACGAACTCGTTTCGGCACACCCGAGCGAGTTCCCCAAGAGCCTGATCCCAGCCGTCGTTGAGCGGTTCCGGGTTGTCCTCGACGACGACCAGTTCGAAGGCGCGATCGACAAAGGGTAGCCGTCCCCGGGAACTTGCCACGACCGCGCGCGTGTTGCCGGGCACCCGGTCCTCGTTGCGCGCCTGTCCAAAACGCAACCAGTCCAGGTCTACGGACACGACCGTGACGTCGAAGCCCGCGTCGGCCAGTGGCGGGACCGTGCCCGATAGGGGGTGGCCGAGAAACAGTGCGCGTCCGGAGGTCGACGTCACGAGCGGAACCCACGCGCCGCGGCTCTCGTTGTGAAGGAGCATCAGCTCCTCCGAGCGCTGCTCGTCCACGTCGACCAGGAGCGTCTCGAAGGCGAGCTTGTAGGGCGTGCCTTTCCCTAGTTGCGCCAGGGCATCGCGAAGCGGCGAGGTGGGCATCGATACGCGCTGCGGCTCAGGCCCGTTCCGGTGGGAGTGCAAGGCCGACGGTCAGGGCTGCCACCGGCGTCAGCAGCGCCAGTGGATCGGTACCGAAACCATGAAACACCAGCGCGCTGATCGACGTCAGCGCCAGCAGCAGGAGCAGGTACACGCGTTCTCGCCGCGGCGGATCGATACTCTCCAGCTGCGCGGTCTGCGACACGGGTGTGCGCAGGGCGTACAGCGCGCTGCACAGGGCCGTCAGCAACCAGGCCCAGAGGAGAGTGGCGGCCGGTGGGGCTGGAGGCCGCGCGATGTCGCCACCGCCGTGGGCGAGTGCACACAGGATTCCGGCGATCCAGGCCATCCCTGCGCGCGTCGCCACACGCCGCCGGCGGGCGGTGGGCGTCGCCATGACGAGAGCCACCAGGCCCGCGGGACCCAGGGCCACGCCTACCGGAACACCCGCCACGGGTACGGCTCCAAAGGACATCAGTGCCAGCAGCAGGGAGCGCTTGTTGGCGCGCCGTAACCAGCTGAGTGAGAAGACGGCGCCCGCCACGAGCAGGGTCGCGGCCAGTGCGCGTGGCCCGGCATCCCTCGCGAGTGCGGAGACAGCCGGAGTGAGCGTGAGCGCGAGCGTCAGCGCAGCGCGCCCGGTCGGGCTGCGTCGGGTCACGCGCAGCCCGTGCAGGACGAGGATGGCGATCGCGGCGAGGTGCACGGCGGGCGGGACCCGCAGTGCGTTCGCCAGCCAGGCCACCGGCGGGCTTGCCGTCTCGCGCGTCTGTGCCAGCAACCAGATGGTGAGGGCGAGGGCCAGCAACCTGGCCGCGGTTCCGAGCGGCTGTTCGCGCGGTGCGTGACGTGGCGGCATCCCGCCCGGCAGGGTCAGCATTCGACCGAGCCCGAGGGCAACCCAGGGCATCGCCAGCTGCCAGGCTCGTGGGGTCAGGCCCAGGCGATCGGCGAGGTACACCTCGACGGCGAGGCCGGCCCAGCCCAGGTAGAGAGACGTGGCCCAGGTGAGCGGCAGCTGACGACGATCCACACGGTCCGCCGGTAGGCAGGCCAGGATGATGCGCCCCGCCAGCGCAGCGCAGGCGAGGGCCGGAAGGAGTTGCAGGAGATCAGGAGTGCTCAAGGCCCAGGCGCCACCGTGGCTCGATGATCTGCGACGGCGGCTCTCCGGGCAAGCCCGAGACGGGACTCCGGGTTAAAAGAGCAGGGGGAGAGGTGAAACACCTCTCCCCCGTCCCTTCTCTCTGTCTCTCAATCGGTGAACGGGTCGCCGGCTCAGACGGGCGGCAGGGGCGCCGGCTCGATGGCCGGGGGCTTCGCATCGCCCTTCTTGTTCTCGGGGGTCACCACGGGCACGTGCATCGCGGGGGCCACGATCCGGAAGCCGTCGAGCTCCGGGCGGAACGTGAACAGCGAGGCGGGCAGCAGGCTCTCGTCCGGCTGAGCGCTCTCCAGGCCGTTCGCTTGCTGGAGCCAGGCGACCGACCTTCCACGTCCGGTCTGGATCCAGGCCGCGCGTCGGTCCGAGGCGCAGACGTCGGCCAGGGCCAGTGCGCCGGTGTTGGACCAGCGGCCCGCGCGCATGCTGAGGACCTCGAAGTAGACGTCGTCGAGGCAGCCACGGCAGAACGTGTAGCTGGCCGACATGCCCGGCGCGAGCTGAATGCTGGTCGACATGCCGGAGCCCGGGGCTCCGAAGACGATCAGCATCGGCGCGTCGGAGTAGCTCTGCGCGCGGAAGTGGGTGTTGGTTGTCTGGACGCTGAGCTGGATGGAGGAGGGCTCAAGCTCGTGCGGCAGGGTCAGGTCGCTGGGGAGCTGCGCAACCGAAGCAGCGGTGAGGAGGAATGCGGCGATCATGGTGAACTCTTTCTGTCAGCAAGGGGACGTGCTGACAGAGGAGTTATCGGACTACCCGGGTGGGGGCTTGAGCGGCGGGTTCGAATACCCGGAAAAAAATGCGCACCAGCGGCCCTCA